>JBBQSU010000234.1:0-1502 GCA_038234815.1 Tepidisphaerales bacterium | reverse complement strand
CGTGCTCGGCAAGCCGAGGGCCTGGCAAAAATCCTCCTGGGGGAGACGGGCGATCCAACCCGAACGCTGGAGACGCCGATCAAACCGTTCAACGGCGAGGACCTTCCGCTTGCCGAACTCCAGGATTTCGCAGCGCGCGGTATTCAGGCCAAGGTGCTGCATCAGGCGGGAGCAGAGCCATTCGTTCTCCACGGAACCCTGCATGTCCATTTGCAGATGACCGATGAGTCCGAGGGGCAGCTTCAAGATATGTGTAGTCGGGGTTGCGCCACGAGGCCGACACCACCGGCCGTCGTGAAAGAGGAGGGCTGTTTTTTCCTGTGCGCCAGCGAGCGATATGCGGAAGTCGCTCCCGTCGTCCTGTCCCATGATCCGCGCAGGCGATAGACTTCCCGCAATCAGTTCCTCGACGCGACGATCGCTGAGCGGTTCGGCATCGATGCGGTCAAAGCCAATGGGTGTTTCGCCATCGGGCAAAAGTTGGACGGCTCCGATACAATCGCGGCCAATCGCCTTGAGAAGGTCGAAGGCTTCGGTGGAGCCAGTGGCGAACTTCGTGCGGATACGGCGGCGAATGGAAGCGGCGTCAGGAAGCAGATTGTCGAAGTAGTGTTCCACCTTCGCCCCGCGAATCGGCTCGTTGCGCGGAGTAAAGGGCAGCGACAGCGAAAGTGGCCGGCCGGCCGGCGACTCGATCCATGCCGGATCGTATTCCAAAACGTGAAGATTCCTTAAAATGGACCATGTTCCAACCCGGATTCCATTCATCCAAAGCGTGAGGGCGGAGGAGGTGGCCACGTTACCAGTCCCCCTTTTCCGAACGCGTTGTTTGGGTGGTTTTCGCCTGGGCGATCACAGTGGTGTTGGCCGGAAGATCGGCGATGGCCAGCCGTCCGCCGAGCGCTGCGATAATCCGGGAAAGCTGATCAAAGCTGGCCCGACCAGGGGAGGCTTCGATGGTGGCAATCCGGCGCTGGCTGACCCCGATGCGATCACCGAGTTGCGCCTGACTTAGGCCTCGGGCATCACGCAAGGCGCGCAACACGGTTCGGAACTGCGAGGGAGTGGAAATGGCATAATTCATCGGAAGAGAATTAGAATCCACGGGTTCTGGAATCAAGTTAGAACTTATATAAGCTAAAACGTTTTCAGCATTGGAAGGTGCTAAAACGACATCAGCCGCCAAGCGGCTTTTCAACCGCGGACCGGCCAAGGACCGGCCGAATGAAACTGCCAGTATGAGCTTCGTCCCCCCCGAGGTCGGGATCAATCTCCGCGCCGTTTCTGCGACTAAAAAGCCAAGCACCACAAAGGATCTCGGTGGAAGTAACGGTTGTTATCCGGAGGGGCATCGTCACTCCGCCTAAATCTCGTATTACGGTATCGCCCACCTTAACATCGCTAAGCGATTTCTCTTTCACGACGAGAACGTGCTACTTGCTGAACTTGCGTCAACTGATTGTCACCCCTCGAGCTTCTGTGCCGCGATTCTGGCGTCCGCC
>JBBQSU010000233.1:0-1536 GCA_038234815.1 Tepidisphaerales bacterium | reverse complement strand
AGGAACTGTATTTGCCCCCCGGCAAAAAAATGGTGCAGGTGCAGGGCACACCCAGCACCAAGGCTAATGCCGAGCCGTGGGAATGGGCCGCTAAGGTCAACCAGTTCGAACTTCTCGATGACAAGGGTCAAAAGTACAAGGCCAACGGCGCCTGGGCCAAGGTGAAATCGCACGGCGTGGAAATGGCCCTGATCCGCTACGTTCCCGACGGCGGAGTTTTGGCACCGATTTCCAAACCGGAAGGCCGGCCCGTCGATATTTACCTGGCGTTTGTCATTCCCGACGACGCCACGCCCAAAGCCCTGCTGCTCAACGGCGCACCCCTGTCCGACGTAACCGTGAAATAGCAAACGCCGATTTCTTCAAGCATGATCCGAATCCTCGGTATCGAATCGACCTGTGACGAAACCGGCGCCGCGGTGGTGGAGGACGGCTGTTGCGTGCGCAGCAACGTCATCGCCACGCAGTTCGATCTGCACGAAAAATTTCGCGGGGTGGTCCCCGAGATCGCCAGCCGGGCGCATATCGAAAACATCCTTCCGGTCATTCAGCAATCCTTGGACGCCTGCGGGCTGAATTTGAAGGACATCGATGCCGTTGCGGTGGCGCACCGGCCGGGGCTGATCGGCTCATTGCTGATCGGCGTGACCGCCGCCAAAACGCTGGCCTGGGCCATCGGCAAACCACTGATTGCGGTCGATCATGTGCAGGCGCATCTTTATTCCGTCCTGCTCGATCGAGAAGCCACTCCGGACGACGGCGCGCCGGTGTTCCCCGCGGTCGGCCTGGTGGCCTCGGGCGGGCATACGGCGATTTATCGCATCGCCTCCTGGACCGACATCGAACTGATCGGTTCGACCATCGACGATGCCGTGGGTGAGGCCTACGACAAGGTCGCGGCCATCCTCGGTCTGGGTTATCCCGGCGGGCCTGTGCTCGACCGACTGGCGCAAAGCGGCGATCCCCGGGCCGTTCGCTTTCCACGATCAATGCTGGCCACGGATTCGCTGGATTTTTCCTTCAGCGGGCTGAAAACCAGCGTGCTGTATCACGTGCGCGGGCTGCCCGATCAGCCGCGAGCGTTTCCCGACCCGGCACAAGTGGCCGACATTGCCGCAAGTTTTCAGGCCGCGTGTGTTGATGTCATTATCAAAAAGCTCCGCCGGGCGATCGGGCGCACGGGCGCGCGATCGGTGATTGTCGGCGGGGGCGTGTCGGCCAATTCTGCCCTGCGCGGCGCGCTGCCGGCGCTGGGTTTGCCGGTCTTTCTCCCCCCGCTGGCCTATTGCACCGACAACGCCGCCATGACCGCGGGGCTTGCGTGCGTCCACTTTTTGCAGCAGCATTTCAGCACTTTAAACTTGGACGCCATCACTTACAGCCAGTTCCGCAAAGGACCCAAATCGAGAAACGCATGAACCCGGAAGACGTTCGACAACTGCTGGAGAGCCTGAAGCGCGGATCGATTTCCGTCGACGCTGCGATGGATCGGCTCAAGGCTCTGCCGTTCGAGCAAATGGCCGATGCCACGCTGGA
>JBBQSU010000232.1:0-2250 GCA_038234815.1 Tepidisphaerales bacterium | reverse complement strand
AGCTCTACGCCGGCAATCACTAACGCAAATACTTTCTCGCGCCCCAGCCCACGACGCCGCAACTGGTTTACGCGCCCGGAACCACCTTGGGCATGCAACGCGCTTATTCCAGCACCGTCTATCCCGGCACCACGCTTGATCGCTCGCTCTTTATGACGCCCGATTACGTCGCCGAACTCTTCGGCGGGTTCAGCTCCGTGCCGCGCACTTATGACCTCGCCTGGCATTTCCGCGGCGAACTGAAGACCAAGCTGCCGGTCGAAGACTGGAAATTCCCCGAACCCACCCCCAATGGCTACAACAGCATCGGCAACGTAAAAAGCGCCCAAACCGAAAAATCATGGTCCGCCGATATCGCCTTCCAAGGCAAACCGATCCGCTTCGTCGCCGCCGGCAGTGACGCCACCCAGGTCATCCTCGGCGACGCCCAGTTGATCGGCGTCAAGGAACACCCCTCCATCGTCGTTGAACGCCGGGACAAAATAAACACCACCCTCTTTGGCAACGCAGTCGACATCTCCGGCGACAAAGAGCCGTACGTGAAGTCTCTCACCCAGGAAGGCTCCCTCGACGCTGGTTATGGCCTGCTGAAAATCGAAACCGCCAAAGGTGCCGATCTCTGCTTCACGGCCTTCCGCCCTGGTAGCTATAAAGCGGGCACTTTGGAAACCGACGCGGTGCAAGCCATGATCAAGATGGACGGCGCGCACGTGAGCGCCATGTATCTCGCCGGTGGAAAATCCCTCAAACTCGGCGATGCAATTCTGGAACGTAGCGAACCGGGGCTCGCCTCCGTCGAAAAACTTCCCAGCGGCGATTACGTCGTCAGCAATCCCTCCCCGACCGATGCCACGATCACCCTGACGCTGCCCGGCGTCCCCGGAGCCGGCCCATTCAAAGCCCTGGTGAAAGCCGGCAGCACCGTGAACTTTACTGCCAAGGATAAATGAGCATGGCGAAGCGGTTGGTCTGACGCTCAGGATGGCGTAGGCGGCGATGATCCAGAACAACCGCGACATGGCGGCTTCATCCATTCCTGAGGGTGATCGCCAGCTGCAGCACGGTGGCAGCAGTCGCTCACGGCCCTTCGGGCAACCCGCATAGCCTGAAAAAGGGCTATACTGAGGGTGTACTGGCCGGGCGAAGGTCCTTTTACTGCACTCTTGTTGAGGTCGCAGAGCAGCTTGAACCTGATGCCTGCCTGCGCACATGGATCAAAGAACACGGCCGCCGACGAAGTAAAATAATGACAGGCCCGGAAAAACTTCCCGATTTCCCCATCGACTCCGGCCTTGGATTGTCAGGGGTAGATATCGCTTTGGACGCGCATACGACCAGTGCTTGATCGATGGCGGCGGCGATCATGACTGCTATTTCTATGGCCATTGGAGACGATTAAATGATCGCTAACTCTTTTTCCGATCCTGCCAAGACGACCGGGCGTTCGACACGCACAGCGCGATACCCGGCATTCATCGGCGGGCGCAAGATTGAATTTATCGACAAGCCCGTGCCCCTGCCGGGACCGGGGGAGTTGCTGATCCGCGTGCGGGCCAACGCGCTTTGCGGTTCAGAGCGCCCGCAGTGGGTGGATGGCACGCCGATTGTTCCCGGTCACGAGGCGGCCGGCGTGGTGGAGGCGGCCGGGCCGGGCACTCACACCGCCGTCGGCACCAGCGGTGTCGTCTTTCTCATGGATTTCTGCGGCACATGCCGGTCCTGCAAGCTGGGGTTCACCAATCAGTGCTCTGCCAAGCGCGCCGACGTGGGATTCAACTGGGACGGCGGTTACGGCCCGTACGAACTGATCCATGAAAACATTTTCTTCCCCGTCGATCCGCAGCTTACGGGAGCCGAGGCGACGCTGCTGCTGGACATCATGGGCACCGGCGGCCATGCCTTGGAGCGTTGTCAAATGTTTCGCCCCGACATCGAGTCATTGCTGGTGATGGGCGCCGGGCCGATCGGTCTGGGTTTGGCAGCGATGGCCAAGATCATCCTGGGCCAGAACATCCCGGTGGCGGTCGCGGACTTTAGCGAGTATCGGCTCAAGCTGGCCGAGAAACTTGGCGGGCTGCCGATAAGCCTGAAAACCGGGACGCTTGAAGAGGGCCTGAAGCGCCATGGTCTGGCACCGGTGGACATCGCCATCGACAGCAGCGGCAAACAGATCGCGCGCGAGTCGGCGCTGCTGGCGACGGGACAACGCGGCGGATTGGTTTGCGTCGGCCACGGAGAAGGAATTGCCGT
>JBBQSU010000231.1:0-2561 GCA_038234815.1 Tepidisphaerales bacterium | reverse complement strand
CCGACACGGCAAGTGAAAAGCTTGACGATCTGAAGAAGGACATGGAGTGGCTGAAGGTGGTCAGTCCCGCCGACGGCGTGGTGACTTACGGGTCGTTCAAGAACAAAGCCTGGCAGCCGATCGCGCCCGAACTGATGCGCGTCGGCGAGAAGGTGCAGGCGCAGCAGATACTGATGACGGTTTGGGCAACGACACAGTTGCAGGTGATGTCGGAAATTTCCGAGTCGAAGTTGAGCGCGCTGCCGGCCGGCAGCAAAGTGCGCATCACCCCTGCGGCACTGAGCGACGTGCGCTATGACGGTGTTGTCGAGAGCATCGAACTGATCGGCGCGGCCAAGGGGAACGAGCAGGGGTTTGATTTTGTGGTAAGCCTGCCTGCGGTCGATGCACGCCTGGCGCCGGGCTATAAGGCGAGCGTGACGCTGCCTGCCGGTCGATCGGAGGAGGTTTTGGTGTTGCCGGTGTCGGCGGTATCGAAAGGCCGGGTGTGGGTGAAGGTGAACGACAAGGACGAACCGCGAGAGGTAGTGACCGGGCGAACGGACGGGACGAACGTTGAAGTGAAGTCCGGGCTGAACGAAGGGGATTTGGTGCTGAAGCAGGCGAAAAAGTGATGCATTCAAAGGGCATGACAATCTCCGGGGCCAAGACCCGTGCGCGCGAAATTAATCGAGTGCGCGGCGCGGCGGGATTGGTCGTTGCAATGGCGATTGGGATTGTGGGTTGCGCGAAAAATGCTGCGCCCCGTGGCGCGGCGGTGGCGGGTGGCCGCGCGACGGCGGGGCGATTTGACGATGCTGCGGTGGCCCGCCGGCCCATCGATCGCGCGATCGCTGACGGGGTGAACTTTTTAGTTCGCGCGCAAAATGCCGACGGCAGTTGGGGCACGGGCACGGTGTCGCATGGCAACGAAGTGACGGCCAGCGTGCCGGGATCGCACAAGGCGTTTCGGGTGGCGGTGACGGCGCTGAGCGTGATGGCGCTGCGGGAATGCGCGGCTCGCAGGCATTCGGCTTTGGATGAATCAGCGGTCGCGACGGCCCGGGCGGCACACGATCGCGGGCTGGAATGGCTGGTGACCCGTGGTGAATCGCGCCGCGAGGAAGGCGCACTGCTCTACACGTTCTGGGCCAATATCTATGCCACGCAGGCGCTGAGCGAGGAACTGCTGGCGGGGAACCGGGCCGACGCGCGGATTAAGAAAATGGCCGAGTGGCACATCGACCGGCTGGTGCGCTACGCGACCTACGTCGGCGGATGGAATTATTACGACTTCAACGCGCAAACGCAGCAGCCGTCGATGGGGCCGACGAGTTTTGGTTCGGGCGCAGGGCTGATTGCCTTGTGGGAAGCCCGGCAGGCCGGCTTGGAAGTCCCACAGAAGCTGATCGATTCGACCGTCAAGCGGCTCGAAGCCTGCCATCTGCCCAGTGGGGCGTATCTCTATGGTTTTGACTATCGCTATTTGCCCGTCGTTCTGCCCGCCCACGAGGTGCCGGGCAGCCTGGGGCGCACACAGGTAGCGAATTTAGCCCTGCTGTTGTGGAAGTCAGACAAAATCGACGAAAAGCGCGCCCGAAAGGAACTGCGGCCGTTTTTCACCGACCACGCGGCGATGGAATCGGGCCGAAAGCGCCCCTATCCGCATGAATCGTGGTTTCAGGTGTCGGGCTACTATTACTATTTCGGCCAGTATTACGCCGCCAGACTGCTGGACAAACTGGGTGGAGAAACACGACTTGCCGACGGAAATGAACTGGCCAGCAAGCATATTTTGGCCCATCAGGAAGCGGACGGGTCGTGGTGGGACTATGCCATGTGGGATTATCACAAGCCTTACGGCACGGCCTATGCGCTAATGGCGTTGCTGCGCTGCGATGATTCGGGCGCAAGTGGCGTGGGAAATTAGCGACTGGCAAGATTTTCGTTACATTGGCTGTTGACACTGGCGGTTTTGGCGATACATTCTCCCCCTCACTCGTTTCGGACGTGAGCGGCGGCTTCGCCACTACGTGCGTTGGTTTTTAGCGAGTGTTTGACGAGAGAAGAAGTGATATGACGGGTGATCGGATTCGAATTCGGATGGAAGCCTACGACCATCGGGCCTTGGATTCCTCGGCCAAAGAGATCGTGGAACACGCCAAGCGGACCAATGCTCGGGTGTGCGGGCCGATTCCGATGCCGACGCGCGTGGAACGGTATACCGTCCTGCGCAGCCCGCATATTGATAAGAAATCCCGGGAACAGTTCGAAATGCGGACGCACAAGCGTGTGATCGATATTTTCGAGCCGACAGCCCGTACGGTCGAAGCGCTCAACCGGCTGGTCGTCCCCGCCGGTGTGTTCGTGAAAATCAAGGCCTGACTTTTTCCGATTGTTTCATGCCCCTGCTTGAAAGGGGCCTTTTGATTCTCCAGACCGCGGGGTTCATCCAAGAACCCACTTCCCCGAGGAAATCGAGGGGCGCGTGTCGGGGATAGGCTTTTGTCTCAATTTTTGAGGCGAGTTACGAGGGTTTGAGCGGATCAACGATCCGATCTTGATTCCTCCTCTGCTCGAAA
>JBBQSU010000230.1:0-2642 GCA_038234815.1 Tepidisphaerales bacterium | reverse complement strand
CGGAAAACTCGGGCTGGACCTACGCCAGGGACAAAACGGGCCTTGTTTGATTACGCGGGTGACGGGATCCATTCCGAAGCCATTCAGAAGGTCGTGCAGCTTCCGATTGCGGCCAGGGAATTCATCAGCGCACTGGCGACTATTTTGCGTAGCGCCTCTTCGCGTCGCCAACCGACAGCTTAATCCCCTTCAGGCGGCATCATGTTGGCAATGGCCTGCGGGATTCGGCCCGATGGGAAGCAGATCGCCAGCCGGTTGGCGTCATAGGCGATAATCAACCGCCCCGCCGGGTCGAGCCAGACGCGCCTGGCCTGGTCGGTATCAGGAAGGTTGCGAGTGAACGTCGCCTGAATTTCAAACGCCTCCTTTTTTCCCGGCGTCGGCGCGAGGCGCAAAATTCGGCCCGGCTGATTAATCAGCAGCAGATTGCCGTCATTAAGTCGAAAAAGACGAGCCTCGCTGGTGCCCGTGGCTTCCGGGGGCAGCGGCCAGAGCGATTCCTTGTTGCCCGGGTGATGCACGCGCAACGATTGATTGCCGTCTTCGTAGCGGGTGCCGTCGATATCCACCAGCAGAGGACGAGGCGCCTGGCCCGGCGCAGTTGGCACTACAGGCACCGCTTGCGTCTGCATCGGCCCCGCCGACGCCTCAAGCGGTTCCCATGTCGTTTCTTTCAATCGCCACGTGCCGCCCGCCTGCATGCACGGCCAGTCGGCTGCATCCCATCCGGTGGCGCCCCCGCGCACGGCAAACAACCAAACCGGCAGTCGCGGGGCGGGATCGGGAAGGGTTGGATCGATGATCAGAGTGTGGCGCGTTTTCGGATCGGAAAAAATCCACCGGCCGGCCCGGTCGATCCCCACAACGTCCGAAAAATGCCGCTCGTCTTTTTTTACCAGCGGAACCAGCGCGTTGCCCACAAACCGCCGTGGGCCTTGCACTTCATCCGTGACGATCCACTCATCGGCCAGGGCTATCAGTCGCGTCTTGTTCGGCACGACATCCCGCACCAGGGCATCGGGCAGGAGATCGACAAACGCCCCCGGCCGCAGGCAAATCCAGGCCGGCGCCACCAGCTTCGGTGAAGGATCGTTCGGGATCGTCACGTACACCCCGTTGATCGCAAACAACACCGACCCGCCGTCACCCAGCCGCGAAATCATTTGCAGCGCTTTGCTCACCAGGCGCAAGCCCGCGATCGTCGGCGACTGCTTATTTTTCAGCAGTTGCCCCAGCCGCATGGCCGCTTCAGGGGGTTGATCTTCCAGCACCTTCTCCAAAACCGGCCAGGCGCCCGGGCCTTGTCTTTGAAGGTCGTTAAAGGCTTTCGTCCGAATGCTCGGATTAGAATCCGAGAGCTTTTCCACCAGCGCCAAAATCTGCGCGTCATCGACAGCCGCGCCGATACGCGATTCCATCTCCAGCTTCACGCCGTCATCGGTCTGGATGATTTTGAGGAAGCTGCCGTCCAGCAGCGGCAAGGGCTGAAGAATGTTTTGGCCGATGTCCGTCCATCCCGCGTCGGCCCATTCCGCAGCGGTTCCGGTTTCACTCCAGGCAATCGCCCCGCGGCCGGTGCGCATCAGTCGCGGGGACGCACCGAGCAGCTTCGTCGCCACTTCGTGCTGGCCCGGCCGCCACGTAGCCGCTTCCCTGGTCGTCGGCACGATCAGCGTATCGCCAATTGATATCGCCTGCTTCCAATCTGGTATCTCAGCGAATTTCAGCCGGAAATGCTCTGATTCGTTGACCATTTGCACGGTTCGACCCTCAGCCGGATCGATCAGCACCACCCACGGCCGCCAGGCTCCGTGTGACTGAACCCAATGGACGAAGCCCACCCGATCGCTGCTGACATGCACTTGCTCGTCCAGAAGCTGCTTCCATTGCCTCTCAAGTGGCGGCGCGTCGGCATGATGCAGCCACAAATCGCCACGCGAGCAAATATAGACCGGCGTGGGGAAGACCAGATGCACCGCATCATCAAAGCCCACAGGCACCCCCAGCGGTTGCGTGGCCGGAAACGCCGGGTGAAAGCTGCGGACGAAATCGACATAACTGGAGACAACGACCCATTGAGGCTGAGTGGCTGCCAGCGCCGCAGGAATAGGTGCGGTCGTTGTAAACTTCGGCGGGTGGACCGCGACTTTCGGACGCGTCAACACCCAGACCCCAGCCACCCCCGCCAACACCAGAATCAACCCGAGAACCCCCCGCGTCAGCCTCGACATACCGGAAGATCGTAACTCGCCGTGGCACACGTGCAACCGCCGCCCCAGTACGCCCGGGGATCGGCCATGAGCAATGACGGGACGTGAGGGAAGAGTTTCCGATGGTATTTTGCTGCACAACCTGAATAGCCAATACAAAAAAACGTCCCGGGCGCTTGTTCAGCGCCCGGGACGAGGAAAACAATCTAAACTCCGCCAGCGATGGCGGACACGCCCATCACCCGCGGGCTAGTTGGCCCGACGACGCCGGGGGGCCAGCAGGCCAACCGCGCCCAGCCCATGCAGGCTCAGGCACGTCGGTTCGGGGACAACCACCGTCAGCGTAACACGATTCAAACCCGTCAGATCACTGGCAAAGTTATTGCCCGCGCTCGTGTCGTTGTAGTTGATCGTCCACTGATTGCCGCCAAA
>JBBQSU010000229.1:0-2747 GCA_038234815.1 Tepidisphaerales bacterium | reverse complement strand
ATCGCGCTGATTGGTATGCCGGACCAATTGGTGCCTGTAGACCAGTTCCCCGGCGTCGTGGCCGTCGGAGGAGCAGTGTAAGTGAAGGTTCCCGCTTGGGCGTGCCCGACAAGACTAGCCACAACACCCGAGGCGGCGGCGACGATTACCTTTTTCTGGAAACGGTTCATTTTCTGCTCCTGGGAAGACTTGAAAAATCAGCGAATCCTTCGGACCCGCATTCGGGATACTTCTATCCTGCCATCAAATATAAGCTACTTGCGGGCAAAGGCAAGAAAAATCTTTGAAGGAGTTTTCATTCGTGACTATAAACCACCCATTTTGACAAAAAGGTGCGTGATTTGGCCAATAAACGTGCGAAAAGGGGCAAAATAAGCTATCACCCCAGGGCGGGGCGAAGGGGCCTAGGCGTTGGATTGATAACCAGATGCTGACGAAGGGGAGGGGCCAGACTTGTTGGGGGTCTTACTGCTGGCCGGGTCGGTGCCGAGCTTGAAAAACAGGCACACGTTCGGTTTCTGCCCTAAAGTAGCTTGGGCCGCCTGTCCGGGGACTTTTTTGTCCTATCTATAACGCAGAGGCCTGTGCCGCTTGGCCAAGCCATGCCATCGGCTAACCCACTTCATTAAGCCGCAGGGCTTCCCAGTGCCCGCCAGCCACTTTCAGCTCCAGGATCGATCCATTGACGATGCGGTCGGTGGCCAAGTCGAGCCGGTCGGGTTTAACAGGCACGCGGGGCCGGCGGTTGGCCAGCAGAAGTTTCAGGACGATTCGGATCGGCCCGCCGTGGGTAACGACGACCGCGGTTCCGCCGTTGTCAAAGCGCCTAGGCAAGGCCGTTATTGCGCCATAAACACGCTCGACGAACACTTCCTTCGGTTCAGCCCCCTCCGGTTCCAATTCTCCGCTGGCGACATTCCACAGCATTTCATCGCCGACGGTCTGGCCTTCCAGCTTTCCCAGCGACCGCTCGCGCCACGCGGCGTCGGGTTGTATGGGTAGATTCAGCGCCGCGGCGATCGGGCTTGCGGTTTGCATGGCGCGCACGAGATCGGACGAAACCAGAGCGTCGATCGGCGTGGGCCAGCGCGCCAGCCGTTTGGCAACGGCCAGGGCCTGCTGGTGCCCCACCGCGTTCAGGGGCGTGGGCAGATGCCCCTGCACCGTTCCGCCGGTATTGGAATTGGTCTGGCCATGACGAACCAGCAGGATATGCAGCGGGCGAGCCGTCATTTATGGCTCCGGCCTCAATTTTTCCAGATCGGCGAAAAACCCGGGGTAGGTCTTGTTCACACAAGCAGGATCACGAATGGTGATGCCGGGAGCGCGCGTGCCGGCCACCGCAAAACTCATCGCCATGCGATGATCGTCGTAGGTGTCGATGCTCGCGGGGGTGATGACCTTGGGCGGATCGATTCGCAACGTGTCGTCGTCGATGGCCACTGTGGCCCCCAGCTTGGTCAGTTCGTTAGACAGTGCCACCAGGCGGTCGGTTTCCTTCACGCGCAGCGTGTGCAGCCCGCGAAGCACGCTCGGTCCGCTGGCGAACACCGCCACCACCGCCAGCGTTTGCGCCGTATCGGGCATGGATTGAAGATCGACATCTATCCCCTCCAGTCGATCGGTGCCGGCGACGGTCACGGAATCGGCCTTGATCAGCCGCTCGACCCCCATTCGCTGCAGGACATCGGCAAAGCCAATATCCCCCTGCAAACTTTGCCTGCCAAGGCCCTGAATGGTGAGGCGCGCCCCCGGCCGGATCGCCGCTGCGGCCAGAAAGTAGGTCGCGTTGCTGGCGTCGGGTTCGATCGTGTGCTGGCTCTGCTGATAAGCGCCCTGCGGGACGATAATCTCGCATGGCTCGCCGGTCGTCGGATCGCGGGTCAGTTCCGGCGTCAGGCCAAAAGCATCCATCAAGCGCAGGGTCATGGCGACATAAGGCCAACTGGTTTGGCGGTCGAACAACCCCACGCGAACTTCGTGGCGCGCATAAGGGGCGCTCATGAGGATCGCACTGAGATATTGCGACGACAGCGCCGCGCCAAAGCGCATCATCCCCCCGGGCAGGCCATCGGCCAGCACCGAAATAGGCGGGAAGCCCGCCTCGCCGAGATATTGCACGCGCGTCCCCACCTGCCGGAGCAGTTCGACCAGTTGGCCGATGGGCCGCTGGCGCATGCGCGCAATGCCGTCGAGATCAAACCGGCCCCTGCCCAGCGCGCACAAGGCGGCCAGAAAGCGAATGGTCGTGCCGGAATTCCCACAAAAGAGCTTCGCGTGCTGCGACGGGATTTCGCCCGCACGGCCCTGGACGGTCAGCCGAGAGGCGCCTTCATCAAGCGCAAGTTCAAATCCGAGCTGGCGCAGGGCATCGATCATCACCCGCGTGTCGTCGGCCAGCAGAACATTATCGAGCTGACACGGCCCGCGACCCAACGCGGCCAGCACCATTGCCCGATTGGTCAAACTTTTCGACCCCGGCGGGGTCATTACCCGGCTAAAAGGCTTGGCAAAGGGTTGGATGAATAGCTCGTCCATAATTCGCCCGTTGAGAATACGCACGCGCGGCGGGAATGCCAGCGACCGAGGCCACGCCGCCCGCGCTCCGGGGCCATTGCCACCCCTTATCATCCCCACAACGCGCTTTGGCCCATAATTGCGCGATTGAATTGCTGAATCATCCCCACTTTTGCGCCCGCTATGTCTTTGGTGCATAAAATAGCCCGAGCCCGGTTGTTACGGGCTCG
>JBBQSU010000228.1:0-2855 GCA_038234815.1 Tepidisphaerales bacterium | reverse complement strand
ACCGCCATGGCCGTCCTTCGCAATCTCATCCCGCCGACGATCAATCTGGATAACCCCGATGAAGGTTGCGATCTCGATTTTGTGCCCCACACCGCCCGTCAGCGGCAGGTCAATATCGCCATGAGCAACAGCTTCGGCTTTGGCGGGCACAACGCCACGCTCCTCCTTAAGAAAGTCTAACCCTCCGCCGGCTCGGCCCGCTTTGTTTTATATTGTTGTTTCATCATAGAAATAGAAGTTAATCTGCAAATTGCAGGTCTTTAACTTCCAGCTCCACGCTCGAACGCCCGTTGAATTCGTTGATCGTCGGTTCGACCGCGAGACTGATGGTTTTGCCGACGGTCAGGCGGTCAAACAGCTCGCCGGCGTTGAAAGCAATGGCCTTCATGCTGCTGTTTCCCTGCTTGACGAAAAGCTGGAGGTGATCGCCGGTTTTGCCCACGCGCCGCGGGGGGGCCGCCAGTTGCAGATTTCGACAAGCCAGCACCGGCCGGCGATTCCCCTGACCGAAGGGGGCCAGCCGCTGAAGGTCCGTCACCAGCGCGCGGGTGAAATGCCGAAGCTCCGCCTCGGTTTCCAGAGATAAACTCGGCACCAGAAGTTCGTCCGGCACTTGCTCGGCCGTGTAGGCAATGAACGCCTCACGAAACGCCTGGAAATTCTCCGCTTTCAACCGCAGCCCCGCAGCCATTTCATGCCCGCCGTGGCTGACAAGGTTTTTGGTGCAGGCGTCCAGCGCCTTGGACAGGTGGAATCCGCTGATCGACCGCCCGCTGCCCTGCCCGATACCATTGTTGAGCGCCACCATGATGGTGGGCTTGTGGAATTTCTGGACAATCCTCGAAGCCACGATGCCGATCACGCCCTGATGCCATCCTTCCCCGCCCAGCACAATACCCCGCACGTCGGGCCGGTCGCAGTGCAGTTCCGTAGCCTGGGCCATCGCCGCTTCCAGAATTTGCTTTTCGATCGCCTGGCGCGCCCTGTTCTGCTGCTCCAGGTAGGTGGCGATTTCGATCGCTTTGGCTTCATCGGCGTGGGTCATCATTTCCACGGCCAGCCGGGCATGGCCCATGCGCCCGCAGGCGTTGAGTCGCGGGGCCAGGGCAAATCCAACGTGATAGCTATCGAGCGATTGCCCGGTGAGCCGCGCCGATTGGATCAACGCCTTAATACCTGTCAGCTTGCTGGCCCTGAGTCCACTGAGGCCAAAATGCGCCAGGATTCGGTTTTCGCCGATCAGTGGAACCACGTCGGCGATGGTGCCCAGCGCGGCAAAGGCCGTCGCATCCAGCAGAAACGCCCGAAATTCTGGGTTCACCCGATTCGCCCCGCTCATGGCCGTTCCGATGCCCCAGGC
The DNA here is from genome assembly GCA_038234815.1 of Tepidisphaerales bacterium. GTDB lineage: Bacteria > Planctomycetota > Phycisphaerae > Tepidisphaerales > Tepidisphaeraceae > JBBQSU01. The sequence goes on along the minus strand of JBBQSU010000228.1, from coordinate 1,495 downwards.
CAGCTTGAACGCCACGCCCGCGCCGCAAAGGTGCGGGTTCGGATAGGTCCCACCGTTCAGTCGTGGATGAACCACCGCAAAACAATCCGGCAACAACGGCTCGGCCGCGCCATTCCCTGCCGGTTGTGCGCCTGCGCTTTGGCCTGCAGGGGCGTCTTTCCATACATGGTGGTCGGTGATGATGAGGTCCACGCCGCGGGCCTTGCAGACCAGCGCCGGCGCCATTGCAGTCACGCCGCAATCCACCGTCACGATCAATCCCGCGCCCTCCTCGCAAATCTGCGTAATCGCCTCAGCGGTCAGGCCATATCCTTCGTCAATCCGGTGAGGGATGTAATACGTTGCACTTCCACCGAGGCATTTGATGCTGTGCCACAGGATGCTGGTTGCGGTGATGCCGTCGACGTCGTAATCCCCGTAGATCACGATCTTTTCGTTGTCCCGAATCGCCCGCGCGATGCGTTCGGCGGCCCGTGTCAGATTCGGAATCAGCGCCGGATCGTGCAGTAGTTTTAGATTCGGGCTTAGAAAGTTTGAGCAGGCGTCGGGTTCAGAAATGCCACGATTCAGCAAAATTTGCGCAATCAGCGGCGAGACCTTCAGCCGATCGGCCAATCCCTGGGCCGATTCGTGCGCTGCGGCCACCTGCCATCGTTTTGAGGTGTACATCCTTGCCTTATTAAAACGCAAAACGCCGAGTCCTTTCAGCCATCCACTTCCGTAATTTTCTTACGCGCCCGCCATTTCCGCAAACCGGTCTTTCAAGTCGCCATACAGCTTAGCATAGATCGCATGATGCCGGTCATAGAGCCGAGCCAGTTTTCGATTCGGCGCGATTTTTTCTGTCTGCCGAATGCACGCTTTGCAAGCCTCGGCAACGCTTTGCCAAACCCCCGTCCCCACGCCGGCCAGCAGCGCCACACCATAGGCCGGGCCTTCGGCGGCGTTGGTCAGAACGATCGGCCGGTCGTAAATATCGGCTTGAAGATGTCGCCAGAAGTTAGACCTGGCCCCCCCGCCGCTGGCGCGCACCTGCGTCACCGGGATGTTCATTTCCTGCATCACCTGCAGCGCGTCGCGCATACCAAAGGTCACGCCTTCCATCACTGCCCGGATCATGTCGTTGCGCGTCGAGCGGTTGCTCAGGCCGATCCATGCGCCACGTGCGCAGGGGTCGGGGTGCGGGCAGCGCTCGCCGGTGAGATAGGGCAGGAAATAAAGATCGCCGGCACCGGGCAATGCTTTCGCGGCCTCGTCCACAAGTAATTCATAGGGATCGACGCCCTTTCGCCGCGCGGAGGTCGTTTCGGCTTCGGCCAGTTGATTCCTGAACCACTGGAACGATCCCCCCGCCGACAACATGCAGCCGAACACGCACCACTTGTCGGCGACCGCATGGCACATCGTGTGAACGCGACCGCGCGGGTCACGCGTCGGCTGATCAGAATGGGCAAACACCACCCCGCTGGTGCCCAGCGTGGCGCTGACAATCCCC
>JBBQSU010000227.1:0-3194 GCA_038234815.1 Tepidisphaerales bacterium | reverse complement strand
CCCTCGGGCGATTTTCCAAGCAATCGCTGTTGCCGAGTATCAGTATGCGAGCGGACGTCCTGACGGGCGTTTTCAACACCCGTTGTGATGAATTGTATCAGTATAGGGCTGAATCTGGTATCGTTACCAGATAGGGCTAAGTTGAGGCCGTGTATACCCTGCGGAGTTTCCCGATGTGCCAGAGACTGCTGGTGATGTGGCTCTTTCTCGGGTGGCTTTTGATCACGCCGAATCTTCAAGTTTTTGGCCAGCAGGCCGACACGCCCCGCCAGCCGCTCCCCGCTGATAATCAATATGTGCAAGTAAAGGAGGGCCACCTTTCTCTCGATGGAAAGCGCGTGCGGTACTGGACATGGATCGGCCACTTCTGGTGCGACGGTGAAAACGCCCAGTTCAACCTCAAGAAGGACGATTCACCCGAAATACGGCAAGCGAAAGTCGAGAAGCAGCGGCGCATCTATGACGCTCTGGCCCAGCGCATCAAGGATCTTGGCTTCAACATGGTCCGTTATTGGGCGGCGGGGCGCAGTTGGGATCCGAATTACACGATCGGCGACGGTTCGCCGGCCGATCAGACCGCCTTTGCACTGGCGGCGCTGGATAAACGCGGAATTAAGGTGTGGTTCACCGGGTTCAACGACCTCGGCGAATTGTCAGTGGACGCTGCCAAACTCGTTGACGACCCCGCGACCGCGCAGGCGTGGACCGAAGCATTCGGCGAACTCAAGACCAAAGGCTTGCGTTCGGCACGGCAAGTGGCCTGGGACGCACGAACGTCGGCGGCAACGCTCAAGCGGATGGGCAGCATCGCCGACTGGCCGAACAAGTATAAGAACGACCTGCGTCTTGCCGACGACCCGCAAATCGCCGTTTGGGAACTTCAGAACGAGGAGTGGTGGTTCAGCGCCATGGCCGGCGGGGCCTGGCAAGGTTTGCCGAAGTTTTTCCGCGACGAATTGCACGCCTCCTGGGCGGACTTTCTCAAACGCAAGTACGCAGATGACGACGGCCTGCGGCGCGCATGGATGTTTCTGCTTCCCGGCGAATCGATCGTAGCCAAGACCGTTCTGCTGGCACCCATCGGCTCCGGCGGAACCGGAAGCAAGGCCGTCAACGACGCAAATCCCGCGGCGCTGGCTGTGCTGGCCGGATCCGGCAAACAGCGCTTCACGCGCGACGATTTCACCCGCAAGCGCGGCGAAGACGTCATCGAATTTTTGCTTCAACTGCAGATCAAGTACAAGACACACTTCCGCGACGAGGTGAAAAAGTGGGGTAAGAGCCTGGCCCTCTGCCCGCTGGTACTGGATACGGGCAACGGCTATCAGATTCAGGCCGTCCAGATGCAGCAACAAGGCGATGCGATGGCAATGTGCTCCTACCTGTGGGGCGTCGCCACTGACCCACAACAACCGCGGTTTCCTTTCGTCAGTGGGCTGGAAGAACAGCCGCGCCTCGCGATGGGCATTCCGTGGGTCGAGGTCGGGCGCGTTCCCGGCAAGCCGTTCTTCGTGTACGAATTTCAGACCAGCAACCCCGACAAATATCGCGCCGAAGTTCCCTTCCGGATCGCGACGCTGGGCGCGATTCAAGACTGGGACATCATCGGCTGGCATCTTTTTGGCCGGCCCAATGACCCGGACAAACCCGAACCCTACGCCAAGTCCCTGTCCATGAACCATGCTGGCAAGGGCGGGTCAATCGAGGGCGTGCATTTCAAGAACGACCTTGTTGAGTCGGCAGCGATGAACACCGCCGGGCGAATTTTTGTCAACGGGGCGCTCGATCCGGTGGCCAGCCCAACCGTGATGACCTTCGGGAGCAAGAGCCTGTACGACCCGCGTAGCACCGACTACGGGCAATCGTTCGGTGATCTGGGGCCGAAGATCGCCCCCACCGCTTATCGCTATGGCCTTCAGATGAAGATCGACCCGAGCGTCGAAGCCGACAGTGTCACCGGCAAGACCGTGGAACGCGGGGTGATGGAAGCCTGCCCCATTCGCCCAACGCAGCAAATCGAATACGACTGGCAGAAAGGTCATCTCATTCAAGATGCACCATCGGCAGTCAGTTATACCGGATTTTTTGCACGTCATGGCGGAGCGATGACATTCAATGAAGGTCGCGTGATTCTCGACCATGTGTCGGTCCGTAACGAAGAAGGCGTCAACTATCCCGTCACGCCCGAGGAGCAGTACTTATCGTTTGCCCTGGTATCGACCGATAGTCAGCCGCTGGAAACGGCAGCGGAACTGATGCTCAGCCTTGTGTCGAGCTCATTCAACTATGACATGAAACTTGACGAGGCAATCGTTGCCCGCGGAGACCTCGGTTACACCGGCAAGCCTTTTGAAAAGATGCGGCCCGGAGGCACGACACGGGACAAGCCGCCCGTCGCCTATTGCATTCCGGGGGCGCGTATTACCGCGCCGTCCCTAGTCGGAAGGCATTGGCGAATGCTCGATTATCATTTTCAGGAGATGGCGTCCGGCAACATCGGTGCCGACGGCGTGCTGGTGATTCCGGACGCCAAGTCGTTCTTCGCGGTCTATCTGGGGCGCAAAACAGACGCTGCACATTAGTTTTCCGGCACTGAACCGCCGTTACCATTTCTGCTGATGGAGTGAGTATGAAAATGTACTGGTTAAATCTGCTCGCAGTCGTAATCCTGGCCACCATAACTCTGACACGACCGGCGCTAGCCGCCAAGCCTTCCGCGGATGTGGTTGCTTCTAAGGCTTACACCGGAGCAACGGCCCATGATCCTCATTTCGACGAAGCCTCCCTTTGGCCCGCAGACGTAAGAAAGAGCGAATACTTTAAGCAGGAGTGGCCCAAGGCGCGCGTGCTGGTCTGGGCCAATCCCGGGCAAGGGGCCAAGGACGGCTGGGAGGCCAGGTACTGGCTGGAAGATGGCAAGCCGGCAGAAAAGCCGGTTGATGAGAATACCGATCTGGTTTTTCCCGATTTCATCGGAAAACAATACACGGTGAGTATCACCCACGGCAGAAAGTATCAGCCTTCGGCTCAACGCCATCTTACGGTGGGTCGAGGTGTGCTCATCGTGGGCCATTTCAGTGCTGGAGGAAATGTTTGGATCAAGGCTGGGGGGTGGGTCATGTTCATGGACTCGATGGTCGGCAACAAGAACACGTTCGTGCGCAATGACAATGGCGATCTGCGCCTTGTGGACC
>JBBQSU010000226.1:0-3261 GCA_038234815.1 Tepidisphaerales bacterium | reverse complement strand
CCTGACGATTCTATGGATCGGCAGGCACCACTGGTGGGCGGTGCTTAGGCGCATGGTGGGACAAAAGTGCAAAACCGATCCGGTGGGCCAGTATTTGCCTTCAACGCTGGCCGGCTGGGGGCTGGTGCTGTGCGTGCTGGGCATGGCCGCCTGGCTCTACGCTGCCGGAGTGACGATCATTGCCTTGGTCATTCTGCTGCTGATGTTCGGGCTGCTGCTGCTGGTGATCGCGCGGGTGGTCGCCGAAACCGGCCTGGCCTTCGTGCAGATATCCATGCCAATCTATAAGCCCTTTTCGCTGGGGGCGGAGGTGGGGATGAAAACCTCGCTCGGAAGCTATCTACTAGCTACCTGGTGGCACGACATCTTCACCCACGACATGCGCGAAAGCCTGGCGGTCTATTCAACCACGTCGCTGAAACTAGCCGACGCGGCCATCTATCCGCAGAAGGGCACCTTCGGCAAAAGCGCGCCGTTCATCGGTGCGCTGGCGCTGGCGCTGCTGGTCGGCTACGTCGCCAGCGGATGGAGCATGTTGCACGTCGAGTATGGCTATTCCGACACGCTCAACACTAATTCCGCGCAGGTTAATTCCTATGGCAGCAACAACGTAGTCGATCAGACCGTCTCCGGCCTGGTCGCCTATGCCCAGCCCGGCGTGAAATCCAACGTCAATTACCCCTGGCACATCGGTTTCGGCGCCGCCGTCACCGGCATCCTCAGCTTTCTACGCCTGCGCTATGCCGCATGGCCGCTGCACCCGGTTGGCTTCCTGCTGGCCACCACTTATCCGATGGGCCAAATCTGGTTTAGCATCTTGATCGGGTGGCTTCTAAAAGTAGCCATCGTTAAATATGGCGGGCTGGGAGGATATAGGCAATCCCGAAATATTTTCATGGGCCTGATTGTGGGTGAATGCACCGCAGCGGCGTTCTGGCTGGTTGTAAGCATCGTCCGGGTTTGGATGGGACTGGAATTTCACGCCATCCGCCTGATGCCCGGCTGAGCCACGCGGAGTGCGCGCCGACAGCGCAGGGCGCTTCAGCCCGTCTCATAGAAGCATTGCGGCCCGCCGGCGAATCGGTGTTCGACCGCTCGCCACTGCCCTCGCGGGAAACCCTCGCGATCCTCAATCCCGCGGCGGGAGCATCACCGGCTTCACTCGGACGATGTTCGGCCTGGCCCGCAGGCGGTTGAGCAGCGCTTCGGGGGCCGCAGCGTCGATCTTCAGCACCATCAGCGCCGACGCCGTGCCTTCCGGGCAGATTTCGCGGCTGATAACCATGTCGGCGATGTTCACCTGCGCGTCACCAAAGCTCGATCCGACCACGCCGATCACACCGGGCTGGTCCTTGTTTTCGATCAGCACCATTTGGCCTTCGGGGATCATGTCCATCGCAAAATTGTCGATACGCACCACTCGCGGTTGGCGATCGGCATAGACCGTGCCCAGGATGCGGTGCGATTCGCCTTCAGCGCTTTCCACGCGCACGCCGAGGATATCGCCGACCAGTCCGCTGGGCGGTTCTGGTTCGTGGATCGATACGAGTTCGATTCCTCGACTGCGGGCCAGGTGTTCGACGTTGATGACATTGACGCTGCCCTCACCCATGTGCGGCTTGAGCAGTTCCACTGTCGCCAGGCGCAACAGCGTGCTCATGTGTTTCGGTGCGCGTGTGCCGGATGCCCGAAGCGTAATGGTCTTGTAGCCCTTGTCGCAGAGCCCGGCCAGGAGCGCGCCGATGCGACTGGCAAGCTTGGCAAACGGAGCCTCGTCGGGCGGCAAATCCAGCTTGATCCCACCGGCGTTGACCGCCCCGCGGATTTCACCCTTTTGCAGATAGGCCACGATGGCCTTGCACGCCTCGACCGACACTGCAGTCTGAGCCTCGTCGGTGCTGGCCCCGAGGTGCGGGGTCAGTACGACATTTTCCAAGCCAAAAAGCGGGTGATCCTTCTGTGGTGGTTCGGTCTGGAAAACGTCGATGGCCGCCCCGGCGATCTTCTTCTCCTTGATCGCATCGGCCAATGCAAATTCATCCACGACTTCCCCGCGGGCGTCGTTGACCACCAGCAGGTTCGGCCTGCATTTGCTGAAAAGCCGCTCGCGGTTGAGGAGGTGTTTGGTTCCCTCTCCGCCGGGAACATGGAACGTAACGACGTCGACCTGGCTGATGAATTCATCAAAATCCCGGACGATTTTTACCTTGCCATCCATCGCCGATTCGTTGGGGAAAAAAGGATCGAAGCCGATGACGTTCATTTCAAAGGCCAGCGCCCGCGCCGCAACCGTTCGCCCGATCCGGCCCAGCCCCACCACGCCGAGCGTTTTCCCCGCCAGTTGGGTGCCCTGATAGACACTGCGCTTTTTCCATTCCAGTTGCTGGCCCTTTAAGCTGGCATTGGCCTGGGGAATTTTTCGCGCCAGGCTCATCATCAGCGCAAGGGCATGTTCGGCGGTTGAAAGGGTGGAGGCCTCGGCGGTGTTGAGGACGAGAATCCCCTTGCTGGTGGCCGCGGGGAGATCGATGTTGTCCACACCAACGCCCGCCCGGGCGATCGCCTTGAGCTTGCCCGGATTGGTCAGCACCTTGGCGGTCACTTTAGCACCAGAGCGCACGATTAACGCGTCATACTCCGGCACCGCGGCCGTCAGTTCGTCTTCCTTCAGCCCCACCTTCACATCAAACGCAATCCCACAATTCTTAAGGAAATCCAAGCCTTCTTCAGCGAGCTTGTCGGCGACGAGAATTTTCATGTTTTTATCCTTTGGTTTAGCAGAGGGCAGAATCCTAAGGAGACGGGGCAACCGTGGCAAGTGAGACGAGGGGCTTGGGGAATTCAACCGCACGAAAGTCGTTCCAGCGCAAACGCCAGAGCAAATGGTGCGCTAAAGAGGATCGGACCGGTGCCGCATTCCCGCTCCACAATCGCAAGCATCGAACGATCTTCCCGGCGAAACCTCCACAAACATGGGGCATCGCACCGACACTATGGTCCCCGCAGAGGCACCAAAGCAACAAGGGCTCAGGCCGAAGGGGCGGAAAGCGGCCATATTTTCGGACGGCCTCTTAAATTTTCTCCGTTCAGACTGCACAATCTGATCAGAGTCACCCAGTTTGAACTGCACGCTCGGGTCGGCCATACCATTGTTTCATGACCTCGGCCGCGGGCTTGCCATCGAGCGTGAACCCTTTGTCGCCGCGCGGATCGGTCCGGAATTGCGGGCGGTCGTTCTGCTCATCCCATTTCCACCAGTAC
>JBBQSU010000225.1:0-3491 GCA_038234815.1 Tepidisphaerales bacterium | reverse complement strand
GTCCGGGGCATCTGTCACCCGGCTCGGGAAGTTCATCGGCACGGCGGTGAAGAGCAGATCATCGCCGATGGGTTGCATCCAGAAGGCTTTATCGCAGACGACGTTAATGAGTTGTCGCCGCTCGGGGGCAGGAGCATCATGCTTGAGTTGAACTTCAACGACAAAGCCCGCGCCGTTCTCAACGCATCCGGGTTTGGTTTGGGGCTCGACGAAGGCGAGTCGATTGGCCCCTGTAAAACACATGGGCAAGCCGCACGTTGCCGACAATGTATAAAGAGTCTTGCTCGGCAGATGGAATGCGTAGAGAGAGCAGTCATTACCCTTGGCAGAGCCAGCCTGAATGACGGCCAGCCACTCCTGATCGGGAGAAACCGCCAGATGCCAGACCGGGTGATCAGGCAACGTGAATAGCGCGATCGGACCGGCCTTTTTCGGATCGGCCGCTTCCTGCCAGCTTGAAACCACCATCCGAGACTCGCCGGGTTCTGGCAGGTCACCCGGTCGTGCCCACTGGTCCGACACCTTTCCCAGCTGTCCGGCCGGAAGAATGCTCTCTTCATCGCTCATGGAGGCAAAATAGAGCGTCTTGGAATCCGCCGTCCAAGCCATCCCGCCGATGCTTTTCTGCACTGGCGTTAGCATTTTCCCATCGGCATTGATGATCACAAATTGGTCGTTTACGCGGTACCCTGCTTTAGAACCGTCCGGCGACCAGGACATCTGGGCCGGCAGGTGACAACCCACAAGGAATAAACACCCACAAACCATGCAAAGAGCACGCATAAATGCCTCCTTCGGGCGGCGTTAAGATCGTGTTAACGCATTGACGGTCCGACGATAAAATGAACCTTTGACGAGAATGACGAGCAGTATATCACTGAACGCCCGCCGTGTATCCGGCGCATTTTCACAATCTCGTATGGGAGAGCTGCCAATGAATCGGTCGCATGAAAACACTCGTACACTCGATTCGTCACGCTCAACGCCAGCCAGCACGCGGCAACGCAAGCGAACCATCCTGGTCGTGGACGATGAGAAAGATTTGATCGATCTGATTTCCTATAATCTCAAGCGGAACGGCTATGAGGTGCTGTGCGCCGACAACGGCAACGACGCGATTGATCTGGCTGAAAAGCATCTGCCCGACACGATCTTGCTGGATTTGATGATTCCCGGCATCGACGGCACGGAAGTGGCCCGCAGGCTGAAGGGCAATCCCGTCACCGCCAGAATCCCCATCATCATGCTCACCGCCAAAAGCGAAGAGACCGACGTGATCGTGGGCCTGACCCTCGGCGCCGACGATTACGTAACCAAGCCGTTCAGCATGAAAATTCTCCTGGCGCGACTGACCACCGTATTGCGCCGCAACGAAAAGACTACCAGTGCCCCCGAGACCGGTATGCTTAAGGCAGGTGCCCTCTCCATCGACCTATCAAAGCATGAAGTGCTTATCGACAGCGAGACGATCAAGCTGACCCTGACAGAATTCAAGCTGCTGGCCGCGATCGTGCAAGCTCGCGGACGGGTGCTGACCCGCCATCAACTGATGGACAAAGCGATGGGGACCGACATCTTCGTGACCGACCGGGCGATCGACGTTCATGTGACGGCGATTCGCAAGAAGCTCGGGGATTCCAGTTACCTGCTCCACACCGTCCGCGGAGTGGGCTACCGCTTGCAGGAAGACGCGCAGGCCGGGGATTAGCAGATTTACGAACTGCCCGCCGGGACGGTGGCCGGCCGGCGAACTTTCACTTGTTTGGAAGGCGGCATTTTCTTGATCGCCTCGAGCAGCCGCTGTTTCTCAATCCGGTTCTGGGCCATGTCTTCAAATAGCCCGGAAGTGAACAAGGGTGCCGGAATGGTCCGAACGCGAGGGCTTTTCGCCGGGCCTTGAACCTGAATTTCGTATAGCAGGTGCTTAGTCACGCCCTGCGTCACGTCCTGCAACCCGCCTGCGATAGCCGCACCGATGTCACTGAGAATGGGGACTTCAGTGCGCTCCAAGCCCTTCTTCCAATCAGAAAACGGGGCCGCGACCAGAGTCAGGTCGAGCGTGCCGTCAAAATCAATCATGCCCGATCCCTGAATGCCCAGCACCGGCGCGCTGACAGCCGCATCGGTCAAATAAACCTTGCGGTCGTAGATTTCGACCATGCCCGCAGCCTCGCCGATGGTGAGGGCGTCCCGGTTCACCTTGGCGCCGTTGGCCACTTCCCTCAGCACGCCGATCTGCCAGAAATTGCCGTTGACCACGGATACTTCTGCCTTGGCCTTAAACCGCCCGGCCGAATCGTCGGCGGTTAGCGCCCCGCTGGCCGATCCCACCACGCTGGCGCGACCACTCAGTCGTTTTTGATCGTTGGGATCGTCGATCAACACCGGTGCCAGCAGGCTCAGGTTCATGTCCTTGAAATTTCCACTTAGCGACCAGGTGAGCGCGTCGTCAAAGTTCAACGCTCCTCGGGCAAAAGTCAGCTTACCGCCCATCGGGGAGGCGTCGAGGTTGCGGATTTTCACGCCCGCCGGGCTGATCACCAGATCGGCGCTCAACCCGGTAACAGGCACTGCGTGCTGCGTAAAATAGAGTGACCCAAGCCCGGCAGAAAGCGTGAGATCGAAATCGTTGACCGGCTGCGTTGTCGCATTGGTTCCGGCGGGTTTCGTGCGGCCTTTCCCGCTCATTAGTACCGGCACGTTGCCTCGCACGTGTGTATCACTGAGCAGTCCGGGCAGGCCGGCAAGGGCCTTGGGCCGATCGTCGGGAAACGAAACCCGCCCGGCGATGTCCTGAACTTTCCATACCAACCCCGACGGCTCAAATGTCACCTTGCCCCTCCGCAGATTCACTTCCATGTCCCCACTGGCCGCCTGCACGCGGTCGATCGTCACCGTGATCGGCGCGTCCATCGCCTGCAAGGCCGGGCCTGGCGCAGGCTGGGTTGATGCCGCGGCTTCCGGGCGATTGGTCACGTCCAGCTTCACCGTCACATGGTCCAGCGGCATTTTCTGTTCGGCCAGGAATGCCGAAGCGTCAGTCATCTCCAATGTCGCGTCATACGCACAGCGGTCGAGTTCCTTCAACGGAACCTGTCCGCGCGCCGTCAGCTTTAGACTGCCGTTGATCTGGTATTGCTTCCACAACTCCTGCAAGCGCAGCGGTAATTGCGAGGGGATGGAATGGGCATCGGCGGTGACTTCGAGCACGAACTTTTCCAGATCAAAAAAAAGCGTGTCGATGTTCATACGCCCGCGGGCCTGGATCGACGCCATCGGCAAATTGGTGGCCTGAAAATCGTAAGCATAATTTGCGGCGTCTTCGGGCTTGGTGGCCAGGTCCACGCCGACCCCTTTCCACTCCACCGTAGGGCGGGCAGAATCCCGGCGGTCTTCATAGACGAACCGCCCGCCGTCGATCTTCACCCGGCGCAGTTCAAACATCTCCGACAGCTTCATCTTCGGATCGCTGGGGCCGGTGTCCTTAACCA
>JBBQSU010000224.1:0-3494 GCA_038234815.1 Tepidisphaerales bacterium | reverse complement strand
TAGGCCAGCAGAAGTGCGGTCGCGGGGGCTTCAAAAAAGATGGTGCTGGCGACTTGCAGATAAGACGACTGAACTTCATCGAGGCGCAGGCCCACCATCGCGCCGGCGCGCAGCCCGATAAGCCCCAGGATTGTCCAGCGGGTGAAGGGTCGCCAGCGGGCCAGCGAGGCGCTTTGTCCAGGCATGGCGGTGGTTAATAGAGAAATTGCAGCCAGAAGTGTCCACAAGCTGTTTGGCTGGCTCGCATAATCATTCCACGGCCAGTGGCGGATGACACCAAAATGCACTTTGGGTCCGATGTAGTTCAGTCGCGGGATGTCGCCGCCCAGCCCTTTGCGACTGGGGTAATCTCCTAAAACCATCGCAACCTGGCTGGTGCAGATCATCAGCCAAAGGACGATACCCAGCAGGACTGCCAAGCGCGCGCCGTGGCGATCAATGGCGCCCAGGGCGGCGCGCACGAGTGGTTTTTGATCGCGGATCAGTCGCAACAGTTGCCGCTGAGGTTTTCTAAATGACAATCCGAAACAATGGCCGGTGAGATTCAACACTGCGGCCCAGGCGACGATGCCCACCGGCATGGCCAGACAGGCGATTCCCACCACCAGCATCCCGGTCGATGGCTCGCGCAGCCGGGCTTGATCCATCGACGCCAGCAGCGCCGCGCTGCAGGCCACACGCGCAACTGTTCCGGCCCAGGCGATGAATCGCATGGTTTTGGCCAGCCGTGGGTTGCGGTTGTCCTGTGCGATTTTTCCGAGATAGAGGTACAGCAGCAGATTGACGGGCAATTCGCCGAAGGTCAGGGCGTTGAATAGCAAGACAAATGTGTCCTCACTTAGCAGCCAGATGTGTTCATACCCACGAGAAAGGAACAACCCCATCAGGGTCGATGTGGAAAAGACGGCCGTCCAGCGACAAATTCGGCGCAGCGAAATTGGCGATTCGTAGCGTTGCTCGCGCAGCCGGCCGGCGGTGATGAGCCACACGCCGGCAAGCTGGGTCAGCACGGCAGTCCAGCCTAGCATCCCCCAGGGGCCGGGGTCTCCGCCGACTTGACGCTGCACCAACGCTACTGTCGCGATTTTCGGTGACGGCAGATTGATAGCGTGCAGCGAAAGATGCTCGGAGTTCATAATCAGCGCGACACGGATTGCTGACACGCTGCCGAGAAGCAGGAGAACTAAACCCAACGTGATGCACCGGAGTTGCCCTTGGTGCCGGCGCGACAGCAGAGGGCTGCCCTCTAGTCGATCGACCGGTGCGGCCTCGATCGAGCCACATTCCGGGCAGGGGCGCTGCGCTCCAAGCCCGCGTCTTGGGTAACCACAGTGATCACAGTGAAGTGCGGCCCGCGGGCCGCGAAGTGCCGACGCGTCCATGCGTCACCTCGGGTGTTGAAAGGTCGGTCGAGATGGACCAGGCTCCGCCCGGTCCTTGCGTGCCTGCGGATCATACCTTTTTTGACGCAAACGCAAATGAAAAAAACGCCGGCGGGTGCCGGAGGACCCTGACGCTCGTCTCTAGCGCCTCGATCTGCCAAAATAGCAGTTTGCACAAGCGAAACACGAGGAAAACAGGTCAAGAAGCAGGGATTTCCCCCGTAGATTACTGGCACGACGATTGCATTTAATACACTTTGGAGGCTTTTTTATGCGATTTGATCGACTGACTATCAAGGCACAGGAAGCGTTCACCGGCGCGCAGGAGACGGCGCAGGCAAAGGGGCACGCGCAGATTCAGCCGGTGCATTTATTGAGCGCGCTACTTGACGAAGAAGAAGGCGTCGTGCGTCCGCTTCTCCAAAAACTGGGCGCCAATACCGCGCGGATTGAAGAGATCGTGCGAAGTGAACTGGATCGGCTTCCGCAGGCGGCGGGGACGCAGGTGGGCTTAAGTAGCCAGACGCAGGACGTGCTGAATACGGCGCAGAAAGAGGCCGATCGACTGAAGGACGAATACACCTCAACCGAGCACCTCCTGCTGGCGCTGGCAGAGGTGAAAAGCGACGCGCAGGAAATCCTGTCGCTTAATGCGGTGACGCGCGACGCGATTTTGTCGGCGCTGAAGGCGGTGCGTGGCGGGCAGCGCGTGACCGATCAAAATCCCGAAGACAAGTATCAGGCCCTCACCCGTTATGGCCGTGATCTGATTGAAATGGCCCGGCAGGGGAAGATCGATCCTGTGATCGGCCGGGACGATGAAATTCGCCGCACCATGCAGGTGCTGGCCCGTCGGACCAAGAACAATCCTGTCCTCATCGGCGAACCCGGCGTGGGCAAGACCGCGATCGTCGAAGGCCTGGCTATGCGCGTGCTCAACGGCGATGTGCCCTCGGTGCTTAAGGGCAAGCGCATCATCGCGCTGGACTTAGGCGCGCTCGTCGCCGGCGCGAAATACCGCGGGGAATTCGAAGACCGTCTGAAAGCCGTCATCAAAGAAGTGACGCAAAGTGACGGGCAGATCATCCTGTTTATCGACGAACTGCACACGGTGGTGGGCGCTGGAAAAGCGGAAGGATCGATGGACGCGGGGAATCTGCTCAAGCCGGCGCTGGCCCGTGGGGAGCTGCGCACGATCGGCGCGACCACGCTGGACGAGTATCGAAAGCATATTGAGAAGGATGCGGCGCTGGAACGGCGGTTTCAACCGATTTTAGTGCAACCTCCCAGCGTAAACGACACCATCGCGATCCTCCGCGGTTTGAAGCAGCGGTACGAGACGCACCACGGCGTGCGCATCACCGACAGCGCCATCGTCAGCGCCGCAGTGCTGAGCGACCGCTATATCCAGGACCGTTTTTTGCCCGACAAGGCGATCGACCTGATCGACGAAGCGGCGTCACGGCTTCGGATCGAGAACGATTCGATGCCCGCGGAGCTGGATGAAATACGCCGGCGGGTGATGCAACTTCAGATCGAGCTTGAAGCCCTGCGAAAAGAGAAGGACCCTGCCAGCAAACAGCAGACGCAGAAGGCCGAAAAGGAACTGGCTGAATTGCAGGAACGCAACACGCACCTGACCAGTCGCTGGGAAAACGAAGTGGGGGCCATGCGGGCGATGAAGACGATTCAGGAGACGATGGATCGCAAGCAGGTGGAATTGGAGCAGGCCCAGCGGCAGAGCAATTGGGAGGTTGCGGCGAAAATTCAATACGGAGATTTGCGCGAATTGCAGACGCGTTTGTCCGAAGCGGAAAAAAGTGTAAAGGATTTGGCGAGCAGCGGGTCGGCGATGGTGAAGGATGAGGTGACGCCGGAGGAAATTGCTTCGGTGGTGGCCCGCTGGACGGGTGTTCCGGTGACGCGCCTGTTGGAAGGTGAGCGAGAGAAGCTCTTGAAGATGGAAGACCGTCTGGCTCTGCGGGTGATCGGCCAGTCCGACGCCGTGCGGGCCGTCTCCGACGCCGTGCGCCGCAATCGCGCGGGACTAGGCGATCAGAACCGGCCCATCGGCTCGTTCATGTTTCTTGGCCCCACCGGCGTGGGCAAGAC
>JBBQSU010000223.1:0-3504 GCA_038234815.1 Tepidisphaerales bacterium | reverse complement strand
GTCTGTCGGGCCGAGTTGAATACCGTCTCGTTCTGGCGATTGGGAGACGACGATCCCCAAGCCAAGAAGCGCGAGCCGGTCAAGGAAACCCTCGACCAGGTTAAAGCCGAGCGAAAGATGACGGCCAAAGAAGGCCCGGTGTATAACGACGCGGTATCAGATAAAGCCACCGGATCGAAACTGTGCATTACGTTCAACGGCACGACGCAGTTGCTGCAGCGCAAGGGACTGACGGCGTTGAACGACAACTTCGTCGCCGAAGCATTCGTGCGCTCAGCCAGCGAGGAGGGGTTTCGTGTGATCGTGCAATATGGCAGCGGGGCGCACGGCTGGTCGCTGGTGCGCAACGGCAAGGGATATCAGATATTGCTGGGCGGCGTGGCGCTGGTGGGGTGGTCGGGTGATGTCCCGGCCGGCGATTGGGTTCACGTCGCGATCGCGCGGGTGGACGGAGTCTCGCGGTTTTATTTCAATGGCAAGCAGGCCGGTGAAAGCCCCGCGGCCGTCCACGACACCGACGACCAGACGACGTTCACCATCGGCGCCAACGACGGCGGGAAGGACAACTTCGCCGGGGAAATCGACGACGTGCGGATCAGCACATTTTTGTCCGGCCAGTTCGATCCCAACATGCTGATGTGCAACGATCTGGAGGGGGCCAATGCCAAAAAGCACGTTCAAGCCAAATCCGACGGCCCCGCCGGCCCCGCCGATCCGACGGTCAGCGCGTCAATCACCTTCGATGCCGAACCGGTTCTGCACAACATGACGTTTGTGCGCACCGGGCTGGCGGCCCGTGCAGTTAAGGCCAGCAACGGAGCGCGCGCGGCCTGGGTGGCCGGGCAGGGATCGGCCAAGGACGTGCCCTGGGCAAGATCGGTGCTGATAACCCTGACCGATCCGGCGCTGCGGGAAGGGCGTCACCCGGTGGTCGATGTCGAGGTGGTCTACCGGCAGAGCTTTGACGCCCCGGTTGAACTGCGCGCCGATACGCAGGCCGGCAGCCGAGTCGTCGGCAGCGGATGGGGACGAAACGAAGGCTGGCAGACTTTTACCGCCCGGATCGACGACGCCTATTTTGGCGGACGCTCGTTCAACCATCGCGCCGACGAAATGCACACTGACGGCTATGACCTGCGCGTCAATTCCTTCGGAACCGACTTCGCCATCCGGTCGATCAAGCTCAAAGCTTATGACCTGGACACCAACCCCAACTATAAACGACTGGTCCGCTTTGACGGCCTGGAGTGCGCAAGCGACCTGCTGCTATTTGCCCCCGGGAAGCCGGCGGAATTCGCATACCGCTTTAGCAATCTGGCCACCGGGCCGGTCGATCTCACGTTTCACCATGAGGTCCTCGATCGCCTGGGAAAAGTACGCTCCAGCATCGACGGTCGCTACGCTGTTCCTGGTCGATCCGCCACCCCGCTGTCGATTAACGTTGACACGAATGGGTTTGAACGCGGCGTCTTTGAAACCCGATTGAAAGTTCTTACTCCGAAACAGGACGTGCTGTTCGAGCGTCGCGGCGGATTCGGCGTGGCCGAGGAAACGCCCGTGGCCCGCGCTAAGGAAGGTGAATTTCTCTACGGACTGGACGTCGGTGGGAACAAGCCCACCTACGACTTGCCGCGACTGGTCCGGTGGATTCGGTTCATGGGCGTGGACATCATCCGCAACGGCTTTAGCGCCAACGACAACGTGGCCGAGATCGTGGATCACCTGCCGTTTTATGAGCAGAACGGCATCCAGGTGATGCCAATGTCCGATCCACCCAAGACCAGCAACCCTGCCGAACACAAGGCCCAACTGGCGAAGAAGGCCGAGTTTCTCAAGACCATCGCCGGCAAGTTTCCACAGATTAAATACTACGAAATGGGCAACGAGCCGGACCTGACGTTCTTCTATCCCCTGCCGATCGAACAGTACGTCGAGGATTTTCACGCCATGTCCGACGGCCTGCGCGCCGGCAATCCGGACGCGATGGCGCTGAACGGCGGGCTGTGCTTCGCCGGGACCGAGGCCACAGCGCGGGCGCGCAAATTTATCGAACTGGTCGATCCGGCCCGCATCGGCGTCTGGTCATATCACGGGCATGGCCCGGGATGGCAGGCCGAATCGGCCGCGCTCGATCGCATCCGCGATCTGGTTCGCGCGCAGGGAAAGCTCAAAGCTTTCGCCGATACCGAAACCGGCGTGGCCGCCATCACCGCGGCGCAGGAGCAGGTGCAGGCGCGCACGGTCGTGCAAAAAATGGTCTATGCCCAGCAGCAGCAGGTCCCGTTCCTGATGTTCTTTCGCCTGCTGATGTTTGAAGAACCTTACGGCATGCTCTATAGCGGGCAGGAACCCCGGCCGTCGGTGCTGGCTTATGCCAACCTGGTCCGCCAACTTCGCGGGCAAAAATACCAGTCCGCGCTCACGAACACGCCACGCGGCATCAACGCGCATCTCTTTGCCGACGAATCGGGCAAGACCCGCGCGTGTGTGCTGTGGTCTGATGTAGGCGGGGTTCAGCAAGTGCAACTTCAAACCGCCAAGCCAGCCGCAATGCAGCAGGTCGATTTGTACGGCAATGTCTCCGCGCCGGCCGCGGCCCCGGACGGTTCGTTTGCCGTCGACGTGGGCAGCGATCCGATCTATCTCAAGTGGTCGGCAGATCCGGCACCGGCCTTGGCGGTACTGCCCAATGCGATCAACACACCCGGCCAGGCGACGGTGCGCAATTCAGGCGTTGATACGCTGCCCGTAACGCTCACCAGCTTCGATCAACAGCCGGTTGTCGGCACGCTGCATATCGCCGCCGGAGAGGCCAGCGGCGTATCGCTGCCGCAGAATACGTTCGATGTAAATGTGCCCGCCGGCCAAAGCCTCACTCTGCAAGTCCCGCTCAACCTGCGCAGCGACGACACCGGCGTGGTCTGGCCGAGGCAATGGACGACATTCATCGGCATCGATGAATCGAAAGTGCCCGCGACATCATTGAAGGACATTCCCGCGACGATGCCCGGCGCCGGCGGCGGTGGTGAAGTGGCCGCCCGGCCGGCAGTGCTGCAAAACGACCGGATCGATTTCGAATCACTGGGCGGAAAGATGCGCGAACACGCCGCGGCGCTGGTCATGGCCCACGTGCAGGCCAATGCCGATCAAACCGTCAAAGTGGGCGCATCGGCCGACTGGTGGATGGAGTGGATCGTCAACGGCAAAACCGCGTACAGCACGATGGACCGCGGAAATGGCGGCGGATACAGCGTCACCGATCACGTCTTTGATCTGCCCCTGAAAAAAGGTGACAACCTCGTGGTGATCCGCGCGCACAGCGGCAGCATGGGCTGGAAACTGCTCATCGCCGGTCCCGATCAACTCGCCCGGGCCACCACCGATCCGGCCCGCCGGGGATTGAAGCTCACGCTTGACCAGCCGGGAAAAATCACCCAGTCCAAGTCGATCGCCCTGGCCCGCGCCGCGACCATCCAACCCTGGTCGCTGAAATCCAGCGCCAGC
>JBBQSU010000222.1:0-3526 GCA_038234815.1 Tepidisphaerales bacterium | reverse complement strand
TGCCGTGAGGCGAGATGCAGTAGGGGATGCCAAGCGACTGACAAGACCGCGCGGCCTGATGCTGAATTTCCTCCCAAAGGGCATGAATATGTACAAGATCAGCGTCTGCAACCAGACGACGCAGTCTTGGGACCAGGTCGTGACAGCGTTGCAGTTTTCCCTTGCACGGACTGATGGGCACGACTTTGATGCCCGCGCCTTCCATGATCTGGGCCAGTTCCATGGTCTGGCCTTCCTGCCAGGTGGAGGCGACCACGACCTCCAAGCCCGCTTGCGCCTGTGCCTGGGCGAGGCCCGCCAAAGCGACCGGAGGTCCCCCGCTTCGCCGGTCCAGCCCGGAGATGACGTGCAATATTCTCATTCGGTCACACTCAATCAAGACTGACATGCCGCTGCGTACACCGACCGACTGTTTCTCCGGAAAACCGTAGAAATGTCGCTTCTTATTCAACCGTCAGAGTTGTTCGACAAGCGCCTCTTGTCGGTAACATCCACCGCGACGGCGATCATCCTCTCCGCGCGATTGTCCTCGTCATAAAAAATCCGCCCGCGCGTCACTACGACGCACTCGGTTTTGTTGGGCCGGGTGATTCGATGTTCGATCTCGAAATCCATGCCATCGTCCATAGTCCGGGTAATCGCGCGGTCCACGAAATCCCGATCTTCGGGATGAATGTAGCCAAGAAATCCTTCATAGCTATGAGAAAAATCACCCGGCGCGCGGCCGAAAATTCTCTCCAGGCCTGGCGACCACCAGAATGCGCCGGTTTTGAAATTCGATTCCCACGCCCCCATATGGGCCGCCTCCATCGCCACCAGCAGACGCTGTTCGGCCAATTTTTGTTTCTGCTGGGCGGCCATGCGGGAGGCGTAGACGTAGCTGAGAAGTGCGGCAATTACGAAGAACAGCAGCAGTCGAACCATATCTGCGCCACTGGTGACGGCCGGAGAATCCAGCGGGGGCAAGACAAACCAGGCCGCGGCGATGCCCGCCAGGAGAATCGCCAGCAAACCCGATCGCCAGCCCCCGTAAGAAGTTGACACAACGACCGCAGCCAGGAAAAGGAGCAAGGCCCCGCGTTCTCGGAAAATAGGGAACAGTTGCACGATCGCCAGAGCGACCAAAACGCAAAGCGTGGCCACCGTGTACGAGTGCGCTAATACTCTATGGAACCAAGCCGGGGGATGCTCGCGATTGATAGCCATTGAGAGTTCCAAAATGCCACCCTCTTTCTTTGATCTTGCTTTCGCATGATCCGCCGTCAATGGCTGCCACCGCCGGCAACGCAGGAGGGGACGACAGAAATCGCTTTTTCATCTTACGACCGAACCGAACGGATGCAATCCGTTATCGGCAGTTTGGCCCGCCAGACATTGGCCCAACGATCGCTTTAATCCGTCAACAGGGTCTGCATCGCGTCGCCATTGCGACAGAATCCGCCGGGATGACGCTTGCATGGCCTCCAGTCGCGGAACGTCGCCGGTGAGGTCTGCCAACGCGCCCGCCAGCGAGGCTAAGTTGCCGGTCTTGAAAAATCGCCCGTTTTCACCGTCGTGAAGAAGGTCATAAGCCGCGCCGACGGCGTCGGAGCAAACCAGTGCCAGCCCGGCGCTGGCCGCCTCGGTAACGACGATGCCCCACGGCTCGAACTGACTCGGCAGAATTAAGATATCACTCAGTTGCATGATCGTCGCGACCTGTGCGGGTTGCGACAGATTCCCGGTCCAGAAGATTCTGCCTTTCAGCGATAAGGGGATTGCCGCTTCCAGTTCGGCCCGCAAAATCCCGTCGCCACAAATGACCAAATCCCAGTCCGGCCTCGTGGCGACGATCGCGCTGTAGGCCTCGAGCAATAGGCCCACGCCCTTTTCCGGTATGAGCCGCCCGCAATACAGCAGCCGCCTCCGGTCTGGCCGCAGCCCTAGCCGCTGCCCAAACACTTCCCGCAACGTGGGGTTCGGTGTTTCAAAAAGCGAGTAATCCGATTCGCACGGACAATAGATAATCCGGTCGGGAGCGGCACCATATTTTTCGAAATATCGCCGGCCCATCGTACCAAACGGAAGGATCATGCTGCACCGCTTAATCACCCACGTCAGCAGCATCGACTTCACGATCGCTTTAAGGCCGCGTGCCTGATCGCCAAGGATATTGCTATCGGCGTGAAGCAGCACGGGAATCCCCGCGCGATGCGCCCAGGCAATGATGCGAAGCCGCCCGATATCGTTGTACGTCGCCACGACGATCACCGCGGGGGGATTCTGCCCAAACCATCGGATGATCCGCCCGGCCTTTCGCCATTCATGCAATTGCCCCCGCAAACGCCCCTGCGCCAGCGACGCATCGCCGGCCGAAAAATCCACCAGCCCGATGCGATCATCCGACTGGCCAGTATCCGCCTGCGCCAAACGGTCGTGCGTGACGAGCGTGGCCAGGCGCAGGCCCGGGATTTCACGAACAATCCGCTCGTGGAAGTGGCGTCGATACGGCGTCAGGCCGTTGACGAGCATTGCCAGCAGTGGACGAGATGCGCTGGTCATGGAACAATCAGACATAACCCAGTTACCCCGCGCGTTCAAGCAGCGATGCATCAAGATGACCCCACTTCGTATTCTTCATGTCGTGCCCAGCCTCGACCCCGTCACCGGCGGGCCGGCGCACGTGGTGCTGCGCCTTGCCAAGGCCCAGTCGCAAATCGGCGCAGCGGTCAGCATCCTGAACTACCACTTTCCCGGCAGGATCGAACGCACCGAGGCCGAAGTGCGAGCGGTGCTGACCAGCAGCGCAGTCACCGTCAATTTCGTTCGCTTCCCCGGCAAGACAGAGCTGTTGTGGCCGAAGCAAGCGGTCAACGCCTTGTCAATCGTTCTGGAAAATATCGATTTCGTCCACATCCATGGCGTGTGGGATCCGATCTGCCTGGCAGCGGTTCGGCTCGCCTTTCGCCGGCGCATACCCTACGCCATTACGCCACACGGTTCGCTTGATCCATGGACACTTTCGCAGCGACCGTGGCGAAAACGCATCGCGTTGGCGATCGGTTATCGGAAGGCTCTGAACCGGGCGGCGTTTCTACATTACCTCAATCAGGACGAAGCCGATTTGGCTAAGCCCGTTCGGCTACAGACGCCCGTGCAAATCGTGCCCAACGGCGTTTTCATGGAGGAATTTGCCAATCTGCCAGCGCAAGGAACGTTCGCACGGCAATATCCAGCCCTGGCCGGGCGCAAATATGTCCTTTTTCTTGGTCGCCTGCACACGAGCAAAGGCTTGAACTATCTGGCCGATGGCTTCGCAGGCGTTGCTGCTCGGTATGCCGATGTCGATCTGGTGGTGATCGGACCGGACGAAGGTGCCCAGGCGGCTTTCGTCAATAAAATAGCCATGCACGGCCTGCAAGATCGGGTGCACCTGATCGGACCGGTATATGAACGCGAAAAAAAGCTTGCTGCGTATGTGGACGCAGTGGCCTTTTGTTTGCCCAGCCATCGCGAAGGCTTCAGCATCGCCATCTTGGAAGCCATG
>JBBQSU010000221.1:0-3552 GCA_038234815.1 Tepidisphaerales bacterium | reverse complement strand
CAGTTGCGCCAGCCGTTCTTCGTGGGCGACGGAATGAACAGTAAAGGCCAGCGGCAACAGTTCGTCATCCCGCAGGGTGCCACTCGACTCTTCATGGGCAACATGGACGGTTACGAATGGAACAACAACATCGGTGGATTTGCTACAACGATCCGCCAGCCGGCTAAGGTGATAGTGGTGCAGTAGGCAATTATTTGAAGTTCGACGCGCGCCGGCATTTTACGGCTGCGCCGCGCGGGCCTAAAGGAGGATCGTGCCGGCCTGCCAGGCTCCAGGGCTGCTGGAGAGGAACGAATCCGGCTGAAAACCCGTTTGCTCGGTATACAGCTTCATCACCTCGGCGATGGCCCGGTCGGCTTTCTCACCGGTGTCGGCCAGCACCACGACGGTCCCCCCACTGCCCTGGGCGCTGATTCGTGCACCATATAGGCCTTGCGATTCACGATCGCGCACCAGTTGCACCAGGCGGTCGCACTCATCGGCACCCAGCAGTGCGTCGTTGGTGTACGAGATGTGGGACGCGTACATGAGGTGCCCGGCCTTGTCCAGCAGCAGCTTCCGCTTCGGGCCGGTTTGCGTGCCCGCCTCTTGCATAAATTGAATAAACTGTCGCACGCGGCGCGCTTCCAGAATGTGATGGTCTGCGGCCTTTTGTACGGGGTAATAGTCACGTGACTCAACCTTGGAGGTCGCATCGATCGTCTGGCCGAACTGATCAAGAAAATCCTGACCGCGCATGTATTCGGGCAAGTGGGATCGAAAGTGTTCCTTGTAGTCGTCTTGGGGAAGGTTGGCCAGCAGGCCTTTCAGGGGATCGTCACCCAACTCCCGACCCTGGGCTTTTCCTAATTTCTGCATCTGCTCGAGGATGATCCGGTGCGCCATGAATGCCGCACAGCGGGTTCGGACATATAGCCCCGTGCCGAAAGCGTGTTGCGCGTTGGTGTTGATGCCGATGATTCGCACGCCCGTTGGAAGGGGGATCGAGTCGGGCGTGGAACTGGCGTCGGTCCCGATTCTCATCATCATGCCAGTCTCTCCCAGGCAACTGGTCAGCGGGTCGGCCAGTCCGCCGGGCTGGCCGACGATGCGAGTCTTCACCTGCTGGCACAACTGCGCCACGTGCAGCGGGGTGATTTTCTCCTGCAAGCCGAAGTGATGAATCAGGTTGACCATTGTCGCCACTTCGATGGCTTCGGAAGATCCAAGCCCCGCGCCAATGGGCAGGCTGCTGTAAAGTGCCAGCGTAATCCCCATTTGTTCGGGGTTTCCCAGGTTAATCAGTTCCGCATCGTCCAGTACAAAAAGACATCCGGCCAGATGCGCCGCCCACTTACGACCGGTTTGATCGAATTCCCGGCAGAGGGTTTCGGCCGCGAACTCGCTAAGCGTGCTGAGCGGAGCCTGAAAGGTGAAGGGAAGACCCTCGTCGAGAAGGTTAAGGCTGATGATCTGGACATTGCGATCGGCGCGCGGTTGAAGGGCGACCACCGCAGCGCGGTTCAGAGTCATTTGGCAGACGGTCGAGCCGGTGTACTCGGCGATGCCCCCCATCACATCCAGCCGGCCGGGGGCGCGCGAAAGCCGGGTCGGCTTATCAGGGGTAAACGCTGCCGACAACTCGCTGCCCAGACGATCGATCAGCACCCGAACCGGGCTAAGGCTGCGGAATTCGACTGCCGGGCGCGACCCCATTGGCACGGAGGACTTGCTCACGATCTTTCTCCGGTGACCGTCGCCCGGATAGGACGATGCGGTCAAAAAAGCGGCCGCCCCCGCTTAACTCAAAAATCGCAGACAAAACGTAAGACTGGTCATCCCGGATACCCGGGTCGTTCAACTGAAAACTATAGCTCTGGGTGGTTCGGCTCCATCGTTGCCGCTGCTCGTCGGTCGACTGGATCGATGCCACCCACGGTCCAGCCACGCGCCTTCCCCGCGATTCGGGTGAGGTCTTTCGATACTCGAAAAGCTCGAAGATCACCCGGCCTGCGGCCTTCGTGGAATCGTCAAACTGGTCCTCGAATTCGATCAGCGCTTCAAGGCCATCGGGCTTGTTGTCGCCGGTCCAGTCCTTCACCTGCGTAAAAATCGGATGAATGCGCATGGCCCGGGCATCGAACAGCAATACCGGCGCCGACGAGCGGGAGACCAGTTGTCCTCCACAGCCGAGAAGGCCGGTCAACAGCAGGCTGATTCCCACGAGTGGGAGTCGATTCATCTCCGCGAATGTACGGGCGCATGGCATATCGGTCAAACCCCCTCCGATGGTTTCGAACACCGGCCTCATTTCACCAGCCCGGTCCGAAGATATTCGGCAAAAACTTCGTTATAGAGCGCACCGGGCCGGCGCGCGCGAACGTGGTCGACCACCTGGCTTTGCGGCATCCCCAAATACATGAGAATGACCGCGACCATGAGGGCGGAGCGATTCAGGCCCATCCCGCAGTGAACCAGCACGCGATCCCCACGCCGGATCAGCTCGGCACCGAGCTTGCTGACTGCGTGCAGACGGTCCATGTCTGGCATCTCGGCATCGTGTATGGGCAAGTAAATATAGAGAAAACGATTAGCCAGCGTCGGAACGTCGTGATCGACTCCGCCTTCCAGATCGACGACCACGTTGATCCCGTGATCGAGGATCGGCTTCCAGTCCTCAATGCCCGCAGAAAGAAACAGGTGCTGGTCGTCGTCCATAGGCACAATGTCGGTAAGCAGGTCCATAGCAACCCGAGCGTACCAGCAAACGTCACGCATGCCAGTGACAGAACGGCACTGGCGATACCCGATTGGATGCTGTAATGTTCCGCTCTGAAGGAGCGAGGCTTCTCGCTCGCAGGGTTCAGGAGCAAGAAAAAAACCAATCACCATGAGCCTTCAGTGGCTTGAGGAGCGCATCATGCTGTCGGCGGATTCCCGGCCTGCGGGCCGTTTGTGGGGGATAATCATCGTGCTGTTCGTGCTGTGCCTGGCCGTTCCGGTGCTGGCGGCCGAGGGGCCGTCGATGACCACGGCGCCGGCCCAGGTATTGCATCCTAAGATCGATACCGGAACGACCGCCTGGATGCTCACGAGCAGCGCTCTGGTGCTGCTTATGGTGCCGGGTTTGGCGCTTTTCTATGGCGGGATGGTCCGGGCCAAGAACGTCCTGAACATGTTCCTGTGCGTGATGGTGGCGATCGGCGTGATCGGCCTGCACTGGGTCGTAATCGGCTACGCGCTAACCTTCGGCCCTTCGCTCATCAAAATCAGTTCGCAGAGTTCGGTGCTGGGCTATTTCGGATTTGTCGGCTGGGATTCGTCGCTGCTTTTTCTGCGCGCCTTTACCGGGGCGGATATTTTCCGGCAGGTGAGCAGCGGGGATTCGACCAACGCGGTGATGACCGGCGTGCCCGAGCTGGCTTTTGTGATGTTCCAGGGCAAGTTTGCGATCATTACGCCGGCGCTGATCGTCGGCGCGGTGGCCGAGCGCGTGCGCTTCGGACCGTTCATCCTCTTCATGCTGATCTGGTCCACAATCGTCTATTGCCCCGTCGCCCACTGCGTCTGGAA
>JBBQSU010000220.1:0-3609 GCA_038234815.1 Tepidisphaerales bacterium | reverse complement strand
ATAGGCCAAATCCGCAGTCAATACTCTCGTGAGCGAGTGTGGCAGAAGCGAGACCGCTCGCAATCAGGCTCTTGCCAATCAGGCTGTGGCGCGCGGGATTCGAGAGGTTATCGGACGTTGAAGGTGGGGCGATCCACTCTTCGATCGATCCCTTGCTGGTTCCCACGATCAGGCCCATGCGGCTGTCACGCAGTTCCGCATTAGTCCAGCGGGCGCTTTCAATCGTCTGTTCGAATACTTCGCCAGCCAGTCGGGCGGCGCGATGATCGGTGCCGACCAGCGGGCAGCGCGAATGCGTTTGGATGAATCGCCCCGCCAGCAGGGCGTTCCACGTCTGATCGATGTCGGGTCCCAGGGGAGTGATCAAACCCGTGCCGACCATCGTGATGAATTGTTCGTCCGGCATCGGAGCATGGAAGGAAACTAAAGGCCCCTGCTTTCGTCAGCAGATACTAAATCGATTCCAAACGGGCCGGCCGAAATAGGATCTGCTCAGGCGGTCAGTGGCGCTTCGGTTTCGGCTGGAGAATCGCCGATTTCGTCTTTGAACGGCGGGCGGATGGTCAGCCCCAGCGCGCTCAGAAGCGCTTTATCCTGGTCATACGACTGTGACGGCACCGCCGACGTCAGCATGATCTTGTTTTCGCTGGAGAAGATCGAATTTGCCCCGGCCATGAAGCACAACGCTTGATCGGATTCGGACATGTCCGCCCGCCCCGCCGATAGGCGCACGACCGATGTCGGCATGAGAATGCGCGCCACGGAGATCGTTTTAACGGTATCCCAGATCGGAACATCCGGGTTGTTAGCAAGCGGAGTTCCGGGCACTTTGCTGAGGACGTTAATCGGGACCGATTCCGGGTGCGGGTTCATCGCCGCCAGGCTGCGCAGCATGGACAATCGGTCATCCACACTTTCGCCAAGGCCGAGAATCCCGCCGGTGCAGAGCGTGATGTCGGTTTTGCGAACGTTCTCAAGCGTCTTGATGCGGTCGGCGAATTTTCGGGTGGTAATGATCTGTTCGTAATACTCGGCCGACGTGTCGAGATTGTGATTGTAGGCGTAAAGGCCAGCGTCATCGAGTTTTCGGGCTTGATCGGCAGTCAGCATCCCCAGCGTGCAGCAGACTTCGACGCCCAGTTCGGTCACGTCTTTCACCATGTCCAGCACGCGATCGAACTGCTTGCCGTCTTTCACTTCGCGCCAGGCAGCGCCCAGGCAGACGCGCGTCACGCCGAGGTCCCTGGCCCTGCGTGCGATCTCGACTACTTCGGCCTTTTCCATCAAGGCCGACGGCGAAACTTCTGTGGTGTACCGGGACGACTGAGCGCAGTACGAGCAATCTTCCGGGCAGGCCCCGGTTTTGATCGATATCAGTTTGCAAACCTGAATTTCATGCGCGTCGTGAAACCGCCGATGCACTGATGCCGCCTGGAACACCAGGTCGAGCAGCGGTTGATCGTAAAGTGCGCGGACTTCTTGAGCGGACCAGTCGTTTCGGACCTCTGATTGCACGGCGATTGGCTCCTGGGGAACGTGGAACGATAGAAGTTTGACCACCCTACCGATTCGTAAAGGCGTCGGCCACCGGACCCACTGCGCGGGCCTGTACGCCGCGGCCGGGTTCAAACGCGAAGACCGCCATCATTCCGCTGCGATTGTCGAGGACGTAGAGTGCCTCGCCGGAGGGCTGGCACTTGGCGGTGACGAGTTGAAAATCCCGATCGCGAACAGTGGTGCTGGCATGCACAGGCGTCGTGTCGGCCGACCAAAGCCCGGCCAGCAGCAAACCGGCGGTGATGATCAAGAATCCGATACTGAATGATTTTTTGTCCATGGTAATTTGCCTTTTCTTTAGTGCGTCACCGAAGTTTAGCGCGTCTTGCGGCGTCCGTTGACTTCTCCGCCGGCCGCGAACACGCGGTTCAGATCGATCGGGGCCATATTGGCGATGCGTTTGTTAGCATCGTCGTATTGCATCCCACTGAGCTGCCGGTTGGCAATATCGACAATGTATACGATGTCGTTCGGTTGTCCCGTGACTTCAGCGGGGATCAGCATGTAATCCCCGGGCCGTACTCCGGCCTGGGCATTGGCGGGGGTTTCACGCCACATTTTCGCCCCAAACGCGACAAGCAAAACCAGGTTCAGTCCTAGTAAAGCTCCTAACAGGGTCGATTTCATAAAGGCTCCTCTTGATAGAGATAAAAAACAGGAAGTCGAAACGCTTGGGTTAATCCAGATGCGTGCGGCTTCCGCTCTTAAATAGCACCGCCACCGCGAATGTGGCCAGCACGATCAGCAGCAGCCAGCTCAGACCGGTCGAATCTCCCTTCACATACACATCGCGGTCATAGCCTATATAACGCGCGTCGATCTGCTTGACGTCTTCTTCCTGGCTGGCCAAGGCCGGATTGCCCGAAAGCAGAGCCGAAGCAATGATCAACGCCAGAAGCGCTCGTTTCATATAGGACATCATAACCAGCTTTCGATCGGGCGGGCAAGTTGCCGGAAGGATTCTGTGGCCAGATGAACGGTTTGCCACTTGGCGCTTCTGCGCCGCATCTGGCTTCTATATTCCGACAAATCGATGCCCATGAGCAGATACCACCGGTCGCGGAACTCAAACATACCCGGCTCGGGGGCCAATGGCGGATCAATCCAGTAGGCAAAAACCAGCATCGCGCGGAAGCCTTCGCCGAATACCTGTTCCCACTGCATCAGATCAGTCACGTCCTGTTCTTCGGCCCAGGTTTCAAATCCTTTGCGTTTCGAGCGGTCGCGGAGCTTGCGGCCTTTGATGTCCACCAGGCGGTTGGGGCCGGCTTGGCTATAGACGACAAAATCAAAGCTCTTTAGCCGCGCGTTGGAGAAGAGGGCCTTCTTGGCTTCATCGACGGCAACATAGGGAATTCCGCGATGCCGGAGGTAGCCCTCAAATGCGGCCTCATAATGAACCGTTCGATCGGCCATGATTCACCCGCGATTTTTTAGAACCGGCAGCGAAAGGCCCGTCGCGCCGGTGGTCCGGCCGTTCCCGTTTCCGTTGGGTATAGTGATGTAGCGCAATTTGCCGATTGTCGGCGCGGCCGGGACATGCCCGGGCTTGCGGCTCGGTGGCTTGCGCTTCGGCGGCCTCGCCGTGTCCTTGCCAGCCTTGTTCTCCCTGGCTTCTTGCCGTTTTCGTTTCTCTCGTTTGGCTTTTCGCCATTCTTTGAGCTTTTCCAAGCCATAGATTCGCAGGTCATCGGCGCTGGTGAAGAGGCGCTCGAAGTCGTATGTTCCGCCATGATAATCGCAGGCCGCGGTGGTGTATTCCCTGCAGATTTTCGGTCGGGTCTCATATATCCCGCACCGATTGTCCGGCTGCAACTGTTTGCATTTGTTCATCACCCCCATGTACCACTGCTTGCTTTCAACAAAAATCACGACATTTTCGTGCAGCAAATACCAGCGGATGTTGTCGAAATCCCTGGCGCAGGTGGGATTGTCGATGGGGAAGGCAAAGTATCGGCAGCAGAGCGCGGCACATTCGTCGCAAAGACAGTCAGCCATTTGGGCAGCATTCTAGCAAAGGCGGGGCCTGATCCGCTACATTCAGAGCCATGC
>JBBQSU010000219.1:0-3649 GCA_038234815.1 Tepidisphaerales bacterium | reverse complement strand
ATTGCTGGTGTTGGTGCAACTGGTGATGGCGGCGATGACCACCGAACCATGCGTCAATTGCATCGTGCCGTTGCCCGGTGTCTGCGGTTGGCTCTCAGAATTCACTGCCGTCGTCGCGATCGTGCTGACAACGCTTCCCGGTTTGGACTCGGGGAAGTTGGCGGCGAAGCTCTGATACACTTGTGGCAATTCCACCCGGTCCTGCGGGCGTTTCGGACCGGCCAGGCTCGGCCGCACGCTGGCCAGGTCCAGTTCCAGCGTGTCGGTGTAGACCGGTTCGGTCTTGTCCTGCCGCCACAGGCCCTGCTCCTTGCAATAGCGTTCAACGAGGTCGATGTGCCCCTTGGACCGGCCCGTGAGGCGCAGGTAAGACAGCGATTGCTCGTCGATCGGAAAGAACCCGATGGTCGCGCCGTATTCCGGTGCCATGTTGGCGATGGTGGCGCGATCGGCCAGCGACATGCTCGCCAAGCCTTCACCATAAAACTCAACGAACTTTTCCACCACGCCCTTCTTGCGCAGCATTTGCGTGACAATCAACACCAGATCGGTTGCGGTGCTGCCTTCGGGTAGTTTGCCAAACAATTTGAAGCCGATCACCTGCGGGGTGACAATATAGATGGGCTGGCCGAGCATACAGGCCTCGGCTTCGATCCCCCCCACGCCCCAGCCCACCACGCCGAGGCCGTTAATCATCGTCGTATGACTGTCGGTCCCCACCAGCGAATCGAAATAGGCCACGCCGTTGCGGTTCTGCACCACTTGCGCCAGATATTCCAGGTTTATCTGATGCACGATTCCGCGGGCCGGTGGCACCACCTCAAAGTTCTTAAACGCTTTCTGCCCCCACTTCAGAAATTCGTACCGCTCACTGTTCCGCTCGAATTCCTTCTTAACGTTATTCAGCATCGCCCACTGCGTGCCGTATTCGTCCACCTGGACGCTATGATCGATCACCAGGTCAACCGGCACCAGGGGATTAATCTTCTGCGGGTCTCCGCCGGCGCGTTTCATCGCCGCCCGCATGGCCGCCAGATCGACCACGCAAGGCACACCCGTGAAATCCTGCAAAATCACCCGCGCGGGTTTGAAGGGCAGTTCCACCCGCTCGACGGTCTTGGCGTTATATTTCGCCAGCCGCTCGACGTCCTTTTCCATCACCTCGAAGTTGTCCATGTTGCGCAGGGCGCTCTCCAGCAGCACCTTGATGCAATAGGGCATTTTCTCAAGATTTCCCATGCCCAGTTCTTGCAACCGCTGAAGCCGATACATGCGCACCTCGCCGGCCTGCGTGGAAAGCTGCACTTCGGAACCGAATGGATTGTGTGTCTGAGCCATATCTTTTTGCGTTGGAGAACTGCTGTCCGATCGCGGCAACATAGCCAGCATCGGACAAGCCACGCATCTTATACGCCGCCGGTCCTACAACAAGCATTTCCCATCTCCTCGGGGCGATTGGTTGCCGCTCGTTGCCAAAGCCATTTTTCGGGAACAGCATTCTTTTATTACACACTTGGGTGCGGTCGACGAAATTTCGTCGAAAATCAGGCAAATTTGCGTATTTCGCTCCCGTTTGAATGGAAAAAGGAGGTCCAAAGGGGGTCCCAAAGAGGTCCCTTTGGGTTCCCAATGATGTCGCGAAGAGGTCATTTTCGAGTCTAACGGGGTTCCGGGAGGGTTCCATTTGCTGCGATCGTCCGATGCCCCACGCCAAGGAAAATCCCGCGGCGTAAACGCACGCTGCTAAAAGGGCAATCAACGTGACGAATTGGTTGATGCTCATAAGTATACTCCTTTAACCTACGGGCAGGAGTTGCGCGAATTGGCGCAAATCCGCGCAACTTGGAGTGCTGCAAAATGCACTTAAGCCTGTACGGGTAAACGGTTTATAAAAAATATTATTTTTTTTGAAAGTGGTCAAATCTTGGTGCGCTTTTTGGCGCCAAAAAGCGCACCAAGTTTGCCCCGGGTATTTCAGGCCACCGCGCCGACGCGCCACAAAGAGAAGTCCCATCCCCGCGCCTAGCGCGGAAGGTCTTTCACCGATAGGTCGAGGGAACGGACATCCCGAATGACCAGCGGGGTGGATTGGCCGTTCATGCGGTCCAGCGTCCAGTGCGGGAGGAAATCGCTGTCGATAAGGCTCTGGCCGATCACTTTCACGAGATGATCCTTCAGGCCGCTGATGCGTGCGTTGCCGACAGCCTTCATGCCTTCGAGTTTCACGTCGGAGGCTTCCAATGGATCGTTTTGGATGTCGATGTATTTCTTGAACATGCCCTGTTCTTTGTTCGACCCGAGCAAGCCGAGGGCGAACGCGCCGGCGGCGCGCAGGGGGCTGGTGGCGTTCTTGTCAAACAGCAGGGAACGTACGTGGGGGAGAATGGCCGCGTGTTTGAGCTTGCCGCAGGAGACGATGGCCATTTCACCGGCGTGAAGCTGGGCCGGGACCAGCGTGCCTTTGGACCCGGCGATGACTTTGACGGCCAGCGCTTCGAGCGGAACGGCGGCTTCGGCCCGGCCAATGTAGCCGAGGGACTCTGCGGCCTGGGCAACGACAGGCCACTCGGCATCTTCAAGCAGTTGGAGATGACGATCGAAACCTTGATCGGACTTTAGTTGACCGAGAAGCCACGAGCCGTCGATCCTGCGGGCCGGGGCGGCATCGTTGAGCAACCGAACCGCGGCGGGGAGGGCATCGTTGCCGGCGGCGACGAGGGCAACGCGCGTGGCCAGATAAAGCGGCTGGTAATCGGTGCCGAGCTGCGCCACGAGGGGCGCAATAGCCTGCGCAGTGGGATTGGCGGCCAGCACCTCGACCGCCGACTGTCGCACGGTCGGGTCGGCATCCTTGAGCATCTCGATTGCCCGCTGCTGCCGCACGTTCTTTGAGGCGCAGGCGCCAATGGCGGTCATGGCTTCCCGGCGGACGGTGGGATGGGATTCTTGCAGGAGGGGTATCAAGTGATCGACCGCAGTGGCAGTGCCCATCTGTCCAACGGCGACGATGGCGGCGACTTTTGTGGGCAACGCGCGATCCAGCAAGGCGATGGCCGAATCGGCAGCGGGAGAGTATTTGGCGCGGCCTAGCGCCGCCAAGGCCAGCGGCTGAAGCGACTCGGGATACTTCGGCAGGCGCGTCGTGATCGTCGGTGCCTGCGCGGCCGTTGCCGAACCGAGTGCGGCCCGCAGCACGGCAGGGTCGGAATCATCCAGCCCGGCGGAGGCAAACGCGTCGTCGTGCAGAATCGCACCGGCGCGGACCGCAGCGGCGCGCACGGCGGCGACGGGGTCTTTTAGCAGGGGCTTGAGATCGGCCGAAGCGGACGGCTGGCCGATGCGGGCGATGGATTCGACCGCTTGCTGCCGGACGGCAAAGTCAGCGTCATTCAGCAGGGCTTTGACGTGGGGCAAGGCATCGGGACGCTCGGTTTCGCCGAAATCGTGGATGAGTCCTATCCGGTCGAATCCGCCCCCCGATTTCATCGCGCCGGCCAGAAGTTCGGTGGTGCGCGCAGTGGAATCATTGGCCTTCTCGGCCGGGGGCACTGGCCAGTTGGGGCCATAATCCAGTTCCGGCGGCATCTGCGCGCTGGCCAAGCGGGCCAGACCCAAGGCCAACAGCAACAGCATGGCCGGCACCCGAGCA
>JBBQSU010000218.1:0-3653 GCA_038234815.1 Tepidisphaerales bacterium | reverse complement strand
GTCCGCTCAAACGCCTCCCGCATCCGCCGCTTCAACTCAACCTGATCGACCTTCACCAGCCGTTCCATGGCCATTCCTTTCCTGGCAACTTAGTGCCGATGCTATCCATTATCACCCTCGACAGAAGAATTGGCAGACCCGATTGCATCGTAGCGACAATGCCACTTTACGATCATTGCCGCCCAACGATAAATGACATCTCGGTCACACGAAAAATGCCTGGCGCATACTAAAAACGCCCGAGGCATTGAGGGCCTGAAGCGATCGCGGGCTTCAAGTTGATTTTCCTATGCTTCGGGATCGGCGCAGCGGATTTACGCGGCATCCAGATGGGCCGAGATCGTGGCGAGAAACTCCACGCCGGCGGTCATGCGACCGGATTTCATGCTTTGCGCGCGATTCACCCACACCACCCGCGCGGGCATCATCTGCCTACGGTTGGCCAGCGGACCGCCGTCGGCGCTGAGGCCGACATGCACGTTGAGGGTTTCGCCTTCACGCAGCAGGGCATGCAGCGGCAATTCCAGCTTCAGTCCGGTCGAGCTAATGTCGCAGGTTTGTCCGCCAAAATATCGGCTGGACATCTGGTCGTAGATTTTCACTGGCCGGGTCTGTTCAATCCGCAGCCCACGACGACGCTCCGCGCCGGCATCGGTCGAATCAATTTCGTCGTACACTTCGGTACTAAACATCAGCATGGCAATGACCTCCGTCAAGAGCAACTCACTTTAAGTTGCTATTCCTGTTATCGGAGCATTCGTTTGAGAACTTGGAGAAAACTTGAGGACAAAGCGGTTTCCCGTGGTTATCGGAAGCGCCGGGCCGACCGGTAAGGCGACAAATCCCGCGGCGTTGCGTATAAACGCCCCTTCGATGCCAATGTCGCCCGCCGAGCTTGAACACGTCCTGCGCGATCTGCCCGCGCACGGCCAGTTGATTAAGGACCGCGGATATCGCCAGGTCTGGCGGTTTGTCGTCGGGACTCAGGCCTATTTTCTGAAGTTCTATCCCAAAGGCGGAGGGCGCGACCGATTTCGGCGATTTTTCAGGGGCAGTCCGGCGCGGATGGAATTCGAGCGGCTTCAGTGGCTGCAAAAGGCAGCCATCCCGGCACCCCGCGCGGTGGCGGTGATGCTCGGTTTCAAACTGCAGGAACGAGCCGGCGATGCGGTCATTCTCGAAGCGATCGAACCGTCGCGCGATTTGCTGGATTATCTGCTGGAGTTTGAGGCCCGCGGAGAAAAAGCCCCCGATCATCGGCAACTTGCCCGACAAGTGCGCGGACTTGTCCACCAACTGGGCCGCGCGGGACTGGGTCATAAGGACTTGCACCTCGGGAATTTTTTGGTGCACGACGGCCGGCTGAGTTTGCTCGATGCTTACGCAGTCACCAAAGGCGGGCTGAAGCTGGCGCATGTGCAAATGCTGGCCCATAGCTGCAAGCGATTTTCCACCACCACCGATCTTTTGCGCGGCTGGAATCAGCTGGGCCCCGGCGGTGCCCCCCCGGCCGCTAACGCGGTCAGTCGCAAGCTCTGGGAATCGTTCCTTCCGACAATCTGGAAAGAAAACCGGTACTTCGGCCGCCTGAAATTTGGTGACTGGAAGGGCTATTACTTCAAGTCGTTTAAATATCCGGTTCGATGGGCACCGGCCAGCCGGTTGACAATAGCCCAGCAAGATTGGCTGCGGATTCTGCCCGATCTGTATCAGCGCCTGGCCAGTGATCAGTTCCAGGTACTCAAGCGAGGGCCATCCGGCGAGGTACTGGCCGGCGAGATCGTATTGGGTGGCCACCCGGTCGAAATCATTCTCAAACGCCCACGGAAGAAACTGTGGTATCGCTACATCAATGAGATCGGCCGTGGAACACGCGCCCACCGTGAATGGAAGAAGTCCTGGTCGGCGATTATCCGCGCTTGGCCGACGGCCTGGCCACTCATCCTGCTGGAGCGCCGGTGCCTGGGGTATCTGGTCGAGTCGATCATTATCTATCAGCGCGTCCCCGGAAAATCGCTCGAGAAGTGCGCGCTTGACGCCCTTGCGCCACCGGCGCGAGACATGCTCTTCCGGCGGAGCGGGCGGTTGCTGCGGAGCATCGAAGCACACGGATTTTCTCACTTCGATGCCAAGGCAACCAACTGGATGGTGCTCGATGACCCAAAGAGCGGACCGACGCCCGTGATGATCGACATCGACGGAATTCGTCATCGCCGCTGGCGGGCGCTGGGAATTCGGCGGCTGCTGCGCAGCATGAAGATGAACGCGGCCTATACCCCTGCCGATTCCCTGGCGCTGTGTCAGGGATACGCCCCCTGGTCCAAGGTCGCCGGCGCGATCGATGCAGAAAACCGGGCCGCGTCGCAAGAAACTGCGGCGCCTTGACTGACGGATTGTCTCATGGCTTTGCATCTGAACCCTCCACCCTCGCGGATTTTGCTGATTAAACCCAGCGCCATCGGCGACGTGGTTCATGCCTTGCCGATCCTCAATCTCCTGCGCAAAAAATGGCCCGCGGCGCATTTGTCTTGGCTGGTCACACCCGCCTGCGCCGGGCTGGTGGAGAACCATCCGCTGGTCAACGAGACCATCCTGTTTGAGCGTCACCGGCTCTATAAATCCCCGGGCAGTCTGATGAAGCTCTCTGCCCTGCTGCGGCAGAGGAAATTCGATCTGGTGATCGACCTCCAGGGCCTGTTCCGAAGCGGCTGGATGGCCTGGCAGACCGGCGCGCCCGTGCGCCTCGGCTTTGCCAACGCCCGCGAA
Source organism: Tepidisphaerales bacterium (assembly GCA_038234815.1). GTDB lineage: Bacteria > Planctomycetota > Phycisphaerae > Tepidisphaerales > Tepidisphaeraceae > JBBQSU01. The sequence goes on along the minus strand of JBBQSU010000218.1, from coordinate 887 downwards.
TTTGCGTGGTTTTTTTACACGCATCGGGTTCCTCTCCACACCACCGAGCAGCACGCGATCGACCGCTATCTTGCCGTGGCCGATGCTTTGGGCTGCGGGACCGCACCGGTGGAATTTCCGTTTGCCGTCGAGGACAACGACCGGGTGGCCGTCTCGGCGATGCTTCAAGACGACCGGCCTTTTGTGCTGATGCTGCCCGGCACCAACTGGGCGACCAAGCGCTGGCCGATCGAGCATTTCGCCGCCCTGATTGATCCGCTGCGCGATCGCTACGGCCTGCGCACCGTCATCGCCGGCGGGCCGGGTGACGTGCCGCTCGCGCTGGCCATGCTCGCCGCCGTCGGCCAACCCACCGCGCTGGCCGGTGCAGGCGATTGCGCCGCGCCACTCGATCCGGCCTGCCTGAATCTGGTCGGCAAGACCAACCTCCGGCAGACGGTGGCGCTGATCGAGCGGGCCTCACTGGTGATCGCGAACGACTCCGGCCCGATGCACATCGCCGCCGCCCTGGGCCGCCTGCTGGTCACGCCTTACGGGCCAACCAACCCCGTTCGCACCGGCCCCTACCGCCGGCCCGAAACCGTCATTCGCCTCGATCTGCCTTGCAGCCCCTGTTATTCCCGGACGTGCAGTCACACCAGTTGCATGCGCTGGCTAACGCCAGACATGATGCTCAAGCAAATCGAGCCACTTTGTACTGTCCTCACCGCCGGGATCGCAGCACCCGATCACGCTGGCTAGTGCTCTACCGTCGTGGCCCTGTTTCAGGCCGACGGCTTCGCTTACTCTGTGGTCGTGCTGAAACTCTTCGGTCAACGCCTCCTCCCGGTTCTGCAATTCACCCGAATGGCCTTGGTCTTCACCGCCATCGCCGACGGCGCTTGCTC
>JBBQSU010000217.1:0-3684 GCA_038234815.1 Tepidisphaerales bacterium | reverse complement strand
TTGCCGTCCCACTCCTTGGTTGAGTACGTGGCAAATGACACCGCCCTGAGTATTGCGCGGTCCGCGAGGCTTGGTACGATCCTTCCGGCACCGCTCGCCGGCTCCTATTCGACGTGCGTCACCTTTTCTTATCGCTGTCTTGGGTTGAATCTCGGCCATTTTACCCAGTCTACCAAAGTGGTGCGCTTTTGGGCGCCAAAATGCGCACCATCATTTTGGGCATTTAAAAAATATTTAAAAATTTTAAGTGCTGATTTATCAAACACTTATCGTTTCTATCCTCCCGAAATTCTGGTGAATTTGTGCAAATTTGCGCACCACAGCGCCTTAGGGTAGGAGGGTTTAGTTATGGCGGATGTGATTGTAATCCTGATGGCGGGTGTGCTGGCCGGCGTCTTGGCGGGGATCGAGGCTGCGCGGTGGCTGGGGAGACGCTTACGGGGAGGTTTTCCGAAGAGTGTAGCTTGCGGGTCGGCGAGGGTGGGCGAGTTGTGCGTTTTTGGATCAATATCAAGGGTGACCGGCGTTTTTGAGCTAAAAAGTGGGACACCATTGGGACCCAAAAGGACCCCTTTGGGACCCCCTTTGGACACCCTTTTGACCAGAGTCGCGTGTCTCGAGGGGCAGTTTTCTTACCGAGTTATCTGGCCACGCGGCCCGAGGGCGGGCAATGAAATCGTCGGGGTCTGCCTTACGCGCTATTTGTTCGATCAGGTCTACAATAAACCGCACGCTAGAGTTACACGACCCAGCCCTCGCCTGCACCGAACCTGCTTCGACAGGGCAAGAAAAAGGCGAGCGTGCGGCTTCCCCGGGCCACCGGCCAAGCGGAGGGGTGAAAATCTCGACAAACGTTTTTGGGTATGTAACAATACCTGGCTGATTACTGTGAATCTGAGCATCAGTATAGAACAACCCCCGAAAAAGTTGGCCCTGTTTGGCGCCGCCGATCGGCATTTGCGGATGATTCGGGACGGCTTTGATGTACAGGTGACCTCCAGGAACGATGAGATCAACCTGGCCGGAGAGAAGACGCGTGTGGCGCAGGCGGCGGCGGTGCTGGATCAGTTGCAGCGTAAGTTGAGACGGCAGGATTGGTTGAGCGCCGAAGAGGTGGGCGATGCGATTCATCAGGCGTTAGGCCCGGGCGAGAAATCCAAACCGGAAAATCTGCTGGAGGTGTTTGCCAAGGGGAGGAGCATACTTGCCAAGACCGAGGGGCAGCATCGGTATCTGCAGACGATTTTTGAGAACGACCTGACGTTTTGCCTTGGGCCAGCCGGGACGGGCAAGACGTATCTGGCCGTGGCGGCGGCGGCCAATTTGCTCAAGCGCGGTCAGGCCAAGCGCCTGATCCTGGCCCGACCGGCAGTGGAGGCCGGGGAACGCCTGGGGTTTCTGCCTGGCGATCTGCAGGCAAAGGTGAACCCTTATTTGCGGCCTTTGTTCGACGCTTTGAACGACATGATGGACTTCGAACAGGTCAAGCGGTTTATGATGAACGACGTTATCGAGGTGGTCCCACTGGCGTTTATGCGCGGGCGAACGCTCAATGACAGCGTTGTGATCCTGGACGAGGCGCAGAATACGACCGTGGCCCAAATGCTGATGTTCCTGACACGACTTGGCAATGAGAGTAAGATGATCGTGACTGGCGACGCAAGCCAGGTGGACCTGCCGCGAGGAACGACGAGCGGGCTGGTGGATGCGATTGAAAAGCTGAAAGGGATCAAGGGGATCGGGGTGGTGGAGTTAGAGCGAAGCGATATCGTGCGACATCGGCTGGTGACGAACATCGTCAATGCTTATGAAAGGGCCGGCGCGACGGGATAGACGAGCTTGCGGGGTGGATAGTGGTCCGGGCCGATTTTACAGGCTTGTGCCAGTGAGAGTTGTATTATGGGTTTGTTATCCGAGACACCTTCCCGACGGGCGGCCATCCGCCGAAATCGTCCTGACAAGCAGTCGGCTCTGTTCGCGGAGTTAAAATCCGAAGGCGTGCTGGTGTCGATCATCATCGGCGCGCTGTTTTGGATAGCCGCAACGACGATTCTGATGATGCGCCAGGACGTGGTGAGCTATCGGCCGGGACAGACCGTCGAACACGATATCCTGGCCCGCGTGAACTTCGTCTATCGAGACAAAGACCTCTTGACCAAGGCCCAGGCCGACGCAAGGGAAATGACCCCGCGGGTGTATAAGTCCAACGGTGACGTGGTGGGACAATTGGGAGCCGAGCTGCTGGGCCTGCCCGAGCGGGTGGCCGGGGACAGCATCGGACAATTGCCGAAGGATTTGAAAGACGTGCTGGACAGCGGGGCGCTGACGGCTTTGCAACAGGCCCGCACGGGGCCGGACAAAGTGGCTTATGAAGCGGACGTCAAAAATTACATTCAACAACTGCGCGATGCGAAGCTGGTATTGCTGCCGGAAGAGGATCGCGACATCGATATCAAGTCCAACCGCAAGGTGAACGTGGTGGGGGTGGGGGAAATCCGTGCGGCTGACACTTATGCCGCACCGGCACAAGACGACCTGGCGGCGAAGATCAGCCGGTTTGTGGAAGTATTCGGCAAGAAAAATCTTTGGCCCAAGATCATTGCGATCACGACCAATCAGTTGAAGCCGACGCACGTTCTGGACGAAGTGGCGACCGCCGACGCGCGGAACGACGCCGGGGACAACGTACCGCGCTCGGCCGGCGAGGTGTTGTATAAGCGGAATATGCCGGTGGTGCAGCGAGGGACGATCGACCAAAGAGACTGGCAGATGCTGCGTGCGGAGAACCTGGCATTCATCGCCTCGATAAGTGGATCGGCATGGAAGAGTCGATTGGGGATAGCCGGGACGTGCCTGCTCATCACGCTGGTGCTGGCCGGGTATGTAGCGCATTTCCAACCGCGGGTGGTGAAGAATCACGCGCGGGCGATTTGCATATCGGCTTTGCTCCTGTCGATGCTGCTGATGTCGCAACTTGCGGGGATCGGCTCGGCACCGATTTTCCTGTTTGGCATCGCGCCGACAATTCTGGCGGCGATGGTCCTCACGATCGCCTACGATCAGCGCTTCACGATTGGTATTGCATCGATGCAAGGGATGCTGGTGACAGTGGGATTGAACCAAGGCATCGGATTTTTCATGATCCTGTGGGTGGGCGTGCTGGTCAGTTGCTTCCTGCTGTCGGATCTGCGCACGCGAAGCCGGCTTATCGAGGTGGGCGGGGTTGTGGCAATGGCGGTGATGGCGACGACGGTCGCGGTGGGCGCGCTTAATCTCGATCCGCTGCCCTTCATCGGCAGCAATGCGTTGTATGCCGGCGCCGGCGGATTGGGCGCGGGGTTTGTCGTTTTGGGCATCCTGCCGTTTATCGAGAAGGCGTTTCGGATCACGACAAGCATGACTTTGCTGGAACTGGCCGACGCCAGTCAGCCACTGCTTCGGCGTTTGGCTTTGGAAGCGCCGGGCACATACAACCACAGCCTGCAAGTGGCGGCGCTGTCCGAATCGGCCGCGGAGGCCATTGGGGCCAACTCACTGCTCTGCCGGGTCGCGGCGTATTACCACGACATCGGCAAGATTAACAAGGCGGATTATTTCATCGAGAATCAGACGACCGGCGACAACCGCCACATCAATCTTTCGCCGAGCGTCTCGTTGCTGATTATCATCGGGCACGTGAAGGAC
>JBBQSU010000216.1:0-3691 GCA_038234815.1 Tepidisphaerales bacterium | reverse complement strand
GCTGATCTCGACATCGCCGGTGAGGATAATCGTTTGCGTGCGCTCGTTGATCTGCACCCGGGCCTCGGTGGGCAGAAGCGGAACGGGCAGCCGTTGGATGCGGCTGATAAAACTGTCGGGGCGCTCGCGCTCGATGGCCGGAATGGCCACTTCCACCGTCTTGGCGTCTCGTGCGATCGCCAGAATTTCTCCGCTGGTGCTTTCGGCGTCGTTAATGATCTTGGCGATGGTGCTGGTGGTGGTCCAACTGGCCGCCGGGTCTTCGATAATCAAAACCAGCCGGCCATTGACGATATTCTCCGGCTTCAGGTCCACTTCCATCACACAGCCGCCCTTGACGACACCGACGGTGGGCGTGCTGGGGTCTTCAATCACCATCGGGCCTTCGGACAAGGCGAAAATCCCGCTCCCGGCCATCGGTCCCTGCATCGGCGTGACAAAAAGCCGGCCATTCTTCAAGCTGCCCGCAGCACCGATGCTGGTGACATACACGTCAATCTTGTCGCCGTCGCGGACGCCGTTGGGTGGAAGCGTCGCCGTCAGGCTGACCAGGGCCACGTTCTGGACGTTGGCCAGTTCTGTCACGACCGATGGATTGGCGAATTTGCCAAGCATCGAAGCCAGGGGCCGAATCGCCGGGAGAAAATCCCCACCGTCGCCGGTGCCTTTGAGGCCATAGACCAGCCCCAGGCCGGTCAGCACACTGGACCGCTGCCCGCTCAGCCGGGTGATGTCGGCGATCTTGACCGCCTGCGCGCCGGCGCTGAGCAAGAGGCAAATCATCAGGCTGAGAAGAATCGTTCTCATGCGAAACTCATCCGCTACTACAGGCTCGCCGGGCTACACACACACTGGCTCCGGCCCAGTTTCTCCTATCTGTCTTCGTCAGAACGGGTTGATTACGTCCAATAATTTCGGCACCCAGCCCCGCTTGTTGGTGTCCCGGATGGCCCCTTTGGTGAACTTCCGAAGGTCCAGGTCCTGCAATTGCGTACTGAGGACCGAGTTGTCCGGCGCCACGTCGCTAGCCGAGCAAACCCCGCTCAGTAGGATCTCGATCTCCTCCTCGTCGTTCACCGTTTTACTGCGGGCCTGAAGCACCAGCGTGCCATTGGGCTTTACGTCGACTACCTCGGCAGTCACCCTGGCGGTCATCGAATCGGTGCGCTCCACCGTGCCGTCCCCTTTGAAAGTCCGCTGCGCCGAATACTTGATCGCCGGAGGATTGGCCCCCGCGGCCCCGCCGCGCAGGCTGAGGCGGCTCAGTTGCAACTGCACCATTTCCTCAATCCGAGCTTCCATTTCATGCGATTTTTGCAGGTCGGTTGATCCCTTTGCGCTGAAGGCGCTTTCCTGGCGGATGATGATCGTCACCAAGTCGTGTTTTTTGAGGGTTTTGGGTTCCGGAGTGGCGACCGAAAAGAAACTCACGTCGTTGAGCCTGGCACGATTGGCATCGACCGGCGAATTCAGCGTCGCCTTGAGCAGCGAGCCACCGTTGCGCTGATAAAGCGATTGCGTATTGGCCACCGCTTCCATCGCCGCAGCCACCTGCGCATCATGCGCCGGTTGGCTTGGTGCAGGGGCAGCGGCCTGGGCCGTGCCGGAAACCACCAATATCGATACCGCCAGCCGTGTCTTCATCGTCAAACTCCGTCAAAGCAAAACATCCTATCGAAGCCCTATCGCGCGCTGGCCAGATTGGTCGCGCCCATCGATCCGGCCTGCGCCCCGGTCACCACCACCTCAAACACGTCCCGCGAAAGCTCGTTCTTCACCTTGATCGTCTGCCCATAGGCCCCGTTTTCCATCGCCCGGGCAACGGTGGTCAATTGGACCGACCCCTGATTCAGTTGCACCGTCACTAACTGGCCGTTTTTCACCAGCGGAACCGCGTCGATGAGATTGCCGGTCATCAGCACCGCCGGCTGGATGTCCCGGGCGGCCTGCTGGCCGACGATCTGCGCGCGCGCCAATACCGGCTGGCTGCTGAGCTGATCCACCAGCGCCTTCCGGTCGGTCAGGTCTTCATCCCGAATCACCTGCTTGTAGGCAATCGATCGGGCGGAAAGGATTTGCGTCTGCCAGGCCCGGGCCTCGCCGGTCAGCGTGACACGCTGAGTGCCCGAATTGGTCGCGATCGTCACGTCATAGCTGATCGTTCCGAGGTCGCGGGCACGCTTGGCGGTCAGATAGAACCGGAAGGTGGGGCCGGCCAGGTCGAGCAAGCGGGCGTCCTTGGGGTCAAATGCCAATTGGAATGAGTCGGCAGGGAGTTTCAATCGCTCGGCCAGATCGGTGACGATCTGCTCGCGGAGCGTTTCGGGCTTGGGTGTCGATAGTTCCGCGGCCAGGCGCGGCGTTTCGACGATCTGTTTCACAACCGGCATCGCTGCCGGTGCTTCTTCCAGCTTGTCCGCAACACCGGTGACCGCTTTAGCTTCCAGCCACTGTTCCAGTGCCACGCGCTCGCTGAAGTCCACATCGCAGCGCGACACCCGGCAATCGGTCGCACCGGCAAAACGGATCATGCCTTGATTGACTTGCGCGCCGGCCAGGGCCTTCTGGAAATCCGCCAGGCCGAATGACGCAAAGGCCGCCGACTCCGGCAGCTTGGCCAGGACCAAATCCCCAAGCGGGGCAAATACCGCATCGTCACCCTGCGCCCAGCGAAATACCTGCCTGAATTTCACTTCCGCCCCCTGCACACGCGCCTCGCTGCGCAATTCTAATGTCGAGCCAAAGCCCATGCCCGCTTGGGGCACGAACTTTTCGGTCGCGACCGGCGGAGTCGCTCCGAAGCCCCACTGATGCATCAGTGTTTGCGTGGCCCAGACCAGCAGCGTCATCGCCACCATCAGCCGAACCGTCTTCTTTGCTCCAAGCGGTGATCCATTATTCATCGCGACCTCCATGTCGCTTGCGTTAAGAGCCTTTAAGTCCCGGTCTACTCACCGATTTGCTCCCATCGGTCTGCCGGGTGGCTCAGGGTTTGAATCGACTATCCTCGCCGCAGGTTTCCGATCGTCTGCAGCGCCTGGTCCGCGGTCTGGATCGACTGGCTGTTAAGCTCGAACGACCGCTGGGTCTTGATGAGCGTCACCAGTTCTTTCACCGGATCGACGTTGCTCGACTCCAGAAATCCCTGCAGAATCTGCCCGGCACCGCCTTCCATTGGCTTATTGTCTACCGGCGGGCCGGAGGAATCCGTCGCTTGGTAAAGGCTTCCGCCTAGCAGTTTTAAGCCTTGTGGATTGACGAACTGAGTGATCTGGAGCTGCCCAGCATTTGCTTTACTGTTGGAATTGGGCTTGGTGACTTCAATGTTTCCATCGGGGGCAATGCTCACGTCGGTGGCCCCAGTGGGGATTTTGATGGGCGGGATTAGCTTGTAGCCGTCACCAAGGCCCAGCACCAATTCTCCCTGGTTATTGACGATGAAGTTGCCATTGCGGGTGTAGGCTTCCCCGCTTCCGGTGGCGACCTTCACTTTGAAATACCCGTTGCCCTGAATCGCCACATCCAGCTTGTTGCCGGTGTTTTCCATTGATCCTTGTTCGGTATCCAACTGGGTATTGCTGATCCGGGTGCCCAGGCCGACGTAAATCCCCGCCGGCGACGAATCCCCGGCAGCGTTGGTCGTGCCCGGCTGGCGCAGTTCAAGATACATCAGGTCTTCAAAATTCACCCG
>JBBQSU010000215.1:0-3734 GCA_038234815.1 Tepidisphaerales bacterium | reverse complement strand
GAATATCTCCACGCCGCCGGCCGAGCGGTTCATCACGTGATAAGCAAAGCCTCCCGCGGAGGCGCGATGCGGTCGAGCCATCAATACAAGTTAGCGGAGTGGATGGGCGAAATCAATCGCTTTTGACCCCATTGTTTTTTCCAGGGCGAACGGATGACCGCGGCGTTGCTGGGCCGCTTCACGCACCGCTGCCACATCTTTGAGATGAACGGTGAAAGCTATCGATTCCGCGAATCCAGCAAACAGGCAAAGGAGAAGAAAGCGACGAAGGAAACCAAGTAACTGACGCGAGCGAGGAAACTTTGATGCCTTGATGAAGGCAATCGGGTATCCTCTTGGCAACTCGGGTGGACCAGTTTTTCCCGCCGGTCTGGACCTACTTCACTCGCCTACTGCCAGAGGTGACCGAAGGGCCCGAAGAGTGTTGAGCATATGCCGACCGAATAGAGACGCACACGTATTGGGCATCTCGGTAGACAGCGTCATGGTCAACTCTAGCGTCTTGGAACCGTTAACAAGAAGGAGTCAATATGATAGGCTTTGTGCAAGACATCGAGGCCCTCGCCACCGCGAATATCGATTTTCGGCGGGTACTTTACACAGCACAACACTGCCAGCTCGTCCTTATGGCGCTAAAGCCCCGGGAAGAGATCGGGGCGGAAGTCCACAAACTCGACCAGTTCTTTCGCGTGGAAGAGGGATCGGGTGAGGCGATCCTCGACGGCGTTCGTACGGCCATCCAAGCGGGCTTCGCCGTCCTCGTCCCTGCTGGGACGAATCACAACATCGTCAACACCGGCAGCGTTCCAATGAAGCTCTATACGCTTTATTCGCCGCCGAATCACCGGGATGGCGTCGTCCACCCTACCCGCGCCAAGGCAGAGGCCGACAACGAACACTTCGACGGCAAAACGACCGAATAGAGGACGTTACCTATGCGACTTCTTGTCGTTCTTACTTCCCATGACGAACTCGGCTTGCCAACCGCCCGGCATCATGTCCACCTCGGCAGTCGTGCCGTGGGTGGTGCGGGGATGGTCATGGTTGAGGCATCCGCTGTTAGCCCGGAAGGGCACATCAGGCCAGGTGACAGCGGCATCTGGAGAACGCGAATGGCAAAGCTCTTATGCCTATCAACCGCTTCATCAGCGGAAGGGGCGCTGTGCCCGGCATCCAGGTTGTCCATGCCGGCCGCAAAGGGTCATGCTGTTTGCCATGGCTCGGCGGCACCCTTCTGGGCATGGGCGCCTGCGGCTGGCAGCCGCTGGCACCGAGCGGCCGCCCCCCCCTTTGCCCCCGGTCAACCCGTTCCCCGGGCCGTGGCACGGGTCGAACTGGATGGGATCGAAGGAGAATCGCCATGTCTTACTGCCTGAGTAACACGGTGCAGGTGAACTTTACAGAGGCCCTTGTTCACTTTCATAAAGGAAAAATAGCATGAATAACTATCCAAGAGCATTGTCACATATTGGGATTTCCGTTCCCGATGTAGGGAAGGCGGTTGAATTTTACCGCGAGGTTATGGGCTGGTATTTGATCATGAAACCTACAGTGATCTCCGAGGAGTCGGATACCCCCATAGGACAGATGTGTATTGATGCATTTGGGAGCGGTTGGGGTTCATTCAAAATTGCCCATATGTCCACTGGAGACAGAATCGGGGTCGAGATGTTCGAGTTTCAGAACAATGAGAAGCCGAAAGAATTCGAGTTTTGGAGAACTGGAACATTTCACTTCGGCATTCAGGATCCAAATATAGAGGCTTTAGTTGAAAAACTTGTCGCGAATGGCGGCAAGTAACGAATGCCGATCCGAGAGTACTATCCGGGTGGAAAGCCATACAGAATGGTTTACGTGGAAGACCCATTTGGACTCATATTTGAGCTTTACTCACACAGTTACGAGCTTACTTATTCTCAGGGCGCATATTAAACAGTAACACAACACCGCAAGGGGCCAAAGCCATGTCGCAAACCGCCACCACCAACCGTTCCGTTGTCCTTAACAGCCGGCCTCACGGCGCGCCGACCGCGGCCAACTTCCGTCTGCAGGAAACTGGAGTGCTGGCGCCGCAAGAAGGGCAGGTACTGCTGCGCACGCTGTACCTGTCGCTCGACCCGTACATGCGCGGCCGGATGAGCGACGCGGCCTCCTACGCCGCGCCGGTGGCGCTGGGCGCGCCGATGGTCGGCGCCACCGTCTCGCGCGTCGAAGCGTCGCGCCATCCCGGCTTTGCCGTCGGCGAACTGGTGCTTGCCTTCAGCGGCTGGCAGGACTATGCGATTTCCGACGGCGTCGGGCTGCGCAAGCTAGCCGGCTTGGCGCAGCCGTCGAGCGCGCTCGGCGTGCTGGGCATGCCCGGCTTCACCGCCTACATGGGCCTGCTCGACATCGGGCAACCCAAGCCGGGTGAAACGGTGGTGGTGGCCGCCGCCAGCGGCGCTGTCGGCAGCGTCGTCGGCCAGGTCGCCAAGATCAAGGGCTGCCGCGTGGTGGGCATCGCCGGCGGCGCCGAGAAGTGCCGCTATGTGGTCAAGGAACTCGGCTTCGACGCCTGCATCGACCACCGCAGTGCCGACTTCGCGCAGCGACTCGACGCCGACTGTGCCAAGGGTATCGACGTGTATTTCGAAAACGTCGGCGGCGCGGTGTTCGACGCCGTGCTTCCGCTGCTCAACACCCGTGGCCGCGTACCGTTGTGCGGCATGATCGCCGACTACAACGCCACCGAACTGCCGGCCGGGCCGGACCGACTGCGCGTGCTCACGCGCACCCTGCTCACCAAGCGCATCAAGATGCAGGGCTTCATCATCTTCGACGATTACGGGGACCGCTACGACGAATTTTTCACGCAGATGAGCGCATGGGTTGGCGCAGGCAAGGTCAAGTTTCGCGAAGACATCGTCGACGGCCTGGAAAACGCGCCGCAAGCATTCATTGGCCTGCTAGAGGGTAAGAATTTCGGCAAGCTGGTGATCCGCGTCGGCCCCCCTGAATCACCCGCGTCGCCCGTTTCACGCAGCAACCCGAGGATCTGACATGGCCTACCAAAGCATCAATCCCTACAACGGCAGCATTCTTGCCACCTTCGACGAGCACCGCGGCGCCGCGCTGGAAACCAGGCTGCACGCCGCCGAGCGGCGCCAGGAATTCACGGCGGGCGAGGCCGTGGCGCCGACTTTCCGAAGGTGAAGCCAGAGTCGTCAATGGGGTCAGAAGCGATTACTCAACGGCTAGCGCTAGCCTTCTTGGGCCGCCCCACCCGGCGAAGCGTGCTTTGCAGGTCCAGGCGCCGGGCGGTGTGATGGCTCCAGTCGTCGTCGCCAAACGGCCGGCCGCGAAGGGCGCAGTAACGCACGGCCGCGAGTTCCTTGGCGTGTTCAAGGCGATTGACCCGTTCCACCCAGTTTTGTGGGCAGAGGACAGGCCAGGCGTCCAGCAGGTCCGTGGCTTTCTTCAACCCCTGAGCGCGACAGCCCAACGAGCCCCAAGGCCAGTCCTGCGCTTTCTCGACCAGATGCGCCCGCAGCGGATTGCGTTCCACGTAGCGGCAGACCGTCAGAAAATGATCGTCCTCCTGGATGGGAAAGCTTTTGAAGCGCGACTGGTAGAGGTGGCCGGAGCCGACGGTATGGCGGTGAGTGCGATAACGCTGGGTGTGGGTCATGCTCAGCCACTGCATGAAACTTGAGAGCTGCTTATCGCACCTGGGCCAGAGCACCAGGTGAAAGTGA
>JBBQSU010000214.1:0-3892 GCA_038234815.1 Tepidisphaerales bacterium | reverse complement strand
AATTGAGGCTTGACTGTCGCCGGCGGTCGTCTGACACGGATTGGACCGCGTGATTTCCTGGTTCGATCCATACTTGCTTGTCGGCGATTGTCGCTTGTTTCACCGCGCCGGTGGTCCGATCGAGAATGAGCGTGTCCGGCTGGACAATCCCGCTCACCACCGACTCACCAAGCCCCCAGCTGGCTTCAATCAGCATTTCTCCAGTTGCCCCCAGACGGGGATTTTCGGTGAACAGCACGCCCGCGACGTCGGCTGGGATGAGTTCCTGCACGATCACGCCCATCGCCACCTGGGTGATATCGATGTGGTGTTCCGTAAGATAAGTGCGGACCCGCGGCGAATCCAAGCTGGCCCAGCACTTGGCAATCGCGCTCAGCAAGGCTTCTTCCCCAAGGACGTCGAGGATCGTTTCGTACTGCCCCGCCATCGAGGCACCGGCCATGTCTTCGGCCGTGGCCGACGAACGCACCGCGACGTTTGACGAACCGATCGCCCGATACTGCCGCTTGATGGCGTCGACCAACTCGGACGGCATCCCAGCGTCGCCCGCCGCACGGTGGCGCCTGAATGCTGCGGTCGTGACGACAAAGCCGTCAGGCACCGGAAATCCACCATTGATGAGCTTGGCGAGATTAATGGCCTTGCCGCCGACGCGTTGGACGTCGTGGCAATCGCGCAGTGCAACAATGAAGGGTTCGTCTGTCATGGCCTTTTGTTTCCGCTTATCAAGGCTTGCAGCCCTCCGGTTTCGCTGCCAACATAAACTCGATTGTTTGCAATCAAGGGCGCGCTGGTACTCAGGCCAAGTTCGCCGGGCTTGTTGGGCGCATTCAGGTAAATCTTTTCGACAATCCTTCCATCACTGGCATCGAGCACAGCCAGATAGCCGTCGCAGCTGACCGCATAAACGGTGGAGTCGGTCAGGGCCGGCGCGGCCAGAATCGCCGACGCATCGTTGAGTCGCGTTCGCCAGAGAATCGCGCCATTATGGGTTACGTCCAATGCGACAATTTCGCCATTGCGCACTGGAACGATCGCCTTGCCATCGCGCACGGCGATGGCGCCTAGAACTGCGTCGGGCAGCTTCACTCGCCAGCGTTGCGATCCGGTCAGGCGGTCGAGCGCGATTACGAGGCCTTCCGGATCGACGGCAGAAACGACAAAATCACCTTTCCCACAACCGACGAGGACCAGATCATCCGTCACCGATACGGCACCGGTGGCAGGGTAATCCGTCGGCGTCTTCCAGACGATGCGTTCCAATTGCTGAGATGACAGTTCATCACCCGGCGCGATCCGGATCGCAACCACTGCATTACCGTTCAATCCGCTGCCGATGTACGCGATGCCGTCAAAAATCGCTGGTGAACTCTCGGGGTCATTCACCGGGCATCTCCAGAGCAGCTTCCCGTCGGAAATGCGCACGCCCATGACAAACCCGGGATTTCCTTCCTTTTCGGGGTGGCCCTGCGGCTTGTGATCAGGTCCTTTTTCAATGGCTCCGGCACCGGCGACCACGATGTCGCCGGCAATGGAGGGTGAGCCTTCGATATGCAACGGGGTGGGGACCAGCCAGCGCACCCGGCCGGTCGCCGTATCCAGGCAGACCAACTCCGAGTCCTTATCTTCATGCAATCCTTGGCCTATGACTAACGACCGACCGTCAGCGCTAAGCGCCGGAGAACTGAAGAACCCTTTGAACTCCTGAGTACCCGCGGCATCCTTGTGAGTTGTAGTCCATCGCGGCTTGCCGGTGTCGGCATCGAGGCAGAAGATTGAACCGTAGCTGCCGCCGGCGTCGAGTACACAGCTTGCACCGTAGACCGAATTACCTGAAACAATCGGCGAGATGCAATAGAGCGCGCTTTCTTCGGTGAAATTCCAAAGCTGAACCAAGCCACGCGGCGATGGCCCGCCGAGGTAGCCCGAGCGGTCGACACCGCCGCGAAAGTAGCGTGCGATTGAGCTTGTCGACTGTGGGGCTGCTGACGATCCGACGCGGCCAAGGAGTTTGGCCCGATTTTCCTGTTGAATGATCTCCAACGCGACCTTCACCCAGTCCGTTTCGTCTGATGTTTCTCCAACGCGAGCGGCCCGGGCAGGCGCAGCGGTGGTCCAATGCCACAAGCCCCAAATCACCAGTGCCAACACCAGCGGCATCAGGACGGTCCACGGTTTACTTCGAATCAGCCGAGCAACCTCGCGGGGCTTTAGGAGGAGCGCAAGGGCGCTGCCCAGCCCGGCAATCAGTGCTGGCAACACCGCAGCCCCGGCGTTGACAAACACTGGAACCACGGCAAGGGGATTCAGCAGCGAAAATGCTACATCGACAGGCATCGCTCGATTCTCTTTCAATCAAATGACGGTGAACGAGATCTACCACGACTGTGGCCGCGCTTCGCCGCCCACTTCAAGGCGGCTCTTTTGTTTGAGCTGCGTATCAGAAAAATAGAACGGATTGGACCACGCCTTTCGCCCGTTATGGCCTTCGACCACCACTCGTGCGTGATCCATGTCTTTGAGGTCGATCTTGCACTCGATGGAACTGATTTCGCCGCCTTCGCGTGCGGTCCAGACACCGCCGAAGAACTGGTTCGTGCGTACCATGATGCGTTTGGCGGGACTCGTCTGCACCGTCATGACGTTGTCGACAAAGGAAACCGTGCGAATCTCAGGTCCGCGTGTGGCATAAAAATCGCCCGCCTTCAAAGCATTGATGACGGCGCTGCGCGTGCATTCGGCGGCCTTAATCATGATCCATCCCTGACACATCGTTTCCAGACCGCCGTGCGCGTCATCGACTGCCAGAGCGTCGATCCGAACCCCTTCGTTCAACAGCATATGCCAGGGGTATTCGCCATCGCCCATGGCAAGCGTTGAATCGAAGAGGTTGTTAAACACCTCGATCGCCCGCAGACCCGGATAATTTCTCAACGACTCCGCCGACTGCGTGGACCAATAAGGGTGTGCGATCCAACAGTATTCACTGATGCGGTTGGCACAATCCCACACTTCCTTCAGGCCGGAGCGATTCTTGGGCCGAAAATCGCCGTCAATCCCGTCGACGCCGACACACATGATATGGGTATTGCCGATCGTGCCGTCGGTCCAAGTGTCGATCTCGCAGCCGGGAATGACCAGCATCTGCCCATTCGGGTCCAGCGGCATGGTCACTTTCCAATGATCGCCAAAGCACACAAAGTCGTAGCCATTGGCTTTGTAAATCTGCAACGCGGCGTTGGGAGAAGTCTTGCCGTCCGAGTTCGTTGTATGAAGGTGCAAGGCGCCCTTAAACCACTTTCCCGGCTTGGCAAATACATTTCCGCGGTCAAGTTTGATACTACTATTTTTCATGCATTCGTCCCGTCTGTTACCGCGATCCGGTTTTGATGCAATTCTGCGAATTGACCCCTTTAAGGCCGCATCGTTCCCGGCAGGATCATGTCGTCAGCGGCGTCACGATCAACAGTCAGCACCAGATGCCGCAGGTCCTTAAAGTCGATCGGCTCGGTCTTTTCGAAGCCATCAGAGTAGCGCACGTTCAGGGTATATTTGCCCGCCTCCCGAACCGCCAGGCTGACTGTATCAGGCCCGCGACAGCCGGTGGCGGCGTTCGCGCCGATGTCACGTCGCGCGACAATCTCGCCTTCCTCATCCATCAGCCGGACGTTGGCCCCAACAACACCGATCCGCCCCTTCACCCACACGCTCAGGATTTTTGTCTGGTCGAGCTTCGCCTGCTGAGCAGTTGGGTGAGCGGATTTCCCTCGAAGGGAAAGGGTGTCATTGATGACAAGGGACAAAGTGCCATCCACCCCACCAATCAGAAGATCATTCGCGCCATCACCGTTCACATCTCCGACCGCCACGCCGATCGCGCCGTGCTGGTGGG
>JBBQSU010000213.1:0-3949 GCA_038234815.1 Tepidisphaerales bacterium | reverse complement strand
CTTTGAGAAACTCGATCAGGACCATCGCGGGACGGACGCGATTCGTATCAGCGGGCCAAGCAAGACAGCAGAGATTGAGATGAACGTGTTGACTGGCGTGCACGGGGCTAATCTGGTCAAGGCGTTCGTGCTGAAGTGATCTTTTTCTCGAATACGCCCAATGCCTTGGCCTGGTCCCCGAACTCATTTCGCAGGAAAACCAGGGCTTTTGCATCGTCCTTCAAATAAGCATCGAGGAACGCGACGCTTCCGCGCGTGATAAGGTCCTTCCATGCGTCATCTTTGGGATTAGGCGCGACCATGCGACCCACGCGGCCATTGAAGATCATGTGATCGCCACCTTCGAGGATGACCAAATATTGATCGGTGGTGTTGATGTTATCAAAGGGGATTCGGCGATCTTTGGCCTTGGTATCCCGTGCGATGGGCGAGTCGTCGCGGGTGCCGGTCCAGTGAAACATCGGCACGGCGATTTTTGAGAACGCCTTTCGCGGGTCGGCAGTCTTTGGCGCGCTTGGGCTGTAGATAATTCCCGCCTTGATGCGCGGGTCATAGACATTTGTGTTTTTTGGCCCGAGCAGCTCTCCGCACATCGCCTCGGCCGTGACGGCGCCGAACGAATGCCCCGCGATGGCAATCCGATCAACATCCAGCAGCCCGTGCAACGCGGAAGTGGCATCCTGGTTGATCGTGCTGATTTGATCCAGGGCAAATCGCACGTCGCCGATGCGCCGAATGAACTGCTGTGCGTTGGCCGCTGCGGTCAGGGTGGCCAGACGATCCGCCGGGCGAGTGGTGGCAAAAACGCTTTGGTCCGAACCGACGTGTTGCAGATGGATCGCCACATACCCATGCGCGGCAAAGTATTCACCGATATACTGCAAGCCTTGGCGTGATCCGCCCAGTCCGTGCGACATAATCACCACCGGCCAAGGCCCCCGGCCAGCGGACGGATAGTCGATTTTCACCGGCATTACTTCGTTGCCGCGCTGCGGATTTCGCCAGTCCTGCAAGAGAGTTGCCACATCCGGCTTGACCGCATCGCCAGCCAAGACAAATGCACTCCAGGTGACCAGCAAGAGGAAAAGTAAAAACGGGGAATGTTTCATGGGTCGCTCCAAGCGTTTAACGCGCGGGTGAAGGAATTATTGCGTCGTCTCAGCCCAGGATCAGTTCGCAGCCGGCGGCGCGAATTTGCTCCTGGTGCGACGCGCTCAGACCACTGTCACTGACCACAATGTCGATCTCACTCAGTTCCCCCAGCCGAGAGAGGGCCTGTTGTCCGAATTTGCTGGAATCGGCCAGCAAAACCACCTGCTGGGCTTGGGCCATCATTTTCCGTTCCCCGGTGACCAGCAGGAGATTCTGGTTATAGAGTTGGCCTTCGTGCACGCCGGCGACGCTGAAAAAAAGCGTCTTGGCATGGATGCCCTCCAGCGCCGCCTCGGCCGCGGGACCGAGCATCACGCCGTACCGCGGATAGAGCAGCCCCCCGGTGAGAATCAGCTCCACGTTGTCGTCGTTCTGATAGATGTCGGCGATGGGGAGGGAATTAGTGACGATCTGCAGGGGCATTCCACGGAGTTGCTCGGCGAAGAGGCAGGTGGTGGTTCCGCCGTCGATGAGAATTGTCTGCCCCGGCGACACCAGAGTTCGCGCCGCCATGGCGATGGCCTGCTTGGCGTCGGGCTGATAGCTGCGGCGCTGATCAAAGGCATACGGGCGGGCAGGAGGGGTTTTCTCGCCGACCCAGATGGCTCCGCCGTGGGTGCGCTGGATTTCACCACTGGATTCGAGCATTTCCACGTCGCGCCGAACTGTGGAGGCCGACACGCCAAGTTCCGCGGCCAGGGCTTCGAGCGAGACCGATCCCTTGCTCCGCAGGATTTGAATCAACCGGGATTTGCGTTCGATCGCCAGCATCAGTCCTCAATGATTTCCGGGATACGCTTGACGTTTGGATCGGTGAAGATATCGGCTTCATCGCGGCTGGTGCTGCTGAATTCGGTGACAATCGCGCCATGCGGTCCGCCTTGGAACCAGTGCAGCGTACCCGGAGGAATCGTATATTGACCGCCGGGGTTCAAGACGATTTCATGAAAAACCGTGAGGTGCTTTCGATACCAATCGGGCACCTTGGCGCGGGGGTTGTTTGTGGGCTGGCCTTCCACGTACAGGTAGCACTCGCCCCATCGACAGCGGAAGGTTTCCATCTTTCCCGGGTCCGAGCCGACGGGTGGATGCCTATGTTCCGGGCACGTTTGCCCGCGATAAAGCACCAGTTCCTTTCCGCAGTATCGGTTGGTGTTCACATAAGTGACGAGAGAAAGCCCGATCTGTTCAAAATTGTTCAACCCAAACTCGGCGATCTCGATCGGCTCATCGGGACGAATCTGAATCCCCGCCGCCGTCAGCATTCGGGCTGCACGGGCCTGATGCACTTTCATTTCGCTTCGCTTGATCATCGATGATCCTGTTAAAAAGTTGTTGAGAGGCTGGGCCACGTTTTTGCCAGTCTCGCTTCCACGTCGATCAGGTGCTTCACTCCGCTGGTGGCATCGGCTGATTCGCAGCAACACGCGCCGACCGCGGTTGCGATCTTCATGGCATCTTCAACATTTCGCCCCATTTCTCTGCCGGCCAGGAATCCAGCAATCGTACAATCACCGGCTCCGGTAGTGCTAACGACCTTCACCTTCAGGCAAGGCTGATGCCGAAGCCGCTCTGCATCGACGTACATCAGGCCGTGGTGGCCCAGTTTCATCAACACGGCGCTACATCCAAGCGACAGGCACCGCCGGGCGAGCGCTTCAGCGTTTGCGCGGTTGACCGTTGGATCGGCACCGAGCATCTGCGCCAGTTCATCGAAGCTCGGCGTAAACAAATCGACTGCCGGCAACACATGGTTTAGCCAGGCGTGCCAATCCACCCGGCCGGCCTCGGAATCAGGATCGACGGAACAAAGATCGAGCGACGTTTCTATATCCTGCGACCTGGCGCGATCCAGCAGCCTGCGGCAGGCCGCTCCGCCGTCGCAATACATTGCTCGCATGATCGGTGGGTAGCCGAAATGCAGCCGCTTGGCACCGACGAGCAACTCCTCGGGCACGTCGGCATCGGAAAAGGTGTCATTGGCTCCGGGGCAATGGATGAACATCCGATCGACCCCTGGCGGGGAGATTACAATCGAATAGCTCGTCGTTTCGCCAATGACCGTTTCTACACCGGACGCCAGCTCAGAGCTTAATTGGGTCAGAATGGATCGGATCGAACTTCCAAACAGGTCGTCGCCGGTTTTGTGAATCAGCCGGACGCTGCTCCCGAGTCGGTGCAAGGCCACACCCGTGTTCGATACCCCGCCCGTTGCCAGCACGGCCTTTCCCACTCGGACCAATGTTCCCGGATCCAGCGAGGCCGGCCCCGGAAACGTGGGAATAAGGTCGAGACAAACATGGCCCGCGACGATAATCATCCCAGTATCCGATCCCATTTCGCACGGTTCCATGCGACCTTTTCGGCACTGGTCATTTGCGACGGGTTTTTCTGGTCATCGGACGGTTTTGCGGCCTTCTTCTTTGTGCCGTCGATCGGCACCTTTGTTGACCCACCATAGGCCGCTGCGCGCGGGGTGGCTTTCAGATCGTCGTCCAGCTTGCGATAAGCCGGGATGTTCAGCTTTTGCAATGCGCCATGATAGCTCCGGGTCGCCTCGGCGGGGTCGGTTAGTTCGCCGTCGGCTATCCAGCGCAGGTGCTGGATAAAGCTGAGCTGATGTTCGGAGTTATTAATCATTCGGCCATAAAGCGCCGCACGGGCGCCGTATTTTCTGGCTTCAGAGAGCTGATGGAAGGCATCGAAAGTTGTTCCGCTGGAGCCACCAAGAATCCCGGGCACCAGATGTGGATCGAAACCGGCCAGTTCTTCCATCGCCTGCGGGCCGTGATAGGCG
>JBBQSU010000212.1:0-4029 GCA_038234815.1 Tepidisphaerales bacterium | reverse complement strand
TGAAACGGACGGCGCTGACAGACGAAACGTGCCAGTATTGCTTTTAGCGGAGAGCTTGTGATGCGGTGCAAACATCATCAATTTCGCGCCTTCACGTTAATCGAGTTGCTGGTCGTAATCGGCATCATCAGCGTGCTGATTTCCATGCTGCTCCCGGCGCTGAACAAAGCACGGGCGGCGGCGCAGCAGCTTCGTTGCATGTCGAATCTTCGACAGATCGGCCTGTACGAAATTATGTACACAAACGATTACAAAGGGATCATTCTGCCGCCAGCAGAACAGTACGATGGCGGCAATTGGATCCGCTGGCAGAGTCAACTGGTTTACCTTTACGCCAAGTCGATCTATAAGCTCAACGATACGACTGGCAAAAATGTCTCGTCCATGTCGGAAGTACGCCCTGGAAACACGTTTCTAGAGTGCCCAAGCGACGACTTCTGCACAGGTCAAAACACGATTGACCGGGCGGGGTGGCAGATGTCATACACATACAACGGCGTAGTCTTCCCCAAGGTGATGCGGCTGACGGGCCCGCCCGCCCAAGTCTCGGGCAACTACGTCAACGTGAGCAGAGTCAGACGCTCCAGCGAGACCATTCTAATCACCGAAAAGCGCGGTGAAGTATCAATGACGTCGGATGAGAATTACATTGGCAGCCTTAATGGCAGCACTGCAGCCATCACTGATACCTACTCATGGTAGACGCTCGGTCGGAGTCCCTGGGGTTTTCACAGCCCACGCGCAAAGACTCGGAGCTACATGCGAACTGGCGGGACCTTTCCAATCGTCTTGTCGCCTGTCAACACCTATTCAAGCGTCCTGTGTCTTGATGGGCACGTCGAGATGCTTCCCACGGCCTTTCTCTATGAAAATCCTAAGCTGGCCAGAGCTTACTGGACACTTGGAAGGTAGCGTTCTGAATGGAACCGAAAATCGGAGTTTTGATCCTGCCGGTTTGCAGGGTGTCTATCGGGACCTGGTGCTTGTCGCCCATGTGCCTCGCTGGCGCAGTGCGATGACCGCGGCGAGGCCCGCGTGCGCGCTTTTGACGGGGATTACGAAATTCGGATCGGCGCCAAGACGTTCAAGTGCATGATCGAAACCGCACGTACGAAGTTACCGATTGGCTTGGAACAGAGCACCGCAAGCCTGCGCGAACCGGTCGCACGAGCGCGTACAATTTCTGAATCGGTCATTCAACATTCGATCAGGATCAAGCGTATAGATTCCGGAAGGAAGTGGTTACGTTATCATTTCCAGAATCGATGTCGATGGACGCGAGGAGTTTTCGGATGCGTACACAGTTCGCGGCGGTGTTGGTCTTTGCTTGCCTGCTCGCGCAGTTCGCTAAAGTCGCAGGCGCGGAGAACATTGTTTTTCCGGAAGATTCAGGCGTGATCGACGTCAAGAAGGCCTACGCTGCCGTCGGTGACGGGATCGCGGATGACACGCAAGCCTTGCAGAAGGCGGTGGACGAGAACAAGGGGAAGAACCGCACGCTGTACTTCCCCAACGGAACTTATCTTTTGTCAGACAGCGTGGGCATTTTCAATGGGAAGGCTCATAGCGCGGATCGATTTCTGACCTATCAAGGCCAGAGTGAAGCCGGGGTGGTGATTAAACTTCAGGACCGCTGCCCCGGTTTCACCGATTCGGACAAGCCGAAGATTATTCTGTCGATTTATCAGGGCCAGGGGACGGGCGACGTGATGCAGAGCTATGTGCGTAATCTGACGGTGGATGCCGGCCGCGGCAATCCCGGCGCGATCGGTCTGCGATTTATGAGCAACAACGTCGGTGCGATGGATCATGTGACGATCCGCAGCAGCGGCGAAGAAGGTTCCGGAAAACTCGGGCTGGACCTACGCCAGGGACAAAACGGGCCTTGTTTGATTACGCGGGTGACGGTCGTTGGATTCGACACCGGTGTGGATACCGGCGACAGCTTCGCGCTGGTGCTCGAGCACCTGACGCTTAAAGGGCAAAAGGTCGCGGGGTTTAATAATGTCGCCCGCACGACGATCCGTGATTTGCGGAGCGAAAACAGTGTTCCGGCGGTCGTCAACAAACATGAACTGACGCTGGTTGAGGCGCAACTGACCGGCGGGGGCGCGCAGCAGAACGCGATCGTCAATACAAGTCGTCTCTATGTCCGCGATCTGACGCAAAGCGGTTATGGCGCGGCCATCCAGTCTGAGGGGACCGTTGTGAAGGAGGCGAAGATCGGCGAATGGTTTGGCGGCAAGGGATATTCACTGTTCGAGGCCGAGCCGAAAAGTCTCCGACTACCGATCGACGAAACGCCGGATATTTCCTGGCAATCAGACCTGACGAAATGGGCGAAAGTGGAACCCGACAGTGACGCTGCGGAAATTCAAAAGGTGATCGACGACGCAGAAAAGCAGGGCAAGACCACGCTTTACTTCCCTGCGGGCCAGAAGTATCGCATCACCGAGCCGGTGCGGGTGCATGGCAGCATCAATCGGATCATCGGCATGACCAGCATCGTGGACGTCGCGGACCTGTACGGCAAGTTTAAAGCCGGGACGGCGGTATTCACGTTTGAAAATCTGAAGAGCGATGCGCTGGTGGTGGAGCGATTTTTCCTGCTGGGCGGATGGAAGTGCCCCGCGGACGTGACGATGTTTGAGAATAGATCGGGCAAGACGATTGTATTGAAAGACCTGGGCGTAGGGGGAACAACGAAGAAGGCCGAGCCCGGCGGGCGGTGGTTTATCGAAGACGTTTCGCCCAGCAGGACGTCGACGCTTGCCGTGGGCAAAGGAGAGAAAATCTGGGCGCGGCAGTTCAATCCTGAGTCACCCAAAGCCGAGATGATCGACGTGGACGACGGGCAACTGTGGTTGCTGGGATTTAAGACGGAAGGTCGGGCAACGCATCTGACGGCAAGAAACCATGCGCGGGTGGAAATCCTCGGCGGGGTGAGTTATCAGTCCTGGGCTGGTCAGCCGCTCGATCCGCCGATGTTCCGCATCATCAATTCTGACTTCTCGGCGACCTTTGGCTTTTATCACTACAAACTGCCCTTCACGACCATCGTCGAAGAAACGCTTGGCAATAAGACGCAGAGCTTGAGTCGGGAAAATTTGCGCCCGTATTTTTTGGCGATGTATCGATCGGGCGGAAAGCAAAACTAGCGCAATTGAGTATAAGCGTTTGGATCCCTTTGGATAACAAGAAAGGAACTTCATCATGCGATTTGCAAAGTTGGTTACGACGTGCCTGGTGCTCGCGGCAACTGTCTCGATGGCGCGTGCCGACGCCTGGCCACTGGCGGATTTGAAGGCTTCAGGAAAAGGCTCGACCGCTCTGGGCGATTGGTCGCTTGCAGCATTCGGGGGCCGGAATGATTTTCCCTATCTCGTCGATCGCAAGGACCTGGAGATGGTTGAACCGGGGCGTTTTGTGTTGCCCGAGCGTGCTGCAGGAGAGGTACGCATCAACGACAAGGGCCTGAATGTTCGGTCCGCAGGCATGCAGAACAAGGAGGCTATTGACACGCTGCTGAGCGCGCTGGTGTTTGCGTCAAAGGAAGCGGGCACTTATGCGTTCAGTGGCCGGCTCACAAACCTTTGGTGTGACAATAACAAGGCATCCAAAGACACCTTGAAATGGGCCGTTCTGATCGGCAAGGCCGATGGAAAGAAGTTTAAGGTCGTCGTCACCGGTATGACCGGCAACGGCGAAAACGTGGATCTGGCTGAGCAGGCGAGTCTTAAGGCAGTGTCACTGGCCCAAGGTGAAACGCTGGTGTTTACTCTCTTTAAACCGGGCTCTTGGGGCGCCGCAGGGGGAGACATCACCGCGGTTAATGTGGACAAAGCGACGGCAACAACCGAGCCAGCCAAGTAACGCCCGAACCGGTCACCCTCGGGCGATTTTCCAAGCAATCGCTGTTGCCGAGTATCAGTATGCGAGCGGACGTCCTGACGGGCGTTTTCAACACCCGTTGTGATGAATTGTATCAGTATAGGGCTGAATCTGGTATCGTTACCAGATAGGGCTAAG
>JBBQSU010000211.1:0-4109 GCA_038234815.1 Tepidisphaerales bacterium | reverse complement strand
GATCGGAGGCTGCAACTCGCCTCCGTGAAGTTGGAATCGCTAGTAATCGCGGATCAGCTACGCCGCGGTGAATGTGTTCCTGAGCCTTGTACACACCGCCCGTCAAGTCATGGGAGCCGGAAATAGCCGAAGTGGCCTCAATACTGAGGTCCCTACGCTAGGTTCGGTGACTGGGACTAAGTCGTAACAAGGTAGCCGTAGGGGAACCTGCGGCTGGATCACCTCCTTTCTAATGGATTAATTAGAATCCTTAACCAGAGCAATCTGATTAAGTAAATTGTCAGCACAGCCTCGAATCTTTGGGTCAAACCAAAGAGAATGCCGATCGCAAGATCGTCAGACGGTACTCCGACTATTCACTTGCAAAGAGCAAGAAACAAAAAATCCCGACGCTCGAAAGAGTGCCGGGCTTTTTTTCGCGCGCTTGCGGTGTCTCGTTTTTTCGTCTGTCATTACCGTAATGGCTTCATCCGCATCGGATCGAATTCTCATGCTAAAAGTCCTCGGGACACGTAATGCGAACTGATAGGAAAATCCGGAACGAACTTCTAAAATCCCTAAGCAAGCAGCGAAATAATCGGTAAGTT
The DNA here is from genome assembly GCA_038234815.1 of Tepidisphaerales bacterium. Lineage (GTDB taxonomy): Bacteria > Planctomycetota > Phycisphaerae > Tepidisphaerales > Tepidisphaeraceae > JBBQSU01. The sequence goes on along the minus strand of JBBQSU010000211.1, from coordinate 3,522 downwards.
GACAGCACTCAGAACCGGTCCCGGTGATCCGTTCCGCCTTCATCTGGCTCATCGCGCAGAATTTCCGCTCGACGCCGACGAGCTTTTTGATCCTCCGCGGGAGGTTGAAAAAGATTTCCCACCCCACGGCCGGCGCGATCCGCGGGCCTGCTAGGTGGCCGGCTGCTTGCAGATGCCCACAGTGTGTGGTGCGGATATCACCAGCGCAGTCTGACGACATGGCCGCTCTGATGGCGGAGTACCCGAGATCGCTGTGGGCTTGCCGGCGCGCTACACCGTATTGAGATGGCTAACGGCGATGCGGGGACTGCTGGTTTCTGACGCCTGCGCGGTGACGGGCCGCCCGCCCTCTGCTGCAAGTTTGCGCTCCCTCGCGGCTTGCTGCCGGTCCGTCACCTGGTCTGTTGGGCCGCCTTGCCCCAGGCCTTTTTCGCTGGCTGCATCGCAGCTTATCCGGGGTAACTGACAGCGTGGTGTCAGTCCGCTTTGCAGGATTGTTGACGGACCCTTTTTGAACCGTAATTGCTCACGCTCTCGGCCAGCAGTTGCCTTACTTTTTCGCGCAACTCCGGCGGTTCAAGCACCTCTGCACCGGGGCCATAACCCAGCACCCACCACACGATTTCGCTCAGGCCGTCCACCTCAAACCGCAACGTGACGTGCTGCCGGTCGTCGCTCCACTGCTCCTGCTGCGTCGAATGCCACTGCACCTCGCTGGCCGTCTCGGCAAACGGTTGTTTGAATCGGATTACGACGTTGTATCGCGGTCCCGGGATCATCCGCCAAGCCTGCTTTACCTGGTCCGACAGCTTAAAATCGTCGGGAATCGGGTAAGGCTTATCGGTGGGGGTGAGCGCCGTGAATCGATTGAGTTTCAGTTGCCGAATACCGTCGCGATCGCTGCGGTGGCCGGTGACGTACCATGCCCGCTGGCAGTACCAAAGCGCGTAGGGTTTGAAGACGAACGAACCCAACGCCGGGTCATGAACATGATTGGATTCGTACTGACACCGGAGCGCCCGGCGGGTTGCAATTGCCGAGCGCACGCGCTCGTAGGCGTCTCGGGTTGAATCGTCCGCCATCCCGCGGGCCAGACCGATGTGGATGTGATCGTCCAGTGGCTCCAGCGCGTCGAGCACTTTGGCTGGCAACTGCGAGCGGATTTTCTCGACCGCGCGGGCGGCGGTTTGCATAAAAGGAATCGCCGTTGGCTTGCTCACTTCCTCGATCAATGCGATCAGCGCCAGGGCCTCCTCGATCGTCAGATCGATCGGCGGCATGAAAAATCCCCGGCCGATCCGATATCCTTCGGATTCACCGTCATAAATGCACGGCCATCCCGCGTCGTTCAGCACGGCAATGTCACGATAAACGGTTCGCTCGCTTACTTTGCAAAGACGCGCCAAGTCGGCGACGTTCTGATTTCGTTTGCCGTGGATCGTTGTCAACAGCCTCATCAGCCGGGCGATTCGCGTCTTATATTCTTTCCCCATAGGTGTGAGGCTCAGCCTAATCTTCTGACCCTCACCGATCAATTAGAATGTGGGAAGCAGCCCGCGTAGTGCCGGGCATCGCATCCATGGGATGCGAGTTGTCGCTTTTTGGGCCGGGTGCCGGCGACCGGCGCGTATCGCGGAATAGTCCCGCGACCTGGTCCTAATTGGCACCCAGCCGCGAGCGCACGTATTCCGCGCGGGCGGCCCTGCGGACGTCGCCTTCCATCTTTCGGCCTTGCAGTTTTTGCAGATGGGCCGGCTGGGTCATCAGAAATAGCTCATTGAGCATACGAATGTCCAGGTCCTTCACGCGCCCCATGTGAATTCCCATCCGCAAGTGGCTGAGGGTCGTCAGCACTTCTTCGCTGGTCAGCAGCCGTGCCGAGCGCAGCAGCCCCAGCGAGCGGAACACCTTGTCGTCCATGGCCAGCGTGCGATCGTTCAGCAGCAATTTGCGCGCGTGGTGTTCGTAATCGATGATCTTCGGCACGACGCTGTGTTTGAAATCACTGATGATTTCCTCTTCGGTTTTGCCTAGCGTTGTCTGGTTGCTGATTTGGTAAAAGTCGCCGGTGGCTTCAGTCCCTTCGCCGTAAAGCCCCCGGACGGCCAGACGGAGATCTTTGGCCGCGCGAAAAACTTTCTCAATCTCGCCGGTCAGTTTCAGGGCTGGCAGATGCAGCATCACGCTCACGCGAATGCCCGTGCCCACGTTGGTGGGGCATGCGGTGAGATAGCCGAATCGCGGATGGAAGGCATAGTCAAGCTGCGCTTCAAGCTTGTCGTCAACGGCATTGATCTGCTCCCACGCCTCTTCCAGTTGCAAACCCGATCGCAGTGCCTGCACGCGCAGGTGATCTTCCTCGTTCACCATGATCGCCAGGGTCTCATTTTCACCAACCGCCACGCCCCTGGCTCCTTCGGCCGCGGCCTGCGGTTTACTAATAAGGTGCCGTTCGACCAAAAGTTGCCGGTCGACTTCCGGGGCCGCTTCAAGATCGACATACAGCGTTTTCCCCGGCAGGCCCGCACTCAAAATCGTGTCACGCAGGCGAGTTTCCAAAGATTGGCGCTGCGCCCGCGAACATTTTGAAAGAAACGGGGTGCCCGAGATGTTGCGGGCCAGGCGAATCCGCGAGGAAATCACCACCTCGTTCAAAGGCCCGTTTCCGCGGAGCCATTCACCGGCGTTCTGTGTCAGGTCGTTCAATTTCATGGTGCTGTCAACGACTCATTTCTCTTGGGCTTGTTTCATCTGATCACGGAGCTTGGCGGCGCGTTCGTAATCCTCGGCTTCGATGGCCCGCTGCAATTCTTTCTTCAGCCGGCTGACATCGACAGTCTTCTGAGCTGGCGCGCCGGGGGTTGCCTTGCGGCTGGGAACCTTTCCGACGTGATGGGCCGCGCCCTCATGCGCTCGCTGCAAGAGTGGCGAGAGATCACGATCGAAGGCGACATAGTCATGCTCGCAGCCCATCAGCCCGCCCTGGCGAAATTCCGCCCAGGTCATCCCGCACTCTTCACAGACGGCACCCTGCTCCTTGGCCACCCCCGAGTGCGCCATGACGAAATTCGTCAGCAACTCGTTGATTGGCGTGTGCGCCTTCACGGGCAACCCGCCGGCCTGGGTGGCGCACTGCTCACAAAGGTGCTTTTCGATCTGCTTGCCGTTGCTGATTTCCGTCAGATGCACGGTCGCGGGCTTGTTGCAGAGATCACACTTCATATTAGGGCCTCACTCAGACGGGCGGTAAAACTTCAACCAATGAATCCTATTTCGCTCGCCGATGAGCGTCAACCGGCTTTCAGGCTTTCTGCCGATTCGGAAATCACCGCAAAGACCAGTAACACAGCACCACTGTCCAGACCCCATTCCTGTCCCCGATTTGAACATTAGGTTGTCGGGCCAAGTTGTTGATTCAGGGCCGGGAACATCCCGGCCTTGCTCGTTTCTGATACGCTTCGCTGGTCCACGCGGAGGATACGGCTCTGCTGAGGAGCAACCGGAGCGCCGCCGTGGATCGCC
>JBBQSU010000210.1:0-4175 GCA_038234815.1 Tepidisphaerales bacterium | reverse complement strand
CGCCATTTATGCATGTCCTGTGGCTACGACCTTCGCGCCACTCCTGATCGTTGCCCGGAGTGTGGAACAGTTCCCACGACGATAGAGGGTCCACCCCAGGATGCTCATTGCGTGTAAACGCATGAAGCGGGTGGTGAATGTCGAATCGTTCCCCCGGCCAACACTCGATCATGACTTCCCATCCGCCCATGCGGCGATGATCTCCCGCCATACCGTTTCTATATCAGGTGATTCACCCCGACTTGATGAGACGAGTTGAACCGAAGTTGTTGCAACGGCGATGAAAAGTTAGATTGCCGTTGATGCAAGTTCCCAAAGTCCTAGCCGTCATCAACGCCTTGGCCGCGGCAACGGTCCTGATCATTACCGTTACGGTGACCAGCGTGTCCGGCCGTCTGCCGGTATCCGCCGCATTCATCGCGAAGGAAGCCAAGGACAAAGCACCGGACTTCGGTCTGGAGGTTCTCGCTCGCGGCGTCGAAGATTGGCAGCACCGGGCCGCGGTGCTCAAGTGGGTTTGTTACGGGGCGTTGCCCGTGCTGGTGGCTAACATCGTTTGCTGGACCATGCGTCAGCGGGAACTGCCCGCCAGCTAGCCAGCCGCTCTACCGGACCGGTCGGAAGTCGCGGTCCTCGTAGCGAGTGTGGTGGCCCGATGTCCGCCGCGTCCGGCGCTCTATCGGCATCCCGCTATGGCTTCTCCATCCCGCAAGGAGCCCATGGAAGAAGCGTTTCTAAGACAGTAGTCACGAAACGTTCCCACACTGTTTCTATACGAGGCGGGGCAGCCCGACTATCGCGACCCGATCATCTTGGCCATTGTCGAGGCCAATGCCGTTTATAGAGCCATTCAAACGAGCAACAATCGCTTCCTTCTTTCAGCCGAGGCGGCGTAGATGAACCTGGATTCAGCAACCCAGCCGAAAGTCACCACGCGGATCGGCTGCGAAGGCCTACCCGGTTTAATGGAGATTGAGAAGCGCTGCTTGGGGCAGGCGTATGGGTCCGGGGGGCGCCTTGGCCTGCGCATCCCCGCTTTAGGTGGAGCGTCCGGACCGGACTGGAACAGGTCAGCATTCACTGCGCATAGGCTTGCTGTGCGGCCTCGGCACACACCTGCAACGAAGCGGGGCTGAGTAGGCCGGTTTGGTCTACATCCATATTAAAGGTCACCGGTGTTTGCGCTGCCCTTGCCGCCCGCAGGTAAGCGGCGATTTCAGGCGTCGTGTAGCGCGGGGGGAGCAGTGGTGTGTCGGCGCGGGCATGCACCCATTCGCGGTTGTCGAGGCACACCCAGCGGTGATTCTGCAGGCCGTTGGGCGCCCAGCGCGCCGCTGGCGGGTCCTGCAGTTCGTTCACCTCGCCGGCCAGGTAATCCTGGTGTTCGGTGTACTTGAACATTCGTTCGTGGGCCTGCATTCCCGGGTTGAATGTGACCAGTCGAGCGGGGTGTCCGCGCTTGGCGGCTGCGGCGAAGTCGTCCCAGGGGAAACGGAAGCCGCATCTGCCGAGACAACTACCAACCCGATGATGACAAGTCGCCAGAAGTATCTCATGCTTCTCCAAACGCAACGAAATCACGCGCATTTCCCATCGCAGAATTGCCGCAACCAAAACCAAACCACTGCTAACCGCAGATTACGCAAGTGACGTAGATTCAGAAAGGCATCTCATCTGCAAAATCTGGGGTTCCATTTTCCGTTGCAATAGCAAGAAGTTTGAAGATAGGAATACAGATCAATACCCTTTTCCCCCGCGCAGCAGATCGACCTCCCACAGGTCCATGAACGAACCCGTGCCTTTGGATTGTCCCTTGTCGAACACGATGAACACGTCGTGCAGGCCGGCGGGGACGTCTTTCAAAGGCTCGGTGAATTCTTCAACTTTGCCCCAACCGCCGGTATTCTGGACGGCGTGCGTGGCGATGACCGTCCCGCCTTCAATGTGACGCTGGGGTTTTTTCTTGTCCGACTCGTCCTCAGGGTCGCCCGCAACGGCGTCGGCGACGATCCTTCCGTCGGCAATAATTTTCATAGTAGTGCCGGTGGCGTAGTCGGGCGTCCCGTAGCGAAACGTAACCCGATCATAAGTCGACCTCTCGAATCCCAGCGGCTCGGCGTGAAACATGATCCACTGTCCGTGATTCACTCCACCAAGGTATGCGCCACGATTGCCCCAGCCGTACTTGTCGTCAAATAACACGGCGAAGAGCTTGCTTTGGTTCGGTAATTCCGTGGGAACGCTCGCTCGAATCTCACTCGGTTCGGAGACATTGCCCGCCGCGTCAGTGGCACGAAGGCGATAGACATAGGCCGCGCCGGCGACCGGCTTCAAGTCGTAGTATCGACCTCTAGTGGCCACGTCGGTCAGGTCCGGCTGATCCGCCACGGCACCAGCGACAACGGGAAACCTCGCCACCGTGTAGGCCGTCACGCCCACCTCATCCTCGGCATCTCCGAAGTGAAGATCGATGCGATTGGGAAACAGCCGATGAGTGCGCGGCTTGCCGGGCGCGGTTGGTGGCGTCCTGTCAGCGGTCGTCGAGGCTTCAACCTCGATCGGTTGCGACCAGCCACCTTCGGTGGTGAACGCCAGCAGCTTGTAGTGATAAACCTTGCCGGTCTCCAGGCCCTTGTCGACGTACGTGCCGGCGACAGTGGGGCGAAGCTGCTTGCCGTCGCGCCAAATGTTAATTCCGGCATAGGCCACGCCGTCGGGCATGGTGATTTCAAGCGAGACAGACTTAGCTGAAGTGCTCGAAACCTTGGCCCCGGGTGATGGCGGAACCGACGCATTAGCCGCGGGGGGGAGCGACGAATAGAACGGCGTGGCCGAGCCATTTCCGCGGAATACGAAAGCACCATTGGCCAGCGTGCGCGTCTCGCCTCCGCGGGTTTCTTTCAGGGGATCGTCGATGCGCCACTTGGGCGACCAGACGTATTCAGTGGCGCCGGCGATGGTCACCAGCGCGCCGTCTTCGATCACCCACATGCCGGTCGGGCCTTGCTTATCATGTGACGTGTACATGAACCCGCCCAGCAGTTCAGTCTTGCCTGACTTGGCCAACAGCCACGGGCCGCCGGGCTCCGATTTTGTGCCGAAGACCCAGACTATCGCACCGTCATTGACGATCTTGGGGTTATTGTACACTTCCGGGTTCAACTGCCGCGCCCACACGTGCTGGCCGTGCGCGAAAATCGGCGGGCCACCACCGACGTCTTCAAAAAACACGTCGCCGGTTCCCTTAGCGCTGTTGCGATAGGTCATATCGGCCACCGACGAAATCACCAGCGTCCGTGAACTGTCGTGCACGATCGCGCGCGGCTTCTTTTTGAAGCCAAAGGTGAAGCGTTCGAAGATCACCACTGGCTGGGTACCGTCTTCGAATCGGAAGATGCAACGGTTGCCTTCGACCTCGTCGAAATTGATGAATCCTTCCTCGCCGGTGCAACGGAATTCTGCTTCACAGCCAATAATCCGCCGGACGTTTCCACGGATGTGGATCGTCGAGCTGACCATGTATTTGGCGTCCAGTTTGTCTTTATGAAAATCCGCCGACGTACTGGCGACGGCGCGGCTGGGGAGGTACACCGTCGTCTTGCCGCTGTCGATCGCGCGTTGGATGGACGCAGTGTCATCAGGGTCACCCGGCTGCTTGAACTTTTCAACATTGGCCCACTGATCCATCGCATCCCAGGGTACTTCGGGCGTTTCCTTGATCGGCAGGTTCAACGATCTGCTGTAAGAAGGGAAGGCCGACGTGGGGGGGTGCGAGCAGAACTCGTCGATATTGCCGCTGGCGATGCCCCGCTTGGTGCCGACGGTGTTCTTGATCGTCTCGCCGTAGCCGGACACCTTCACGTTTCGCGCGAACAGGACGCAGGAATTGTCGCCGTCGTTGACGATCGCCGCCGAGTTGGCCGCGGTGCCCGTGCCGCGGATTTCGGAATCAATCAGCGTCACCACGCCGCTGTGCTCGGTGTTGGTCAGCACGGGCACGGCGTTGTCGCTGACAAGTTTACGAATGGGGAGGATCTGCTGTTTGTTATCGATCCCCACCACGCGTTGGCCTCTCAGTGTTACACCTTCGATGACCACCAAGTTGATCGACTGCCGCACACGGATGCCGGTATCGAAGCCGCGAACTTCGATGTTCTTGACCATTTCCGGACCGA
>JBBQSU010000209.1:0-4206 GCA_038234815.1 Tepidisphaerales bacterium | reverse complement strand
AAATGACGCGAAGAATGCCTGCCGGAGTGAGAGAAACCAAAAAGCCGCCGGGGAATGCGGCCGGGGACACGACGGCACAAAGCCGGATCTGCTTAGGGCTGCTTCCTTTCGGACCTGACCCGGTTCACAGCCGTCCCTTGCATCGGACCCGGCCGCATTCCGCGGCGGCGATCGATGTATTGTACTTCTCACCCCGGGGTATTGCCAGTTGTGCAAAGCCGGCGGGCATGCAAACGAACGGCAAATCCGTTGGCGCAACTTTTAGCGAGCCTAGAACAGTTTCATTGCCGGCAGATCGGACTGGCCCATGAGGAACTGATCGACCCCACGGGCCGCCTGGCGGCCTTCGCTGATCGCCCAGACGACCAGGCTTTGCCCGCGACGCATGTCTCCGGCAGCGAACACGCCGGGAACACTCGTGGCGTAGTTTTCATCGACGACGACATTTCCCCGCGGATCCAGCTTCAGGCCAAGCTGGCCGACCGGGCCTTCGGTTTCCGGGCCGACGAAACCCAGGGCCAGGAAGCAGAGATCGCAGTCCAGTTCGAATTCGCTGCCGGGGGTTTCGGTGAATTTCACCGGCCGACTGCCGGCCATTTCCCAATTCAGGCGGATGCCGTGCAATTTTTTCAACACGCCGTTTTCGCCGGCGAATTTTTTGGTGTGGATCGTCCAGTCGCGGTGCGCCGGCGTGCGCGTTTCGCCTTCTTCGTGGGCACTGCTTGTGCGGAGAATCATGGGCCAGTTTGGCCAGGGCATGTCACTGGCGCGGCCGGCGGGGGGCTTGGGCATCAGTTCAAACTGCCGGACGCTCTTGCATCCCTGCCGGATGGAAGTGCCCAGGCAGTCGGCACCGGTATCTCCGCCACCCAGAATGATGACGTGCTTGCCCTTTGCGTCGATCATCTGCTCCTCAAAAATCTGGTCGCCCATGTTCTTGCGGTTTTGCAGCGGCAGATAGGTCATGGCCAGATGGATACCCGCCAGGTCGCGGCCGGGGACGTTCAGATCACGCGCGCGAGTGCTTCCGCCACAGAGCACAATGGCATCGAACTGCTTGCGCAGGTCTTCCACCTTTACGTTCTGACCCACGTTAGCATTGGTGACAAAGTGAATGCCCTCCTGCTTCATCAGGTCAATCCTGCGGTCAACAATGCGCTTTTCCAGCTTGAAATTCGGGATGCCGTACATCAGCAGCCCACCGGCGCGGTCGGCGCGCTCGAAGACGGTGACTTCATGGCCGGCTTTGTTCAATTGCGCCGCGCACCCCAGTCCGGCTGGCCCGGAGCCGACGACCGCGACCTTTTTGCCGGTGCGTTTTTCGGGCTTTTGCGGACGAACCCATCCCTCGGCAAAAGCATGATCGATGATGTTCTGCTCGATGAGCTTGATCGTGACGGGCTTTTCGTTGATGCCCAGCACGCAGGCCTCTTCGCAAGGTGCCGGGCAAACACGCCCGGTGAATTCGGGGAAGTTGTTGGTTTTAAAGAGCATTTCCAGTGCGTCGCGCCAGCGGTTCTTATAAACCCGGTCATTCCATTCGGGGATGACATTGCCGAGCGGGCACCCCGTGGGGCCGTGACAGAACGGGATCCCGCAATCCATACACCGCGCACCCTGGGCGCGCAGCTTGGCTTCGTCCATCGGCTCATAGATTTCGTTCCAATCCATGATGCGCAAGCCAATAGCCTTGCGCTTGGGCGTCTCGCGGGCGATTTCTTTGAATCCAGTTGGTTTTCCCATGGTCTTTCGTCACCAAAAAATTTTTGTCCACAGATGAACACAGATAAACGCAGATAAGGCGAATCATCGCCGGCCTCTGAACCTTCTTACTTCCAGACGGGGCTTGCCGAAATTCAACAACAGGCACACGGGCAAATGGGTAACGGACAGAAGGTTAATGCATTGAGCACTATGAACCTCTGCAAGATCCGTCAATGCCTTAAGTTCCACCAGCACGGTGCCTTCGACGACCAAGTCAGCGATGTATTCGCCAACTTCAATGCCGTCATACAGGACACCGAATCGTTGCTGTTGCGCGGCCATCAACCCAGCTTTTCGCAGCTCATGCACTAGCGCATTCTCATAGACTTTCTCAAACATCCCACAGCCCAGACCATTTGCAACACGAAAAGCGCAACCAATAACCTTCCGGGTCAATGCATTCAAGTCTGTTTCCTTATCTGTGTCCATCTGTGGACAGCCGAGCCTTTTTGGTCGAACTACATCAGTTCTGCTTCTTCGATAACTCTTCGGCCCTGGCGTCCATCGCGGCTTTGTTTTCTATTACTCTGCGGTAGTCGTTGGGCATCACTTTCACAAAATAAGCCAGTTCCTTCTGGAAATCGGCCAGAATCGCCTTGGCCACGGGCGAGCCGGTGTACTTCAGGTGGTTTTCCAGCAGCGTCTTGATCGTCTCAATGTCGGCCGGCTGGTCGGGCTTTTCCAGGCTGACCATGCCCGTGTTGCACAGGTCGCGGAAGCGCGAAGAGTCGTCATAGACGTAGGCGATCCCGCCGCTCATGCCTGCGGCAAAGTTTCTGCCGGTCTGGCCGATGACCACCAGCCGACCGCCGGTCATGTATTCACAGGCGTGATCGCCCACCCCTTCAACCACAGCGTTGACGCCGCTATTGCGCACGCAGAATCGCTCGCCGACCACCCCGCGGACGTACAGTTCGCCTTCAATCGCGCCATAACACATCACGTTGCCGGCGACGATATTCTGCTCGGCCTTGAAGGTGCTTTGCTTCGGTGGATAGATGATGATCTTTCCGCCACACAGGCCCTTGGCCACGTAGTCGTTGGCGTCGCCTTCGAGTTCGAAGGTCACTCCGCGGGAGAGGAACGCCCCGAAACTTTGCCCGGCTGAGCCGTTGAATTTGTAGTGGATGGTATCGGCGGGCAGGCCCTTATGGCCGTGCTTGAGCGCGATCTTGCCACTCATTGTCGCACCCACCGTGCGGTCCGTGTTCTTGATGGTCCAATCGGCCTTGATCTTCTCGCCGGTTTCGATCGCCGGCCGGGCCTTTTCGATGAGCTGATTGTCCAGCGCCTGATCTAGCCCGTGGTCCTGCCGATCGACATTGCGCATGGCGATGCCCGGCTTCACGTTCGGCCGGTGCAAAATCACCGACAGATCGACATGCCGGGCCTTCCAGTGTTGGGAAACGTCCTGAAATTCCAGCAGATCGGACCGGCCGATCAGGTCTTCAAATTTCCGCAGGCCAATCGAGGCCATGTACTGCCGGACTTCCTCGGCGACGAAGAACATGAAGTTGACGACATGCTCCGGCTTGCCGGCGAATTTCTTTCGCAGGTCCGGGTCCTGCGTGGCGATGCCAACCGGGCAGGTATTGAGGTGGCAAACACGCATCATGATGCACCCGGCAGCGATGAGCGGGCCGGTGCTGAAGCCGAACTCCTCGGCCCCGAGCAATGCGGCGATCACCACGTCGCGGCCGGTTTTGATCTGCCCGTCGGTCTGAAGGACGATTCGACCGCGCAGGTCATTGAGAACCAGAGTTTGTTGAGTTTCGGCCACGCCCAGCTCCCAAGGCAGCCCGCAGTGCTTGATACTGGTGAGCGGTGCATTGCCTGTCCCGCCGGAATCGCCGGAAATGAGAATATGATCCGCCTTGGCCTTGGCCACGCCTGCGGCCACGGTGCCCACGCCCACTTCACTGACCAGTTTGACGCTGACATTGGCAGCGGGGTTGACGCTTTTGAGGTCGTGAATGAGCTGCGACAGGTCTTCAATTGAATAGATGTCGTGATGCGGCGGGGGGGAAATCAGCCCTACGCCCGGAGTGGAATGCCGGATTTTGCCGACGTACTCGTCGATCTTGTTGCCGGCCAGCGCGCCGCCTTCACCGGGCTTGGCGCCTTGGGCCATTTTGATCTGGATATCGGTCGCGTTGACGAGATATTCTGTAGTCACGCCGAATCGGCCCGAAGCCACCTGCTTGATGGCGCTGCGCCGCCATTGACCGTTGGCATCCTTGTTAAAGCGCTCGGGGTCTTCGCCGCCTTCACCGGTGTTGCTCTTGCCACCGATTCTATTCATGGCGATGGCGAGGTTTTCGTGCGCTTCCTTGCTGATCGAGCCGAAGCTCATCGCGCCGGTGACGAACCGCTTGACGATCTCCTTTGCCGATTCCACATCTTCAAGGGGGATCGGCTGCGGAGCCGCTTTGAAGTTCATCA
>JBBQSU010000208.1:0-4242 GCA_038234815.1 Tepidisphaerales bacterium | reverse complement strand
CGATGAGGAGGCTGGGCAGAATGCTGCGCATCTCCACCGTACTCAGCAACAGGGCCAGGCAACCGGTCTTTCCGGTGGCCATCGAACGAGCGGAGTGGTTGGGTCGATATCCCATTTCGTGGGCCGTACGGGTAATGCGATCTCGCGTTTCCTTCTTATAAAGGAGGCGTCGTGGGCTGCTCGGGTTCAGAACATGGCTGACCGTCGGGAAGCTAACTCCGGCCTTCAATGCGATTTCTTTAAGCGTGATGGCCATAATATTCCGAAGTTCTTTGCAAGCGTTATGAAATATACTCCATTCGTTATCAATGTCAAAACTTTTTTTCAGATTTTTTTATGGGCACCCCGCCGTCCTCAAAATTGTAAAGTGCTTCATTGATTGATGCGTCGGCCTTACCAGGAACGGTTCCACTCCGCTCGCCGCGGCTCCATCGACTCAGGCTGGTCAAACCGAAGTCTCGATCACCGCTCCTGACACCAACGCATCGCCCGCCCCCTCGCTGCTGGGTGGCAGGGCGGCCTCGGCACACACCTGCAGCGAAGCGGGGCTGAGTAGGCCGGTTTGGTCTACATCCATATTAAAGGTCACCGGTGTTTGCGCTGCCCTTGCCGCCCGCAGGTAAGCGGCGATTTCAGGCGTCGTGTAGCGCGGGGGGAGCAGTGGCGTGTCGGCGCGGGCATGCACCCATTCGCGGTTGTCGAGGCACACCCAGCGGTGATTCTGCAGGCCGTTGGGCGCCCAGCGCGCCGCTGGCGCGTCTTGCAGTTCGTTCACCTCGCCGGCCAGGTAATCCTGGTGCTCGGTGTACTTGAACATGCGTTCATGGGCCTGCATCCCCGGGTTGAATGTGACCAGTCGAGCGGGGTGTCCGCGCTTGGCGGCTGCGGCGAAGTCGGCCCAGGGGAAACGGAAGCCGCAAAGGTCGGTTGTCACTGAATTGGCCGGACCCGAGGCGTCCAGCGAGTATGCGCTGTCGAACCACCATGCGGCAACCCGCGATCCATAGCGTTCGCCCAATTCAGCCAGTAGGGCGCAGAGGTTGTCGGCGAGCGTCTGCTTGTTCGGGGCATGGTAGCCGACGGCCTGTTCCCATGCTGGGTCGTCGGCGCTGTTGCATGAATGGTTGTAGTAGAGCAACAGTTTGAGGCGTCTGGCGGAACAACCGTCGGCCAGTTCGGCCAAGAGGTCGCGCTGGGAGGTGCGGCCGGGAAGCAAGCGATCGAGTAGGGCCGACGGAGCCGGCAGCATCTGGAGGGCGTGAGTAACAGTGAAAAGGACGTAATCGGCGCCGCAGTCGCGGATGCTTCCAAGGAAGCGGTCAACATCGAAACGATCGACGGCATCGGCAAAGGCCAGTTTGCGGCCCGATGCCGGGCAGGTGTGGGCGGTCCAGTGCGCCGCGATGCCAAAAGAGCATCGCGCGAACCATTCTGTATCGGCGGGTTGGTAGATCATAATCCTGCCCTCGCAGAGTACTGGCGATCGTACAGCAAGCCCGGATCGAGAGAAAACAACGCGGCCGCATTCTGTTCGGCAAGCCGCGCAGTCGTGAGCGAGCGCATTAAGCGAGGAAATTGCCGCTCATATCGCAGCTTCTCGGCACTGCCCAAGCAGCGCTCGCACACCGTTTCTATCCCCGACGAGTCCCCCCGATTTTGCCACATTGAAAGCCGCTCCGATAACTCTGTGAACGGCCTTCTCTTTGTGCGGCTTGCAGGTGTTGTATCTAGGAGGGAACGGTTCTCTTCGTGCGGAGGTGATCGGAACCGAACGTTCAGGCAACGCTGTCCGCGGGGGGATGCAAGCCCACGTCTGTCCGACTCGATCACGTCACAACTGCCCACGCAATTATTCGAGATAGGTATAGCCTTCCAACCCGTTCTCATAGAACTTCAGGAGGACACGCGATTCGTCGATGCTCAGCTTTTGCTCGCGCAGGGCCTTTTCCACGCTCTTGCGCATCGCTCGCAAAAGTTCATCGGCGCTGAACTGCACGTATTGCAGCACCTCACGGACGGTGTCTCCTTCGATTACCTCGTCAATGGTGACGTGGCCGTCGTCGGAAACCGTCACGTGAACGGCATTGGTATCACCCAGCAGGTTGTGTAGATCGCCCAGAATCTCCTGATAGGCCCCGACAAGAAACGCCGCCACGCAATAGTCCTCGCCCTTGTACGGATGCAGTTCCAGCACGCTTTTTACATCCCTGCGGTCGATGAACCGGTCCACCTTTCCGTCAGAATCGCAGGTGATGTCCGCCAATATGCCGCGACAGTTCGGCTCCTCGTCCAGCCGGTGGATTGGCATGATCGGAAAGAGTTGGTCGATCGCCCAACTGTCCGGCATTGATTGGAAGATCGAGTAATTGCAGAAATAAGTATCGGAAAGCGTCGCTTCAAGGCCCTCAAATTCTTCCGGCACGAATTCCATCTTGCGAACCATCTGCAGAATCTTCGAGCAGATGCCGAAGAACAGCCGCTCGGCAAGGCTGCGGTTTTCTAATGAGCAATAGCCCAGGCTGAAGAGGTTCAGCACCGCTTCCTTGGCCAGTTGCGCGTCGTGGTAATACTCGGTGAAATTGTGGTTAGTCACGTCGCGGTAGGTGTCAAAGAGATTCACCACCGGCGAGGGCATGTCGATGCGTTCCTGCGCCGTCAATGCCTGCGGAAGATCGAACCGCGCAAATCCGCTCCAGCCGATGATGTTGAAGACCAGCACACTGTGATAAGCCACCATTGCCCGGCCTGATTCGCTGATGATCGTGGGGTGTTCCACCCCGGCCTGGTCGCAGATTTCCTTCACATGAAACACCACGTCGTTGGCGTATTCCTGCAAGCCATAGTTGATGCTGCTCTCAAAATTCGTCTTCGATCCGTCGTAATCCACTCCCAGTCCGCCGCCCACGTCGATCATCTTTAAACCCGCGCCCAGACGCTGCAGTTCCGTGTAAACCCTCACCAGTTCGATGATCGCGCCTTTGATATTGCGGATGTTGTTGATCTGGCTGCCTAGATGAAAGTGCAGCAGATTCAGGCAGTCGCCCATGCCGTTTTTGCGGAGGTATTCAAGCGCGTCGACGACTTCGGAGATGAACAGGCCGAACTTCGACCGAACCCCGCCCGATTCCTGCCATCGTCCGGCGCCGCGCGCTGCCAGCTTCACACGCACGCCAATGCTCGGCTTGACGTTATGAATCTTGGCATACTTGACGATCAGTTCCAGCTCGCTGAACTTCTCAACCACCGGGATGATGTTCTTCCCGATCTTCGTCGCCAGTATCACTGCTTCGATAAACTCGTCATCCTTAAAACCGTTGCAGATGATCGGCGTGTCGTTGCCGTCCACCACCGCCATCACCGCAAGTAGTTCGGGCTTGCTGCCGGCTTCCAGCCCAAAGCCGTATTCCTTCCCGAAGCTATGAATCTCCTCAACAACGTGCCGCTGCTGGTTCACTTTGATCGGATACACACAGCGATAGTCGCCTTTGAAATCGTTGTCGGCGATCGCCTTGGCAAACACTTCGTGCAGCTTGCCCACGCGATGCTTAAGGATGTCGGTGAATCGAATCAGGCAGGGGAGTTGAATGTCCCGCTCGCGCAGTTCGTCCACGAGCTTTTTCAGATCGATGCTTTGCTCGGGGCGTTGATTGGGATGAACGGCCACGTGGCCGGCAGAATTGACCGAAAAGTACTTCTGTCCCCAGTTGCTGATGCCATAAAGTTTTGCCGAATCGGCCGGCGTCCAAACGCGTGTCTCGACGGCTCCGTCCAAGCCTTGTGAGTGCTGAGTTGCGGGCGATTGTGTCTGTCCCAGGTCAACTGTGTCTGTCGTCATATTCCGTATACCTCGGCGAAACCGAAACCTCTCTTTGCTGAAGCCGCCGCTAATCGTATCAACCTGCCAGCAAAGTCAAAACATTTCCGAGAAAAATAATCCGCCCCGGCAGTCGCGGTTGAAGAAGTGATCGTTGCCGATGCGACAGGCCCCCAAAAACAAATTCGCCGTTTGCCCAAAAGAACCCAACAAATCCACGAATAGCACGAATCTTCACGAATGGCTTTCACTCGTGTCCCTTCGTGCTATTGGTGGAAGAAACAATTTTACGCCGCGATCTTCAACGGCGCCGCAGCGCTGGCGCCGCCGCCGCCTTGCACGTTCGTGCTGATCGGCACACTGGTCGGGCCAGCCTCGTTCTTGCCGTTCACCCATGCAGCGCACACCCACACCTGCTGGCCGCTGGC
>JBBQSU010000207.1:0-4274 GCA_038234815.1 Tepidisphaerales bacterium | reverse complement strand
GTGTTTCCGTTCGTCTACGCACCCGTGAAAGCCTTTCTCAGCGAGGCCAGAGCTTGCCCTTCAAACGCTTTACCCCGTTATCATTCCGTCATGAACCCCGCCCGAGTGAGGCTTTCCACCAAGGGCGAATAACACTGTTCGGCGAAATATATGCCCCTCCCGAAAAATGAAGCGTGGTTTCCCACCAAAACATATGGATATGGCTGGGGCGTGCCCAAGAAGTGGCAGGGGTGGGTTGTGATGGCTATTTTTACCGGTGCGCTCTTCGCGGGCACACTTCTTATCCGATATCACCCGCTTTATTTTATTGGCTACGTGGCCGGCCTGTCGGCGCTGCTTTTCGCGATTTGTATGTGGAAGGGAGAGGCTCCTCGGTGGCGTTGGGGATCCGATGAATGACCGCACAACATAGAAGCCTAACTCTGAGCGTTCCGTGTCGCAGCCGCCGACAGCGGGAGCCGTTTGAACAAGCCGGAACAACCCTTGGGGGTTGTAGGGAAAGCATTGGGCGCGGCTGAGATCGCCCAGGTCTGTCAGTACGGCTATCCGGTGCCCGGCTGACCTCGGCGCCCTCGTTTAGCCCGGGCCGGCGAACCGGGGGCGCGAGGGTTGCGGTCGGAACGGCCCGGTTTCTCGCGGCGAGCGTTAAGCTTCGGCTCGCGCGCATGAGGTGGCCCCGGGGCGGCAGAGTCATCTGGGCTTGGGTAATCGCTTTCATCGGCAGGGGGCGGAGCACGGGCAAATTTGCCGATGCGCCCCAAGGCGAAGGAGCCGCACTGCGGGCAGCGCAGGCGCTACGGGTCGGGGCTTCGAGCTTGGGCCGCACGACGATGACGACGGCAAGATGCAACTAGCCGAAGTGGCGGACGCGGTGCTAGCCTTTTTATTTTATTGATTCTTTAGTTAATAATATTGATTGGTAATGACATTAAATGAAACCACTGCGGGTCCTCGCCCTCTTCTTCGCAATCATTTTTGGGCTTTCATCCCTCGCAGGCGTCGCCGGCGACGGCCCGCAGCCCACCGGCTCAGTCGCAGGCAACTGGCTAGGGACCCTGACGGTCGGAGGAATAAAGCTACGGATCGTGTTCCACATCTCGAAGTCCGACGCCGGCTGGACTGCAAGCATCGATAGTCCCGATCAGGGAGCGACAGGCCTTCGGGTGGATCACGTTGATTGGAGCGACGGCACCGTGACGATCGTATCCAATCAGATCAAAGGCCAGTTTTCTGGCCGTCCTAGCCCGGACGGGACCCAGCTCACCGGCACCTGGACCCAGGGAGCGCTAGCGTTGCCGCTGGCGTTGCACCGGGTGGATCATGTGGACGGCCCTCCGGCTCGACCGCAGACGCCGCAGCGACCATTTCCTTACTCGGAAGAGAACGTGACTTTTGACGATGCAGTGGCCGGCGTCACCCTCGCCGGAACCCTCACCTTCCCGAAATCCGGCGGCGCACATCCCGCCATTCTCCTTATTGCCGGCTCTGGCCCGCAAGGCCGGGACGAAGTCGTGGCCGGCCATCGAGTCTTTCTAGTGCTTTCCGACTATCTCACCCGGCGCGGATGGATGGTGCTACGCTACGACAAGCGCGGTATTGGAGGGTCAAACGGGAATTATGCCACGGCGACCACCGCCGATTTCGCCAACGACGCACGAGCCGCATTCGCTTATTTGCGCGGCCGCAAGGACGTCGACCCCCGCCGGGTCGGATTGGTGGGCCACAGTGAAGGCGGGCTCATCGCTCCCATCGTGGCCTCCACCGACAAATCGGTGGCCTTCATCGTTCTGATCGGCGGTCCTGGGGTCACTGGCGAAAAAATCTTGCTCGCTCAGAGTGAAGCGATCGGGAGGGCCAACGGCAAATCGGAGGCGGTGCTCGCTCGACGCAAACAGGAGGCCGAGCAAGTCTACGCGCTGCTGGAGAGCGAAACGGATCTAGGTCGGCTCAAAACCAAGCTGACCGCCCTCTATGACCGGCAATTCGGCGATAATCCGGATGAGAGGGCGCTAGTGACGGCTCAAATGGACGCACTGCTTTCCCCGTGGTTTCGCTATTTTCTGATCTTCGACCCTAAGTCCGTTCTGCAACAGGTGTCCTGTCCGGTTCTGGCCCTTAACGGCGCGCTCGATCTCCAAGTGCCCGCCGGGCAAAATCTTCCCATGATCGAGGCCGCGCTTCGCTCAGGGGGCAACCGGGACTTCACCACTCAGGAACTCCCGGGCCTGAATCATCTGCTCCAGCCGGCGAAAACCGGTTCGCCGAGCGAATACTCGGTGATCGAGCAAACGATGGCGCCCGCCGCCTTGGCAATCATTGCCGATTGGATCACAAAGCATTCATCCGCGACCAATGTTCCGCGTTGAACCCGCATTGATGCCCGCCAAGCAACTCCCCGTTTACTGTCCGAGCTGCGCCGGTCTGCTGGCGGTCAAACGTCTGCATTGCGATCGCTGCGAGACGGAAGTCGAAGGCCTTTATCCCCTCCCTCCTCTCGCAGCTCTGTCGCTTGAGGATCAGGAGTTCACGCTGGAATTTGTCAAAGCCAGCGGAAGCCTCAAGGACATGGCGGGTCTCCTCAAGTTGAGTTATCCTACCGTCCGCAATCGTCTCGATGATATCATAGGAAAGCTGAACAAAACCTTGGTTAAGGAAAAACGATGAGCTCTGCATCGGAATCGGAACGAAATCTGGCGACGCTGCTGTTCAATCCCTTCCGCTGGATCGCCGGCTGGCAGGCGCTGCTGGTGGGGGTGGCGGCCATCCTGGCCGCCGGCTGGATCGGATCGATAGGGCATGTCCATTTCGACGGGGTGCTCGATGTCCACCTTGGCAAAGGCCTGCCGCTTTGGCTCTTCCTGGCGGAAGGGATCGTCGATTGGCTGGTTCTTGCGGTCGTACTCGCGGTGGTGGGACGCATCGCATCAACCACTCGCTTTCGCGTGATCGACATCGTCGGCACCCAGGCGCTGGCACGCTGCCCGACCTTGTTCAGTGCCATCATCCTCTTGGCGCCAGGATTTCAGCGCTACGCCAGCCATCTGATGGAGCTGATGCGGCATCAAGGCACGACAGTCTCGCTCCAGCCTTCCGATTCGGCGGTCTATTTTTCGGCAATCGCGGCCATGCTTCTTATCTTGGTCTGGACGGTCGCGCTGATGTACCGGTCCTATGTCGTCTCTTGCAATCTGCGCGGAGCAAAAGCGGCGATCACTTTCATCGGAGGAGTGCTGTTGGCCGAGCTATTCTCGAAGATCGTGCTCCACGAACTGGTGATCAAGGCCCTTTGAGCCGGAGCACGAATATGGGGTCATGCTGCGAATATTTGGGTCCTCACTCGGTAACCCTGAAATAACAGGACTAATGGCAGTCGTTTGAAAAGGCTCGAAAGGATCAGACAGGCCGAAGGTTGCCACAAGGTTGTCAGAAAGCATGCTTTTCGCTTCTCCTCGTTCCAACCAACTGCTTTCGTTTTCATGTTAGAAAACATTAACCATCAACTAAGTCCGCGTTGATTGAGCGACTTAGCTTCGGCATGGTGGCAGGGTTCGGCGACCCCGCCCTACATTAAATCAGCGCCCGATGCCGTAGGTCCGGAAGCCAATCGCCTCCAGCTTGGCCAGGTCGAGGATGTTGCGTCCGTCGAAAATAAACGCCGGCTTGTGCATTCCGCCGAACATCTTCGCGTAATCGAGGGTCTTGAATTCGTCCCACTCGGTCACCACGGCGATGGCGTGCGCACCCTCGGCCGCCTCATAGGCGCTCTTCGCCACGATCAGGCGCGGGTCGTCCTTGCCCTTGCCAAGGACGTCCGCGCGGATCTCCTCCGCGGACACCTTCGGGTCGTAAACCACGACCTTGGCCTGTTCGGCCAGCAGGTCGCGGCAGACGGAAATCGCGGCCGATTCACGCGTGTCGTTGGTGTCCTTTTTGAAGGCAAAACCCAGGATCGCGATTTTCTTGTCGGCCACGGTGTTGAACAACGCCCGGGAAATCTTCCCGGCAAAGCGGTGCTTCTGGTAGTCGTTCATCTTCACCACGCCATCCCAGTAGGCGGCGACCTCGGGCAGGCCATAATGCTCGCAGAGATAAACGAAATTGAGGATGTCCTTCTGGAAACAGGAACCGCCAAAGCCCACGGAGGCCTTCAGGAATTTCGGGCCGATGCGCGAGTCGCGGCCGATCGCATTGGCGACCTCGTCCACGTTGGCCCCGGTGGCCTCGCAGAGCGCGGAGATGGAATTGATCGACGAAATGCGCTGCGCGAGAAACGC
>JBBQSU010000206.1:0-4283 GCA_038234815.1 Tepidisphaerales bacterium | reverse complement strand
GGCGCGGCGTTCACCGCATCGGCCACCTGCTCCATGATCCGGCGGCACTCCAGTTGCATCCTGGTCACGAATTCCTGCTTATCCAACATCAAAAGCCGATCCATGGCTGACTCCTTTAAAAAACCCGGCCCCCAAGCCGGTAACGGCGACGAGTTTACCACCTCCCTAAAAAATGGGCACGCCCCAATTGAGCCGCGAGGACCAGCAGTATTTGAGATTGGACCCGCCGGTGGGGTATCATTTTTGCTTCGGCAATTTGAACGGGGTTCAGGAGTCATCGCATGCGCGCAATCGTGACCGGACAGGTGGGCGTTGATAAAGGCCCTTATCTTGAATCCGTCAAGGACACGGCCCGGTCCGCCGGGCTTGATCTGGAAGTGTGCCACGTTGGCAGGATGATGTACCAGGAAGCGCCCGACGTTCCGGCGGGGCGGATTCTCAACCTTCCCATCACCCGGCTCAACACGCTGCGCCGCGCGGTCTTTAAGGAAATCGAGCGCATCGCGCAGCAGCACGAACACATTATCGTCAACACGCACGCTACCTTTCGGTGGCGACACGGCCTGTTCGCGGCGTTTGATTTCGACCAGATTAAAACCTTCAACGCCGATCTGTATATCGCGCTGGTGGACAACGCCGAGAGCGTGCATCAGCGGCTCATGCGCGATCACGAGATTGATCACACCCTCAAGGACATCATGGTCTGGCGGGAGGAAGAATTGCTGGCGACGGAAATCGTCGCCAACATCGCCCGTGGGTACGGTCACTTTTTCATGATCTCGCGTGGCCGCTCGACGCCCACGCACAAGTCGATCTACCGCCTGATGTTCGAGCCGGAGCGGAAGAAAGTTTATCCCAGCTTTCCCATGAGCCATGTGATGGACCTTCCCGACACCCTTGCCGAGATCGATCGATTTCGGGCTATTCTGGCCGAACATTTCATCTGTTTCGATCCTGGTGATGTGGATGAATTCATACTGCATACCACGGCGCTCAAAGCATTGGAGGAAGGACGCACCACGATCGAGGTGAACGCGGCCGAGGGGCCGATTACGCTCAAGACTGCCGAGGTGGCCCAGATCAGCGGGGACATCATGGGGCAGATTTACGCCCGAGATTTCAAGATGGTGGACCAGAGCGACATGATCATCTCGTTGGTGCCGGAACTTCCCAACGGTAAGCCGGGCCTGAGTAGTGGGGTGGAGCGGGAACTGCACCACGCCTTTGAAGGGGGCAAAGAGGTTTATGTAATCTGGGCCTGCCGCGGAACGCCTTCCCCCTTCATCACCGAAACCGCGACGAAGGTTTTCAAGAACATCGACGAGGCCCTGGACCATTTTCGTCATAAGGGCTACCTCCGATCGACGGCAGCGCCGGTCTAGTCGCAAATCCGCCTTGCTCGCGGCAGTCGCACGCATTCGGCGCGTTCAGCCCCGCATGGGATCGGCACCGATGCAGCCCCGCAGGCTGCTGAGATATTCTGATGCCCCCACGCGCGTCTGCTCGGCCTTGGCCTGGCGCAGGCGATCGGCCAGATTCATTCGAACCCACTCATCTTGATATTGCCCCCGTGCGGCAAAGTCTTCCAGGTATTTCACGTGCCGCTGCCACAACGCCACGTCGCGTGACTGCTTTTGCTTTAATCGCAATTGATACCAGTCGCTGTCCAAGAGTGCCTGGCGCGTGAACATCGACCGGATCGCCGGGTCACGCACGTCCTTACCGTTGTAATGCCCGTGGGCCATGACATGCAGCAGGGCTTTAAGAGGCGGGCAGGCCAGGTCGATGGCCCCGTCTTCAAAATACTCCCGCGCCACGCGCTGCTGCGCTTCGGTGATATTTTTGATCCCATCGACGAATTGCTCCAAGTCCTGCAACTCCGGCTTCAAAATCGATTCATCGAACACCTTGGACGGATTATCGAAGATGCGCCCGAAATAGGTGGCGATGAACTTGGCGGTGATGCGATAGCCCAGGCGGCTGGCCAGGATGGTCTGGCCGTTGTGGACGAAATCGTTGAGCGGTTCGAGATAGCCGTTTTCGATCAGATGCCTGGGATCGCGCTCGGTCGGTGTCAATCGGCACCAGATTTCCGGCACCAGCAGGCTGATGTCGTGGTCCACGCGCACGTGCGGTCCCACATAGCCCGCCGCGCTTGAGAATCCTCCCAACCCGGTGAGGATGAAACTCACCAGCGCGTTGTTCAGATCGATGCTGGGCATCAGGGCGTTGAATGGCCCTTTGGTCAGCGCGCCTTCGCTGCCGGCACCGGTGGTGCTGGGACTTTTGCCCGTTAATGAACTGATAAACTCCATGAACAATTCGGGCAGGTCCTGATAGTGAATGGGGTTGCACACCGCTAACGGGCGGATGCCTTTGGCAGCGTCGCCGGGATTGTTCCGTCGGCCCATCTGCACGGCATCGACCGGCATCAAGAGGGGCTGGTCCGCTGGAATCGCCCGGAAAAACCGCAGGCCGCGCTCGGCTACATAGCGCGGCAGGGGGTCGATAAGGTCCGGCCGGGTCTGCAGATAGCGGGGATTTTTGCTGGGCTTGCCATCCACGAGGCGCGGATTAGCCGAGGAGACGACAAAGCCGTCGCTCGCGGCCGCGGCGCCGGTCAGCAACCGCTGCATGGGCGCGGTGAATTTGTCGAATTCGGTGACGGTAGCGACCATCTCCCGGGCCTGCTCGGCCGTTAGCGGCTCGAAATTCGATATGAAATTGTCCGGCCGGGAAAGGTCCAGTTCGGTCTGCCGGTCCAGCCCGCGATGGATCGCGTCGTCGGGCCGCTGAAAAAGCCGGCTTTCACAGTTGACGGCAAATTTCAGCGCGGGGGTGTCCGAGGCGGTGCTTCCGGCCGGCAGCAAGCCCTGCGGAACTACCACCGACGCTGTGATGTCGTCCTCGGTCTGCACCTTGGCCGCAGCGGCAAAATCCTGCCGCAATTTGTAAGTCCGCCAGGCGCTTTTTCCCCGCAGCCCCACGCGCAAATAGCTGCCCACCAGCTTGCGGTCTCGATACTTCAGCTCATGCCCGGGAAACCCGTTGACCGTATCGACACTGAAATGGCTCCGCCAATCGGTGCCCCATTCCTCTCGATAAAACCGCTTAATGATGAACACGATCGGGTAGATGTAATTTGGCAGCGAATTCAGCCACGCGTTGTACTCGTCGGTGTACTCATTGCTTGGCGTCAGCAGTTTAATGACGCTGCCCAGCGAGCGCTCGGGTGAAAGCGCCTTGCGGCTGGGCCGGCCGAAGTTGGAATGCTGCGCCGCTCCGGATTTCCATCGCTGGCCATAATCCCGATTGAACACCTCATCCACCACCGCAAGGTCTTTCTCAACATCGGTGACGAAGATCGGCCCGTAGAGAATGTAATCCAGCAGCGACTTGCTGATTTCGCTCTTTCCTCCGCCGCTGACGGTACAGGGCTTGTGGCAGAAGGTTCCCTGCCCGGCGGTGCCGATGAGCCGCCAACTCGGCGCGCCGGGGTGTTTCTCCAGACGCAGCTTAAATCCGCTTGGCGTGATGTAGATTTTGTCCGGTTCCAGTCGGATGGATTGTTCCTTCCCGCCGCTGGTCCACCACAGCTTTTGCCGGACCACGCTGGCGCAGGTGTCGTGCGGGACATACAACACCTGTCGGTGCAGCCGGTCGATCCCATAGCCCTCGGGTTGCAGGTCCATCGACTTGCCAAAATCCCGCACCACGTCGTCCCAAGTTCGCCCGTTGCTTTTCCGCGAATCAAAGTTGTATTCGTCACCCAGGTGCAAGCTGGCAAAGGCCAGCGCCCCGCCGGCGTGTTCCTCTTCAACATTGCCGAACAGGTTGGCGGCATAGCTGATTTGCGTCTTCACTTCCTTCTTGCAATAGCCGTAATAGTTGTCGGCAATCAGCGTGACGATCACACCCTCATCGGTCCGGCAGGTCAGCTTAAAGCCCTGTCCGTCGTTGTATAGTTCATCCCCCGTGGTCCAGCACATGCCGTCGCGCTTCTGGCGGTCGGTGGCTTGATCGACGTGGGGCAGGCCCAGCGACTTTTTCGTGGCGGCGGTGAGATGAGGTGCAAGAATCACGCAGCCGGTGTGGCCGGTCCAGTGTTGAGTATCGAGACCGGCGTCGTTTTGCGGCACGAATGGATCGCCGGCATTGCCGAAAATCGATTCGACAAAATCCAGGTTGCTTACCAACGATCCGGGAGCGAAAAAACGGACTTCCATCGACTTTTCCGGGCTGATGCCAGGCACTTCCGGGCAGACGATGGGCCTGAGCAGCAG
>JBBQSU010000205.1:0-4423 GCA_038234815.1 Tepidisphaerales bacterium | reverse complement strand
GGTGATACCGAATTCGTCGAGTTGCTGCTGATAGCGTTCTGAGGCGTACTGGCATCCGCGGTCGCTGTGGTGCAGCAGTCCGGGTCCCGGGGTTCGTGCCCCCAGGGCCATCTCCAGGGCTTCGAGGCAGAGGTCGGTGCCCAGGTGATCCTTCATGCACCAGCCGACGACCTTGCGGCTGAACAGGTCGACCACGCCCGCCAGGTAGAGGAAGCCTTCGTCGGTGGGAACATAGGTGATGTCACAGACCCAGGGCCAAATCATTTGGCCAGAAGTGGCGATAACAGCACCTTTAGCAGGTAGTCGCGATTGCGGCAGGCCTTGAGGCGTTTGTACTTGACGCCGATCTTCACACTCTTGCCCCGTCGCAGCAGCCCCAGGGCGATGCGGCGAAGCACGGCCAAGTTCTGATCGCCGTGGTCCTTTCGCACCCGGCTCTGGTCCTCGTTGAATGCCATGTCCAGGCTCCAATGCTCGCTGTTCTCGATCAACCAGTGATTGCGGATCAGACCGGCGATCTTCTCCCCACTCGTGGCTGCCATGCTGGAGATGTAATACCGCCGCGTGGTCTTGGATTGCTCCTCGCCCAGTAACATCTCTGTTGAGGCAAGGTGCCGGTGTACAACGTGTGGGAAACCTGTCGTAAGACGCCCGCTATTTGACATCCTAACAAATACCGTACATACTATTATGTGGTTGAGCTGCCCGTCGCCTGGAGTGGGACGTACCTCGGCCACAGGGAAGCGTGGTTTGTCTTTGCGCAGCTCAGTGTGACCGTCGCGCGCATGCTTTAGCGGCAGGCCGGACGGGGAGGCTGCGCATATGGCAGGCCAGTATTCCCTCAAGACCTTCCTCCGCCAAGTGCGGGGGGCAATGCTGAATCGGTGCTTGCGGCGGTTGAACATCCCGCTGGAACTGAACATCGAGGTGGTCAAACCGTCGATCATCGACGATCTGTACCAGCAACTGCAGGCCCTTTCGCCGGCGAACCTGCATCGCATCGAGCGCGACTTTCTGGCCATCAGCGAATTGGCCAACTCACGCGGCACCGAGGCGATCCTCCGAGAGGCGGGCCGCCAAAAGCTGGACTTCACGGATATCTTCCTGCGAGCGCGCAACGGATTCGAGCGGGCTTGCTGGACGTTCCTTGAGCACGCGGCCATCTTCGACCTGGCCACCTGCTTCTGCGAGATGGACCGATTTGGCTCAGGGCGTTGGAACCGCCGGTTCGTCGGAGCTGGAATCACGCCGGAAACTGAGGCCAGCGTGCTGCAGCGGCTTTCGCACCTCATGCGCCGCAGCTACGCCAAGGAGGGGCGCGGCCAATTCTGTCACATTGATCATTACCTGCGCCACGAGCCAGAGCGTCATTGCTTCTTCGCTTATCCGCAGAACCACGCCACCAGCGACTTGGCGTACACCGAGCACGGAGAACTCGATCAGCAGAGCCGTAAAGCGGCGTTCGAAGTGATTCTCGTCTACCGACCGGGCGATGGCATGCTGGAAATCCTTGCCCCGGGCGGCCGCGAGCGGGTGGACGACATCGCCTCGTGCTTTTGCACCGCCATCCTCGACTTGCCGGAGCTGCCGTCGCGGCTGACGCCTCGGTTGTATGAACTGTCGCCACTGCTCTCGGTCGAACTGGCGCTGACCACCGACCCGGCCGATGGCATCGAGCGGGTGGAATTGCGCGAGATCTGCCTGAATCTCGGCCGTAGCCACGGCTGGAAGCGTCGCCTGACTTTCTCCGCTGATGACAAGGCCCAGCAGCGCGAGAGCATTCACGACATGATCCAGCGCACCGTCCTCGACGACGGCATCGAGTTGCCACAGGTAACTGTTTCATCCGCCAAGTTCCGCCTGATCTTCGCGCCCGTCGACAACCAGCGGCCAAAGCGACTGACGTTCAACGTGGCCATCCCAGACCACTGCTCTTTGAGGGATAATTACCATGACCAAGTCGCCCGCAAATGCCTCCGTCGTTGGGGTCTCACCGGTGACGCCGCTGCTGCGACGGTTACTGCGGCACGCGGATCGCGCTACTGACGCGAGCTGGGGGATCGACGACATGTACACCCTGGGAAACTGGCCGGCGGGGTCTCACGGGGCGCTGGTCGGCCTGGGCATCCTCAGGGAGATAGAGCCGTCCTCCCTGGTTTGGATGTGGGAGTGCGTAGAGCCCGACTGGGTTGAGCCGATCTGGCTGACCGACGCGCTGCATGACGGGCGGGTCATGGGCTTCTACAGCTGCGGCAGCGAGTGGTGCGGCGTGCATGTCGTCGAAAACGACCGCCGTCGACAATGGGGACTGAGCATCGGCAGTATCGTCGACGCCATCGGTCGCGCCCTCGGCGGCATGGTGACCGAAGTGGTGACCCAGCGAATCTGGCTCGTTGGGACCATGAACCGGGACGGCAACTATCGGGAGCTGATTCTCCTGCGCGGCGGCGGTTGGCCCGACGCTGCGACGGTCATTAACAGCGCCACCCGGTTGCTGCGGTCACCGGCGCCGGCCATCGTGGCGCTGGATGCGTTGCCGCGGGAGAATGTTTGGATCGGCAGGCAGGTCCCGACTCTATCGTTGGCTGAATCGGTCAGCGTCGTCGACGGCAGTCTTCAAGTCGATCTGGCTCCGCTGGTCGCTCAACTCAACGCCAGCACGTCCAATGGTTCCGCCAACTGGCTGACAGTTACAGAGGCGGCCGAGTTGCTCATGCGCGACCTGCCCGCTCTTAATTTGGAGGCTGCTAGGGCACGGGTTTCAGTCGGCGGTAACCGTGGTGCCTTTCGCACCAACAACCTCAAACGCGACCAGCGGCGCATTGAGGCAACTAGCTTCAGCGCTTGGCGGCTCGCGCAGCGGGACAGGGATTTGGACGCAGAAGACGAGGATTGACTTGGGCTGGCGCCTCTGGGGCGACCAGCCGCCGCGGCGTCGGCTATCGCATTGGCCGCCCCCAGCTGATGGAGATGAAAAAGGGTTGACTGAGAAACTCGACCAACCCATCAGCCGTAAGGCGATCCACGTCGGCGCTCCGATTGCTCCTCAACAGAGCCGTATCCTCCGCGTGGACGAAATGAATGTAGCAGGAACAACAAAGGCCGGGATATTCCCGGCCCTGAATCAACAACCAGGCCCGACAACCTAATGCTCGAATCGGGGACAGGAATGGGGTCTGGACAGAGCACCTACAAACTGCGGCAACCGTGGATAAGTGCCGGCAGATCAGTTGCTTCGAAGCGTATCCACGAAATGTCGAAATTCATCGCGTTCGGGAAGCCGGCCACCGTTGTGGAAGCGATGAAGCCCTATGAATACTTCCGAGACCTGCTCGCGGCCGTGGGAGGCCCGCATGATCCCTGCTTTGCGGCAGCCAAAGCCGCGTCTTCGTCTGGGCATCCTTGGCATCGCTGGGAGGTGTGCTTGGCGGCACTTCCCTTCAGAACGAGTCCCCGTATTTCAGATGAGCAGCTTTTGGGTCTGTCCGCCGTTGCAGCAGCGTAAAATGCTGTGGCGCGGTCGAGTCGGTTGAAAGAGCACGCGGGTAGTGTTTTTTAGGTGATCACAAATCCCACGAAATTCATGAAGGCCTCTAACCTCGGCCCGTCGGGACGTGTCTGGTCGGATGATTAAAGTGGGTGGCGCGAAGGGTTACTGCCAGGTTCGCTGTCGCCTACTCGGGGCCAATTCGTTCTGGGCCAATTCAGTCGTTACATCCAAGTTAGCGGTCGTTTCACGGCCGTTTTTACAGAAGGAGTCTCGCTATGCGATCAGGTATTCGCCTAAGTAACCGGGCAGCGTCGGTCATCGAAGCCTTGGAAAGCCGCACCATGTTTTCGGTCGATCTGGCCGCAGCGGCGCTGGTCAGTAAATTGCCCGACCACGTCATCGCCGGCGAGAAAATCACGGCGACCGCGAAGGCCACCGTGTCGGTGAGCGCCGATTCCGATGCCGCCGAATTGCGATCGTTGAAAGCCACCGTGCAGTTTTTCCTGCGCTCCGAAGGGGTCGTTGACGCATCCAGCGACATCGCCCTCAGCAAAGTGATGATCGTCAGCGGACTGCGCGCCGGAAAAGCCAAGCTCGTCACGGCCAAGCTCACCATACCGCTGGGGACGTCGGGAGGTGCCTACAGTCTCATCGCCGTCGTTGACGGACAGAATGTCATTGCCGAATCGAACGAGGCGAACAACTTCATCGCCGCGGCCGGTCCGACAGCGGTCGCCACGCCGTTCGTGAGCCTGGACATTCTGCCCGTGACATATCCATTCAATGGGCAGGTGGGCGTGCCCATTTTTTAGGGAGGTGGTAAACTTGTCGCCGTCACCGGCTTGGGGGCCGGGTTTTTTAAAGGAGTCAGCCATGGATCGGCTTTTGATGTTGGATAAGCAGGAATTCGTGACCAGGATGCAACTGGAGTGC
>JBBQSU010000204.1:0-4589 GCA_038234815.1 Tepidisphaerales bacterium | reverse complement strand
AACCGCGCCCGAGCGATCGCGAAGTTGGTCGAGATAAAACGGCATCAGCCGGCCGTCTTTCAATGGTACCGTCGCCTCAATGCAGGCCGCCCGCGCTGTTTCCCCGCTGACAGTCGAAGATTTGTTGTACGTGCTGACGAGTTTATCAGCCATCGCAATTGCAAGGGGGCCGTTATTGTCGCGCACAAGCGGGGCCAGCTCGTGCAGCGCATTGGCCCCGGCCACCTGTGTGGCAAACGACGGATCGCTCAGGAGCGTCAGCAACGGCTCGACGGCAGCCATGTTTCGGCTTGATCCCAGCGCGGCGGCGATGGCTCGCTTGACGTCGGGATCGGTCTCCTGGCCGAATTGTATCAGCAGCGCGTCGAACGCTTCCTTGTCGTTCATTCGATAGAGAGTGCGCGCCACTTCCTGCCGCACCCCGCGATCGGAATCCCCGATCATTAGGCGCAGTCGTTCCTTGGCTGCTGCCGGTACCAGCTTGTTATTCTCCAAATCTTCATAGACAAACTGCGCCCCGATTGACCGCACTTCGGGCTGATTCGATCGCAAAATCCGCAATAGCAGATCGACCCGTTTTTCCTCCGAACCGGCCGACTGGTACTGTTCGGCCAGGAGAGTGCGCGTTTCCTGAAGCAATTCGGCATGCGCACGCTGAACCGCGTCGAATCGTGTTGCGCGATTTTGCAGCAAATCCGTCCGCCACTGGTCTTCGGGTTTATTGGCGTTGGCCGTCCACCATTCTTCCCAGCGCTGCACGTCGCGGCCGTATTCTCGCAGGCCGGTCATCTCGACCAGCGCGTCGGCGGCGGCATTGCGGACGGTGGGGGATTCGTCCGGCGAGCGCAGAAAATAGAGCAGCGCCCCGACGGCACGTTTATCATAAAGAGTGCCAAACACCCGAATAACCGCCGCCCGCGCCTGGTCGCGGACTTTGGACCGGGCAAAGTCGTCCAGCCGCCGAAATACTTCGGGATTGGTTTTGTATTGGGCCAGGGCCTGCGCCGCCGCCTCGGTCAACGGTCGGTCCGGGCCAAGCAGGGCAAACAGGGGGGAGATGAACTGCGCATCCGGTGATGGATCGCCGGCTATTGCTTTAGCAACGGCCAGTTGTCCCGAGCGATTTCCCGCGTCGCTAATCACCGAAAGCAGAATCGCGCGGGCATCGGGCCGATTCCTGGCCACCAGTCGTCGGGCCGCTTCATCCTTGTCGGCCGCAACTGGGTCTTCCATCGTCGCCCGAAGGTGATCCAATTCCCGCTGTCCGGTCTCCGCCGCCGACGTCTGCGCAGGCGCAAGCTCCCCCTTGGGCAGGACACAGAGTGTCGCCAGCAACACGAGACTGGGAATGGAGATACGTTTCACTTTCCGATTACTCTCTGGTCAAGCCCGGTCCGCGTCAGGCAAATGCCGTTCTGTTGCTAAACTAACCTATTTTGGACCATCAGCAAGTACGCCGGCTTGATCGAGCAGGACGAAATTCTCAAGACTGCCGGGAGGGGAATTGTCTTCTTCGACCCTTTGCAGCCTGGGACAAGTTTGGCCTGCGTCACAGCGTTACCGGCTTCTCGATGCGTTGTGGGTTCGCGTGGCTCGTGTTAATTTCAGGCAATGAAGATTCACGAATACCAGTCCCGGCAGATTCTTAGCGAGCATGGCATTCCCGTACCGGCTGCGGAAGTGGTGCGGTCGGCGGCCGAGGCCGGAGCGGCGTTCCGCAAGTTCGCCGTGCCCATGTGCGTGGTGAAGGCCCAGGTGTATGCCGGCGGGCGAGGCAAAGCCGGATTCGTCAAACTCGTGAAATCGGCAGAAGAAGCCGAAGCGGCGGCCACGTACATGCTCAGCCACCGCATGGTCAGCAATCAAACCGGCCCGGAAGGCGTGGGCGTGAACGTGCTTTTGGTAGCCCCCGGTGTGGATATCGCCAAGGAATATTACCTCGGCATCACCATCGACCGCACGCGCCACACCGCCACGCTCATTGCCTCTGCCGAAGGCGGGGTGGAAATCGAAGAAGTCGCTAAAAAATCACCAGAAAAGGTGCTCAAAGAGCCGTTCCATCCGGCGCTGGGGTTGGCGGGGTTTCAGGCCCGCGACATCGCCTACAAATTGGGCTTCAAGGACAAGATGGCCTCCGAGGCCGCGAAGTTAATTTCTAATCTCGCCAAGGCGTTTTTGAAAACGGACGCTTCCCTGGCCGAGATCAATCCTCTTGTTGTCACCAACGACGGCAAACTGCTGGCTTTGGATGCCAAGTTCAATTTCGACGACAACGCGATGTTTCGACAGAAGGCAATTGATGCCATGGCCGATGAATCGCAGGAAAAGGAACTGGACGTGCGCGCCAAGAAGGCGAATTTGAACTATATCGCGCTCGATGGCACGATCGGCTGCCTGGTGAATGGGGCGGGGCTGGCGATGGCGACGATGGACATCATCAAACTGTACGGCAAGGAGCCGGCTAACTTTTTGGACGTCGGCGGCGGGGTGACGGCCGAAGGGGCGCGCGAGGCTTTTGGCATCATCCTGTCAGACCCGAAGGTCAAAGCGATCCTGGTGAACAGTTTCGGCGGAATTGCCAAGTGTGACCTGATCGCTGACGCCTTGGTGCAGGCCGGCACGGAACTGGGCTTTAAGGTGCCCGTGGTGGTTAGACTGGAAGGCACCAACAGCGAAAAAGCGCGAGTAATTCTTGATAACGCCAAGAGCAAGCTGCCGACGCTCATCCCCGCCAATGATCTGACCGACGCGGCGATGAAAGTGACCGCGGCCGTGGCCTGAAACCCGTGCGCACGTTTAGAATCGAACCGGGCCGATCACCTGGCAGGTGAATCTTTGCAGTTGACCCTGATTGCGCCAGTCATCGGGACCAAGTCCCATCTTCTCGCTACAAAGGTGAGATAAGAGCTTTTCTTTGCTCCACTGCGTTTCGCGGGCGACCTGCGGTAGAAATACGCCTGATTTTTCGCCGATCGTCAGATAGATTCCATGTTCAAGCAGGTCGAAGTCAAGCGGGCCAGAGGCCGGCTCCATCGGCGATATCAGGCTCAGTTCAACCTCCAAATCGGGAAGTTCGGCCAGAGTAATGCGCCGATCAGAAAATCGCGGGTCGCGGAGAACCGCCTCGGCCATCTCGGCGACGACCTGTCCGACAGGTTCGCTGGCGTCGAGTCGGCCCATGCAACCCCGCAGCGCATGGTTGCCCGCGACGTGCAACGAAACGAACGCGCCGGCCCGCTGCTGGAAAGCCGGGCGATCATCCGGCACAAGTGAAGCGTCCGGGGCACCGAGAGCCAGGCGGATGGTCCGCCGAGTCAGGTCAAGCAGCGCTTGGGCGTCTTCGGAACTCATCCACATAACAGGATTGTAGTAATGCGTGCCGACGGCATGCAATGTGCCGTTTTAACAGGACAGAGGAGGCGACGAGGGCGGCGCCGCTCACGGCAACTATCGCCGACTTCCGCGAGCGCCCGGTCGGGGCTGGGCATTCTGGGGCGTTTGATAAGACCGGCTGGGCGCGATCGGGGTGCGGGTGAAATCCGATTGACTGACTGTATTCGGATTTACCACCGGCCCGCTGCTGGTAGCAAGCGGCGTCGCGCGGTCGCCGGCCAGTTCGATCACCACCGTCGATCCGGTGGGAGGGATCCAGCCGTATTGCAATGAGTACCCGGCGCTCCCGGCGGCAGGCACTTCTTGCCGGTCCAGTGTCAGGATGATCTGGTTTAGAAACTCGCCTTGGGTGGACAGGAATATCACCGCCACTCGGCCATCGATCTCGCCCTTATAGCCCGGTGTGCGGGTGAGGGTGCCGGTGACAACAAATTCGTTGCCGACCACCGCGATCTGCGGGTTGCCAAATATCACCTTATCGTCGCCGATGGTTTTGACGACCCAGCGACCGGCTCCGGCGTTGCTTTCAAGGGATCGTCCGGTGCCTGCGCAACCGCCCAGCAACATCGCAAGAAATGTGCAGACGCCCGCCGAGATGAATTGACGTGCCCTCATCTACTTTCACCTTGAAACTTCGCGCCTACCGGACGATAGGTTGCCTGGCAGGTCTCCGTCTCCCACACATCAACCCGCGTCAGGCTGACACTCGGAGGAAGATCCAGGCTCTTGGCAATATATAAACAAACATTTTCTGTCGAAGGATTGATGCCCGCAAACGCCGGGTGGTCGTTTAAGTGGCTGTTGTGCAGCGAATCGACCAGCTCTGCAACCCTGCGCTCCAGTTCATGGAAATCCATCACTACGCCGATCGTGTCGAGTTGGTCGGCCGTTACCGTAACCGCCAGCTTCCAGTTGTGCCCGTGCAACGGTTCGAGCGAACCGTCATAAAGGCGAAGCTGATGGGCGGCGGCGAAAACACGCGTCACCGTGATGTCGAATGGCATGGTCCGTATTTTCGTTCCTAAGGGGGGCAATGTCGAGACAACTTTGAAGTTTCCGTGATTGGCGAGCAATATCTCCGAATTGCACGTCGGCATCGGCAGCCCGGTGGTTCTTTGAAGCTATCACCAGTAAACTGCCGCCCATATGAAACGGTACTTTCCGGCATTTGAGAGTTTCCAGGAGATCGCTCGCTC
>JBBQSU010000203.1:0-4633 GCA_038234815.1 Tepidisphaerales bacterium | reverse complement strand
ACCCATTTCGCCCTCGATCTTGATGGGCAGCGGGCGCGTTACGGGGTGAGCCTTCTCTGCGGCGTACGCCATTGAAGCACACAACATCGTTCCGATGAACACTCGCAGCCAAGAGAACATTAGAGTTCCTCCAAAAATAGGCAGCACCGTCACGTCAAACGCGGCCTAGCACACGGATTCTGGTTGCAAATCACGATCCCGAACCTGAATCCCAAATTGTGAAACCACCGAAGTCCCAAGAGAGCGTCTGCGTAACGCCTTTTGAGCCGATCGCAGGGAGCTTGAAGACAGCGGACACTCTCACATCCTTGACCTTGGCGTAGCCAGTGACTCCCGTTTGACACGTCGGCTCGTGATAGGCCACTCCGCCCTCAACGGTTCCTGACACCCCGACCGGCTGGATTTCGACGCCAGCGCACTTCTTGCTCGACCACCAAGACTCCACGCATGCAATCAACTCGAACTTGACGTTAAGACCCAGCGTAAGTCCCAAGCCCACATGACCGTACTTGCAGTTATCCGCAGGGCTACATTCGCTTGTACTTTGCCAGCCGGCTGCGGTCAGGTTCACGTCTACGCTCGCATAAAGGCCGAGCTAGATATCGATGGTTATAATGATGACCCTGAAATCGTGTTCCCTGTGTTGTGTTGGCGTAGCCCAGCCCGGAACTGGAACTTCCTTTCCCCAAATCTTGAAGGTGATCGAGCCTTGCTCCTCAATCTGCCCATTCTCGATCAGCTTGCCGTCCTTGCAACAATCCTTAAACTTCGTGGTGGCTGCCAGAGAGGTTTGCTTCAAGACAAAACCAAGTTTCGAGGACACCAAGTTGATTTTGTCGATGACTACCTTTGGCAGCTCGAACTTGTTTGTCACCACCGGTTCAAACAAGTCAAAAATCTCTCCCCTAACGGCCGATAATGTGCGACATCCACCTAGACCACTAAGAAACAGACTGCCCATGCTTCTGACCAAACATGGGAACTCAACCCGAAACGACGTCGGCCAAGCGGTGCGCACGAGAGTGGCCGAGCTGCTGCAGGTCAGGCTGGCCGGCGCGCTGGGTCTACATTTGTAATGCAAACAGGCTTAGTGGCGCCAGCTTCGGCAAGCATGGGCGCAACGCCGTCAAGCAATCCGACGACCTCACGGATGCCGTAACCGCGGACATGTTCAGTCGCATGATTGGTGAAATAGGGCCGCTCGGGATAGGGAAAGACCTCGTTTCGATGTCCTGGCGCGATGGGAATGTAACCAGAGCGTCTAAAAACGCAGCCGGCAGGATTCGAACCTGCGACCGTTGGATTAGAAATCCAATGCTCTATCCAGCTGAGCTACGGCTGCCCGCGCGAGCAATCATACGCCCTGCCGACGTAAAACAAAATCGCGCTGCCAGCCGATGCGGAGCGCATTTATTGCGGATTCACCGCTTTGAATAGCGCCTGCGTGCCAAGCTTTCCTCCGCCTGTGGATTGCACCTGTTTGAAAAGCGTGGTCACCAGTTTGAGCGCTTCGAGGTTCAGCCCCAGGCACTCGGCTTCTTCTATCGCCAGGCGAAGGTCTTTGAGTTGCAGGTCCACCATGAAGCCGGGAGCGAAATCGCCGGCCAGCATCCGCGGGGCCAGGTGCGTGAGTTGCCACGATCCTGCCGCCCCGCTGGCGACTGCAGCAATGGTCTTTGCGCTATCAAGCCCGGCGTGCTGCACCAGGGTCATGGCTTCGCAGACCGCAAGGTTGGTAATCGCCCCCAGCACCTGGTTGACGAGCTTGGTTAGCTGCCCCGACCCGACCGACCCACAATGAGTGATGGTCTTGCCCATACGCTCGAGCATCGGGCGGACGAGGGCAAAGGCATCGGCCGGTCCGCCGACCATGATCGACAGCGTGGCATTAATGGCGCCAATATCTCCGCCACTGACGGGAGCATCGATCAGTGTAACCCCGTGGGACTGCAACTTTGCCGCCATACTTCGCGTCACGCTGGGAGAAATAGTGGAATGATCGATCGCGAACAGACCGGGCCGGGCGGCCTCGATCACGCCCGACGGGCCCAACAGCACCGCTTGCACGTCCGGCGTGTCCGTCACGCAGACGAAAACAACATCAGCCTGACTGGCCGCCTGTTTTGGTGAATCGGCCCACACGGCGCCCTGATCGAGCAGCGGCCTGGCTGTGGCCTTAGTTCGAGAGTAAACCGTCAATGGATAACCCGCTGAGAGCAGGTGACCCGCCATTGGCCGGCCCATGATTCCCATGCCGATAAAAGCCAGCTTCTGTGTCATGCCCGACAGATTATCTGCCGAGCATGACACAAGCTATGGTGCGATCCTGTAAGCGGAGCCGATTGACCGATTTACCAGCGTTGACCGAACTCAAAGCTCCAGGAGTCGCGCGGATCACGTCGTGGGGCTTGAGCGATCGGACGCACTTCCCAGTGGGCGCCGCTGACCAGCACCTGCACGGGCCGTTCTTCCCAATGTCCAGGCGAGGTCTCCACCTGGCGCGTGCGCACCTCATAATGCGCGGGCGCGATCACCACACGCACGTGTTCGTGCCATTCGCGGCCGTTGGACCGGTGCAGAATCTCGCGGTCCTCGTAAATTTCCGGTACCCACACTTTTTCGGTGACGGAAGTGCAGGTCGGTTCGACCCACACGCGCTGGCACTCCGTGCGATAGATCGCAGGCACCCACACGCGCTCCTGACTGCAGTCTTCCCATCGGCCTTCGTGGTCGTAACGGTCACGGTCATCGTGGCGATCATAGTCACGATCCCGCTGCATCGGGCGCTGCGGTTCACGAATGTCGATCCCAACGCGGAAGCCGGCCTGCGCCGGGGTCGCAGTTATCGAACCTACGCCCATTCCTATCGCCAGTGTCAGCAAAGCCGTCTTGTAACTCAATAGTTGGCTGATGCGTGTCATATCAAACTCCTGTTGCAGGATCAGACACGCCAAGGTGGACAGGGTTAGACGCCAAACAGGGCTATAGAATCGCTCCGAGCTTATAATGCTCTGGAAACGTCATAACGCTGAGCTGCAGTCATACATCATCTTTTTCGGAGTAATTATCTGACTCTGCTTTTCGCTCGCCGCGGTTTGCTCGATGAATCGGTCAATCGACTCATTGCCCAACCCGCCAAACCCGCCAGTCCGCCGGCCAATAGCGCGACCCTATGCTTGGACGCCCAAAACTGCGGGCTGAAGTTGTGAGCGAAATCGTCCCATGGGCCGTGCGCGCCATGATCGCCGGGCAGCGGATTCCAAAAATTGTCAGGCTTGTCGGCGTCAGCGGGCTGGTCCAGCATTGAACCATCCCACGCCGCCCTGGCGAGATAATGGTCGAGCAAACCGGGGATGAATTTTTCGCCGAGCGTCGCTTCGACCGTGGTGTATCCGACCATCATTTCTCTCCGGTGATGCTCCGCAGCAAAAAGAATTGCCTCGGCCGCGATTTCCGGTTGGAAGATTGTGCCTGTCGGTCTGGCCTTGTGAGCCATACGGTTGCGCGTCCACGTAAACTGCGTGGTATTCAGCGCGGGCATATTGACCACCGTAAGGCGCACGGCGCTTTTCTGGTGAATCAACTCCGAACGGAGCGATTCGAAGAATCCTTGAATCGCGTGCTTTGAAGCGCAATAGGCGCTTTGAAGCGGAATCGATCGGAATGCCAGCGCCGAGCCGACGAAGACGATGCACCCGCGGTCGCGCGGCATCATCCGCTGGAGCGCGCAGTCCGTGCCATACACCGTTCCCATGAACGTCACATCAACAATGTGTCTGAACTCCTCGGGTGTCATCCGCGTGAAGGGGCTATACATCGACACCATGGCGTTGTTAATCCACAGGTCGATGGGACCGAACACCCGCTCGGTCTCGCTGGCGGCAGCTTGGACTTGCTCGAACTGACTGACGTCCGTGGGAATGACGATGGCCTTTCCACCAGCCGATTCCACCTCCCGCTTGGCCGCTTCCAAACCGTCCTTTCCGCGGGCCAGTAAAGCCACCTTTGCTTGTCGTTGCCCAAGCATTCTTGCCGTGACCCGTCCCACTCCGCCAGACGCACCGGTAATAACGACAACCGTATCTTTTCCAATTCGCATCAGACATTCTCCATTTCCAACTTTAGTCGTCGTGATCGGTCCAGGGGTGATAGATTTCCGTGACGATGGGGCGACAGATGGTGAACCAGCGGAGGGGGCCAGCCGACAACGCGCATCCCACCCCGCTTTTCGCCGCTGGGGACCGTGTCCGATCCGTTCGTGACCTGCCGGGTGCGTCAGGATACTTCTGCGATTTATGCGGGTGCATTGACGGCCTGCTTCCCTTTTTTTCGGAATCTGTCGGCGGGCAGTTCTGCCTGATATGTCTGGGCGCCACGCCATGCTTTCAAACTCTAGCCCTCCGAGCTCGGCTCATCGGGGCGAAATATTTTTAATCCGGGGTGCTTGGCTGGGTTTGAGAAATTTACACAAGTGCGACCGATTCTTGCCTCACCTGAATCATCCCCAGTTTGGCGCGACAAGTTCTGACAAGTTCATAATAGCCTCTAGCAGTCGTTGGGGGCTGGCGTTGATTTTCTCCAGCATGATCATTCCGATCGTGTAGATACTGCATTCGATCTCGCGGTTGGTCGA
>JBBQSU010000202.1:0-4751 GCA_038234815.1 Tepidisphaerales bacterium | reverse complement strand
CGATCAGTTCGGTCGTACCATTGCGCGTAACCACCACCTGCCCGGGCTGCTCGGATTTGTAACCCATGATCCAAAGCGATCCACCATCATTTGTGATTTTGGCAACGCGCGGTTCGGGATTGAGCTGCCGAGCGAAGATGGTTTTGTTTTTAAATTCAAACGGCCCGCCGCAGACGTCCTCAAGGAAAACTCTGCCCGGCTTGGCGGTGGATGTGACCGTACCCGGGATGCAGTTGCGAATGACGACCGTGCGGCCGGTGTCGATCTCGATGGCCAGTGCGCTGCCGCCATACCCTCGCTGGAATCGTTCCATGACAACGGTGCCCGCAGCACCGTCGGCAATACGAAACGCCGGTTGATCCGCCGGCTGCCGATAGGAAAAGTCTGCTTCCGACCCGAAAAACCGCTTCAGATTTCCGCGAAGGATGACTGTCGTGCCAATCGTGTAGTTTTGCTTTTGCGGCAGGTCGGGAAAGTAGACCGTCTTAGCCCCAGAATCTATCGCCTGCTGGATCGCCGGTGCCCAGTCCATGTATTTTCGCTTCTGCCCGCGTTCTGTGGTGTATTCGGCTTGGACCGGCTGAAACCGTGTGACCGGC
Organism: Tepidisphaerales bacterium; assembly: GCA_038234815.1. Taxonomy (GTDB): domain Bacteria; phylum Planctomycetota; class Phycisphaerae; order Tepidisphaerales; family Tepidisphaeraceae; genus JBBQSU01. Next base: position 4,152 of record JBBQSU010000202.1, on the reverse strand, counting down.
ACCCACTGATCGGGTGAATCCCATGCCACTTCCGGCGTCTTTTCAATGGGCAGATTCAGACTCTTTTGGCCCGATTGAAAAAGCGTATGGACGCCTCCGGTCGTGAACTCGTCAACACTCGATCCTTCGACGGCATGGCCGCCGCTTGTCAGCGCACGGGCATAGCCCGCGGAGTGGATGTTGCGCAGGAAAACGTCGCCATTGACGTTTTCGATAGCCGAAACCGACGGGTCCCCGCCGCGGAGCTGGGCATTGATCAGCGTGATGAAACCCCATCCGGCACGGTTATGCACTGCGGGGACGGTATTGTCGCTGGTCAGGTCTTCGAGCGACAACACGTTGTTGTCGTTGTAAAGGCCATACTTTCGCTGCCCCTTCAATGTCAGCCCGCTGAAAGTAATCTGGCGCACAGTTCCACCGGCGCGCACGCCGTAATCGAAACCTTCGACGATTACGTTCTTCACGAGGCATGGACCGGTCAGCCCGCGATAAAGATCAACGCCCACCAACCCGCTATGCTCGCCCTTGGAAACGACGCGCACGTTTTCCATTGCACCTTGATTGTGGGCATAGAAAAGAATCCCAATGGCTCCGGGGTTTTTCTCGCCGGCTTCGATCGTCAGGTCGTAGATCGCATTTCGGAAAGCGTTGGCCGGGCCTTCGAGATTCCCACGACTGGCAAGGCGCAGCACTTCTTTGGGCCGGTTAGGTTGATCGAAATCCTTGGCGGCATCTTTCAAGCGGATAATCACCCCGTCCCGCGACTGCCCCTGCAGGATCTTCCGCTTGGCCTCCGGTTCCTTCATGCCCCAGTTGATCGTATCGCTGACCAGATACGTGCCGTTGGGAAGATAGAGGTAGCGGGCCTCGTCCAGCGCCTTCTGAATCGCGGCCGCGCAATCAGTTTTCCCATCGGCGACGGCATTGTAGGGGGCTTGCGTGACATCGACATACCCGGCGTCGGCGGGGAATTGCATGACCCGGGGATTTTCGTCGGCCATACAAAATGCCGACGCGGATACTGCGATGATCGCAACGAGGAGGGAGGAAGTCATGTGCATAATCGATCCAAAGAGTTAGCTAGGGAGCCGCTTTCGCGACTGCCGGGGGTGCGTCCAGCCGAATGGCGGCTAGATCGCTGTATTGGCCGGAGAACTTGCCCTGCACCACCCAGACCGACCACAGGGCCGGGCGATTGCTGGCACTCAAGCCAATGGGAACGGCCTGCAGACTGCTGGCCGAAAACTGCTTTTCGCCGGCGGACAAATCGCGATAGAACAGGGAGGCCGTTGCTTTTGAAAGATCACCGGAAGCGCCGGGCACAATCACCAGTCGCAGTTCGTACCAATGGCCAGGCGTTGCGCCCTGTTCGGAGGCCTGCGCCTCTTTTGCCCCGCCGGTGGATCGGATGAAAAATGGGACCGCGGACGCACTGTTTCCGCTGGCGCGCACGGTTCCAAATTGAACTCCCAAACCCTCGGGGTGGGCATACTGACTCTTGGTCAACGGCTGGCCGGGCCGTCGGGGGACGCGGAGGCCGACGTTGGTTTCCCATGCAGGCACGCCATAGGCGCCAGGCTCGGGTCGCACCATCGCGGAATAGCAGACGATGTCCGTGTCGGCAAATTCAGGGTTAGCAAACGCCTTTTCGGCCACGCGATAATTCTTGGCGTCCGTGCTGTTGCCAGTCCCGCGGATTTGCAAAACTTTGGTTGATGGATTGCCCTGTCCGGCAGGTGAAACCAGAGTAACCCCGTCAGGCTTGTCGGCAACCCACCCGCCGACGCCGTTGATGCGCCCCGACTTGTCAATTTTCAGATCATCGAGCGGTTCGACAACCCGCTTGCCGTCAGCAAACGTCGCAATGCCTGCTGCGGGCTTGGGGTCGAACGTTGCGCGGGGGGCGGCTGTCGGCACCGTGGTTGGAACAGATGCCGGGGGCGGAATCTGCGGAAGCGGTGTTGTCTGCGCCGATGAAGACGACGGCGGATAAGCCGTTAGCAGTGCCGCCATGCTGCCCCCTGAACGCGCATTCAACTGGTTCTTGTAGAGATAGCGCGTTTCGCCCTCACGAGTCTCCTTCAATACCGTCCAGAACGGCTTGCCGTTAAAGCAGGATTCGCCGTAGGTAACAGACAGTGCCGAGCCGCTATCCACAGAAAACATCGGCTCGATCTTTTCGCGTGACGTGGCATAGGCAAAAAGCCCGAGAATTTCAGTACGCCCGCCGTTCTTGCATTCAACAAGTTCACCAGGACGTTCGGTCTTGTATCCCAAGACCCAAACGTTGGCCCCGTCGTTGCCCAAGTGGACACCCGTCGGTTCAAAGTTCAATTGCCTGGCCCAGATATTCCCGCCATTAAATCGCAACGGCCCGCCACAAAAATCCTCTACAAACAGGTCGCCTTTGCCCGGGCGCGTCACCCCAGAACCCCAGAGGCATCCGCTGATCACAACCGTGCGACTGGTTTCAACAGAAAGCGCCAGCTTTTGATAGCTCGTTTCTATCCGATCAATGTGAACGACCGCAGGCCCGTCCGCCGAATCGACGATCCGGATTTTGCCCTTACCGACAATTCCGCCCTCCAGCGCCGTCAGACGCGCGACCTTCCCCCTTACCAGAAGCTCGCCGTCGATGATCCACTTTCCCTTACCCTGCGGAAAGTAAATCGTTTCCGCGCCGGAATCGATCGCTTTCTGAACGGCCTCCGTATCGTCCAGCTTGTCCTCCGGCGAGCCGCCAAATTGGTGTGGGCCGGCCCACTTTTCAAGAGGACTATTGACGTCCGCCGGCGTTTCCTTGATCGGCAGGCGCAATGTGCCAGCCCCTGATGCGAACGCAGACACGACCGGATGCGAAACCCACTCGCGAATCGCCCCCGCTGCTTCCGTCCGTTCCGCCGACTCAATGCCGACCCGGTATCCGGCAACTGAAGAATCGCGCACCAGCATCCGACCTTTATTAATCACACCGGCCAGCGAAGAACTCGTTTCGTTCTTGATCTCCGCTTCGATCAGTGTGACGACTCCAATCTCAGACGTGTTGGCAAGCGCCGGCACGTCGCCGCGTTGACGACTGCTGAACTTTCGCACGGAAACCACTTGTGCGTCGTTAATCCACCCGGCTTTGCGTTGGTCCTGAACGTGCAGGCCCTCGAATGTTATTGAGTTAACGGCGTGGCGGGTGCTCACGCCGATTTCGAATCCGTTGATTTCGACATTCTTCACAAGCAAAGGACCGATCTCATCGGTGTAGCCCAGATCCAGCCCGATCGCACCGGACCCTTCACCGGCAATGATTCGCAGGTCTCGGACGGAGCCTTGATTTGAAGCATTGAACTGCAAACCGATCGCGCCGGGGTTGCCCTTGCCGACATCGATTGCCAGCGAGCGCACGCCATTTCTGAACCGCTGGGCCGGCTTGAATCCCGTATTGATGACCGCCCGCGGCTTGGCCGGATCAGAAAATCCATTTTGCCCGTCAGGCACTCGGAGGATCGTGCGGTCCGGGCCGTCGCCTTCGAGAATCGTCCGCTTGGCGTCGTCGCCGTCGCCGGGGTTGCCGACACTCCATTTCAGCGTGTCAGTGATGGTGTATACGCCTGCGGGGAGATAAATGATCCGGTTGGCCGCGGGGTAATCGTCCAGCGCTTTTTGAATGGCTGCGGTGGCGTCCTTGTTGTCGTTGGGAACTACGTTATAGGGCGGGGCGGTAACGTCAATTACCCCCGAATCTGCCGGAAAATGACCAGCAAATGCGAAGCCCACTAGAAGTAACGTCGAAACCGCGGCGAGAGCGCCCCTGAACAAAGCAAAATTCAACACGTTCGTTTCCAGTAAGAAATTGAGACGGGCAAGGTCAAACCCAATAGAGTAAGTTCGCGTTGTCGCTCTTATGGGGCGACACCCCACATACGAGCGTACTTGCCACTTGCCGTATAGTCGGAGCTTACTCCGCTCCAAAGTACGTACATGGGAACCGGGGCCACGTGAAAGTCAGCAAACAGAATGTTGTTGTACGTGCTTTTCTTGTCCGTTCCTTTGCCATGCCGTCCATAGTTGGCACTGGCATTCCAGCCCGGACTTTGTCGACCCATCCGTGAACCATCTCCCGGATTGATCATGTTAACGGAAAGGGAATTTGGGTTGCAT
>JBBQSU010000201.1:0-4904 GCA_038234815.1 Tepidisphaerales bacterium | reverse complement strand
CACGTTCTGGCGTTGCAGAATCTCGGTTACCTTCACGCCTTCATAGCTTTGGCGAAAGGTTTCATCGAAGAGGATCACGCCGCCGATCACTTCGTGATAGCCGGGGGTGGTGATCATCGCACCGCGATAGGCGATGCGATTTTCCGGGGTATCGGTGACGCCGAGCTGTTGAAATTTTTTGGCGATGTTGCCGCCGCTTTCATCGGCGGCATGCAGGCAGCGGTCGCGGAAGTTCAGCAGATGGATTGTTTCAAGCAGTTTGTCGTTCATCGTCATGGGCGGTCTTCCTTATGTTGGTTGCGTTTAGCCCATCGAGATGGGGCCTTTGGTTCGCTGGTCACAGAATTTCGAGGACTTGGCCCGGCTTTGCTCGTGGCAACGCGGCCAGAATATCCGGCGCTTTCTGCAGAACATCGGGAATACGGGTGCTTCCAACTCGGAGGAGCACTAGCGCTATTTTGAAACGAGAAATCACATTCTGGTATTGGAGATTTCTATCGGCTGTAATAAATGCGTCGAACTGGTCTTGTGCCAGCGTAAGAAGTCTCCCATTTTCGATGCCGCTCCACCCTGCTCTTTGCACGGTCACGACCTCATGGCCGACAAGTTCCTTTCCCAGGATCCGCGGCAGGTTTTCATCCAGAAGGATCTTCATACCGCGTGCTCAACTTCAACCTTGCTCACCAAGGCGTTTGACATTTCCTGGAGGACCGCGGTGGCCTGTTGACGGCTCACCGATGGAAACTGTTCAAGGAAGACCTCCAGACTGTCTCCGCCCTCGAGATAGTCCATGAGGTTCTGCAACGGAACGCGCGTGCCCCTGAAGCAAGGTGTGCCACCGAGGATTGCCGGATTGGATACGATCGCAGACATTGTGCGTCTCCCGTTAAGGTTGCGCCGTATTATAGCAGCCTAACTCAGTTCCAAATAGTTGAGCGCTCTCGCGATCTGCAGCAGGCCCTGTTTTCCGGCCAGGTCGAAAAATCTCACCAGCCCGAGGCGGGCGCGGTCGGTCACTTCGTAGCGCAGGTATTCTGTAAAATATTGGCGTGCTAAATCGCGGGGCCAGCCTTTTTCTGCGCAATGGCGATCCAGGAGGCGCTCTGTCATCGCGGCTCCTTGGGCGCGGGCTTCGGCCAGCATTTGGGCCAGTTCCATGTCGACCATGTCGCGGCGCATCATCCACATCGCGAAGACGAAGGGCAGGCCGGTGAGGGCTTTCCATTCTTCGCCGAGGTCGAGTTGGTAGCGGTACTCATTGGAATCGGGGGCGGCGTTGACGACTTTGTCGCCGATGAGGAGCATGGTTTCGGGGCCGCCGCGGTGGTCGCCTTCGTGTGCGGCGTGGGACAGCATCCGCACTGAACGGCCGTAGCGCTGGGCGAGGATCACCTGCGCCAGCACCACGCTGGTGTGACTGTCGGTATCGCCATGGACCACGGAAATTTCTGTTGGCGGAACCTTGGAATAAATTCGCACGGTAAGGGTTGGGCCATCGCAGCCGATCATTCCGGCGGGGAGGAGGAATAATTCGCGTTGGCTTTCCTGGTAATCCACGACGCTCATCAGGGCCGTGGAGACTATTCCGCTTTCCACCAGCGCGAGCAGCGCCTAGGGCACCGCGAAATGAATTTCGACATCCGGGCGGCCCACCAGCGGGTCGATCAAGGGTTTTGAGTTCAGGAATGAGACGCAGCCGACTGTATGTTTCATGACCGCTTGTCCAAGAGGAGCCATAATCTGTCTCGCCGGAGAACTGAGGACTGAGAAGCCATTAGGCGGGGCGAATCAATGACTGTCGCAAATGATTCCGCCATGGCGGACCACCCATAAGCGTGCGCCCTGCAAATTCATCGTAGGTTGCTCCGGGAAACATTCAAGGCCGGTATTCTACTGCTGATGTGCCGGCAACTAAACTTGCCGGTGCGCTCGTGCCGGAGCGCTCGCCTGCGGCTCGCGGCTAAACTTTAACGAGCTATTCTCCTTCACTTTGGTTCCAAACGCGCTGTTTCGTCTGGAAAGAGTTCGGCGATTTGCCTATACTGATTTTTGTCTTTTGAAAAGCTGCTCATTCAATGCTTGTGCTCCCCGCGCAGGCTTCGGGAGTTTCGGAATGTCGTATTCGGACGCTGGCGGCCATCCTCTTTCCAAACCTCTCTCACTCCCACAGTACGCACCTCCGACCGCGGCCGACCTGCCCATTGAAATTGTCTCGGAACTGTCTGGCGAGAAGAAAGAAAAGTGCGGTATTTTTGGCATTTGCGGGCCGACGGATGCGGTTGAACGGTGCTATTACGGCATCTATGCCCTGCAGCATCGCGGGCAGGAATCGGCGGGCATCGCCTACTCGGACGGCACGGTCATCAACGCCCACTCCGGGCTGGGGTTGGTTGCCGATGTGTTTAAGCGAGATATCCTAAAGCAGATGTCCGGGTCGCTGGCGATCGGGCATGTGCGATACTCCACGGCGGGTTCGAATCGCAAATGCAACGCGCAGCCGATCCTTGAGGAGTACATCGGCGGGCAGGTGGCGGTGGCGCACAACGGCAACCTGGTCAACGCGGCTCGGATCAAGCATGAGTATCAGAAGTTCGGGCATATTTTTTATTCGACTTCAGATACGGAAGTCGTTTTGCACATGCTGGCGAAGCCGGCGCACCAGGATAAGCCGGATCCTCTGGCTCATGTTTTGCGGCATTTGCAGGGGGCGTTTTCGTTTCTTTTTCTGTTTGCCGATCGGATGGAAGCGTGCCGCGATCCGTGGGGATTTCGGCCGCTGGTGATTGGCCAGACGCGTGACGGGTTTTATTGCGTTGCCTCTGAGACCTGTGCGCTGACGAGCATCCAGGCGACTTATATTCGGGAGGTTGAACCGGGGGAGATCGTCACGATCGACAAGACTGGGACCGTTCTGACGAGCAGGTACTTCACTGAATCCATCCCGTCGCGGCACGCCCACTGCGCTTTCGAACACGTTTATTTTGCCAGCCCGTCTTCCAATCTTTTCGGCGATGTTGTGATGCATGTGCGGCAGCGCATGGGGCGGCAGCTTGCGATCGAGGCGCCGGTTGATGCGGATATTGTGATACCGATTCCTGACTCGGGCCGTTCGGCTGCGCTGGGCTATTCCAAGCAGTCGGGGATTCCGTTTGAAGAAGGGATCGTGCCGAACCGGTATGTGGGGCGATCTTTCATTCAGCCTTCGCAGCATATGCGTGACCTTGCCGTGCAGATGAAGCTGATCGTAATTCCTGAAATGGTCAAAGACAAACGGGTGATCGTGGTGGAAGATTCGATTGTTCGCGGCACCACCACTCGGGGCAAGATGCTGGCGCTGCGGCGGGCGGGGGCGAAGGAGATCCACATGCGGGTTTCGTGTCCGCCGATTCGGCATCCCTGTTTTTTTGGCATTGATTTCCCGACGCCCACCGAACTGATCGCGAATGGCCGGACTGTCGACCAGATTAAAGATTTCATTGAAGTCGACTCGCTGGCGTACCTGTCGCTCGAGGGCATGCTAAAGAGCATGGGCAAGGCGCCGGAGAATTATTGCACGGCGTGCTGGTCGGGCAATTATCCGATTCCGGTGGATTTGCAGACGAGCAAGTTTGGGCTGGAGCGGCACCAGCTGAACATGTTTGAACAGGGCTGATCAGCGGGAAAGAGCCGGCATGTTTTCCCAATGAAACTCTCACCGCACTCGCCGCGCACTGCCCTAACTCCTTTGATGAAGCCGCATCGTGCTTTCGCTCCCGTTCACCCAGGTGCGGCAAACGATCGCAGCGCTGTGGGCACGTCGCGGTGCAGCGGAAAGACCTTGTCGAGTTTTGTCACGGCAAACATGAACCGGACGTTTTCGGAGACGTTGGCCAGCGCGATCATTCCATCCAACCGCGAGAGCCATTTCACAAAGGTTACCAGGGCTCCGAAGCATGACGACTCCATGTAGCGCACGGCGTCGAAATCCAGCACGAAGCGTTTGCTTTTGCCGTCATTGAGCAAGGCGAGCAAACTCGAAGACAGGCGTTCCGAGGCCTCGCTGTTCATTTCACGCACCAGCAGGGTGGCGATACAAACCCCTTCGACGTAATCAACTGCGAGGACATCTTCAGAGGCGTCTGCCATGTTGAATCTCCAGGGTTTCAGGAACTTCCCCCATCCTGAAACATCGGGCGGATTACTACTGGGGTTAATCGGATTATTCGCCGGGGAAAGGTGAGTGTCCGCTAATGTTGGGGGGGCATCGGCTGCGGCCGATCATCGGCAGGATGTCGATGCCACGACCGAGAATGCGATTGTCCTGAGGTCACGGCGCTTGTCTGGGCTTCTGCATGCTCTACAATCCACGGTGATATTCATTTCTCGCGGAAACCGTCATGAAAAAAACTTCCCGCTCAAGGCCCGCCGTCTGGGTTGTACTCTGTGCGGCCTTCGCGATGCTGGCGGGCTGCCATTCCACTGCCAAGACGCCGGACCCGACGCTGATGCCGGCCGACGATGTCGCGATTCCTCCGACCGCGCTCACCATTCCATGGTCCGGCGAGAAGATCCGCCTCGGCCCGCCGGTGGTTGTCTCATCTGAGTTTATCCGGAAGGGCTATCCGGCCTGGGCGAAAGATGGGGACTCGCCGAACTGGTCTTTCCGGCTGCCCGATGGCCGGATTGCGGCGATGCTCGCGGCGCGCTTCGAGACCCCGCAAGGGCCGCGCTTCGGCGTTTCATCCATTTCGATTTTCCGTCCCAACGCGACGCTGGAGATGCAAATTCAAAACAATGACATTGGCGGGGCCCCGGCACTCAATCATCCCAAGTCATGGACCACTTACGAAATCGACGGCAAAACGCCTGCCGCGGAAGTTGTCTGCGGGCAGCCCCCCTTCATTGACTGGCACGTCACTCTTTAT
>JBBQSU010000200.1:0-5023 GCA_038234815.1 Tepidisphaerales bacterium | reverse complement strand
TCGACGGCTGTTTGATCTGCGTTCGAGGGGGATTTCAGAGGGGCGTAAAAAAGCTCGGGCAAAAGCCCGGGCTTACGGTCTGCGCCGGGGAGTCGTCCCAACTACGTGGCCAAAAATCCCAACTAGCTTGGCCAACTACAGCAATCAGCGGTCGCGCCGGCGGCGGCGGCGCATAAAAGAAGCCCGGCACAAACGTTGTGTTCATGACGAGCTACGTTAGCGGAGAGGGCGAGATTCGAACTCGCGAGCCAACTTTCGTCAGCTACAGCATTTCCAGTGCTGCGCCTTCGGCCACTCGGCCACCTCTCCGGGATCGCTCGGGGCGACGGGGCGCCCGCGGCGGGGTGGGAGTTTATCCGATGGGCGCGTGCCGGTCCACCCGGTCATTTAATACTGGGAAAGTTGTTCGAAGAAATGCAGGAAGACAAGAGTCTAGTGACGCTGGCGGGGATTACCGGTTTGGCCGTTGGCCCCCGCGCTTGTTCGCCGGTTGCCTTCGATAAAGCAACGCGCTCTACCAGCAAAGCGCCCTACAGGCGGATGCGGCGCTTGATATAGATGCCGGCCATGCCCGCCAGGGTTGACAGGCCCGTCCAGAACGTCGCCGGGAAGGGGATGACGACGGTGTCTTTCTCCGTGGTTGCGGGGTCGGGAAAATAGGCGACGGGCGGAGCTTCGCCGAGATGAGTGAAGTCAAAGATCATGTCTTGCACGCCGCGCAGACCGCTGGCGTCGGGCGTGGTTGCGACCGGCTGGGTCGCTGGCGCGGCCGCTTTCGGCATCGGAGGCGTCGATGAGGCTTCAGCTACGACCGCAAGTACACCTAATAATAGAACAGCAATGACGAGCCTGTTCTGGACAATACACATCCCGAACTCCCTTAGGGGAATTTTTTGCTACGCGACAGATTTTTCGCACAGGTCACACATCACGCACCCACTGCGGAGGCGAACCACTAGTCATAGGTTACGCTCGAAGTTCGCCAAGGCAACGTAATTTTTGAGAATCCTATGGTCCGATATTCCCACTAAGGGTTGAAATTGGGGCATTTGAAGGGGTATTGCAGCCTGACGTCACTGCTAATCCACCAAAAAAGATAAAATGGGAAATTTGCGTAAAGATTTTAGACCGCGGTGGTTAGTCCCTGGCACTACCCGTAAAACCATGACCTGTTGAAGCCGGTTTTTTGCGGCGATTTACGCAGAAAGTATGGCGACAGCCGGTTCCGGGTATGATTCTGCCAATCCGTGACTTTACCCACTCAACATGCTCTGCGGCTGCTCGACCGGCTTGATCGCCTGCTTGCCCAGCTTCAAATGGAAGGCATCGGGCGCGTGCGGTCCGATGCTGCGGCGATGCGCTATCATCTCACCACCGGCGCGTCGCACGGGCGGGCGCTGGTCGTGATCGGCGGGACCGGCACGGGAAAAAGTACGTTGGTTAATCGCCTGCTACAGGCAAACCTGTCGGCGACCAGCTTTCGCCGAACTTTCACCTCCGGCGCAGTCGGGATCGTCGCCGCGATCGATCAACTCTCGCCCGTATGGCTCGGCGAGTCGCATGAGCTGCAAGCCGACCCGCCCGCCAAGGGGCAATCCGACCGCCTGACGCTGCTGACATTCGATTCGCCTTTGACCAGGTCCCTTGCCCTTATCGACACGCCCGATCTGGACGGTGACAACCCCGCCCACCACGCCGTGGCCGATCAGGCCTTTCGCTGGGCCAATGCCCTCCTGTTCCTGGTCTCACCCGAAAAATATCAGATGACCGAATTGCAGCCTTATTACGACCTGGCCGGCAGATACGAAGTGCCTGCGGTGTTTGTGATGAACAAGTGCGAGTCGGCCCAGCAGTTTGAGGATTACCGTAAACTATTGCCCGAGAATGCCAGCGTGTTTGCCGTTCCGCGTGATGACGCGCTTTGGGCGAGCCCGGCAGACACCAATCTCGACGCCCTGCGCAGCGCCTTGCCGTCTCTGCCGGCGCCCGCGTGCCCCGCGGGCCTGACCGCGCGGTGCAAAGACCTGGCCGGTCGGCTGGTCGATCAAGTATTGGCCCGGCTGGAAAGTTCCCGGCGTCAGGCCGACCGTGCCCGTGCGGCTTTGCTCGCGATGGATCGGCCCTTGCCAGAAGTGGATGTTCACCCCATCACACAGGCCGTTCAAAAGCGCATGAACGAACGCAGCGTTCTCTACCTGATCGGCCCGCAGCGGATTTTGGACCGCGTGCGACAGGCCCCCGGCTTCCTGGCCCGCCTGCCCCGATCCACCTGGGACCTGGTCATGCGCGGCAAGCTGCCCAATGCCGCCGATAGTCCATCAGGACCGGCGAGCCTGCCCGATTTCCGCTCAATCCTCGTGGATGAATTCACCGCACTGCGCAGCCGCATCGACGACCAGACTCGCGCTGCGGGGGTCGATCCGTTGCTTCTTGAATCAACACAGTACAAGCAGCTCCTCATCGACCCGGCCGAGGCCGGAAAAATCGCCGACGAGGAGCTGGCCAGTCTTAAAGCCTGGCTGGAAGAACGTTGGAATAAGACCCCCCGCGACACCGCCATGCTGGTCAACCTGCTCAAGTATCTGCCCGGCGGAAAGCAGGTCATTCGCCTTTCCGAGGCCGCGCCCTATCTGCTCACGCTCGTGGTGATCTCGCATCACGCGATGTTCGGGCATGTCGATCTGATCGTCCTTGGCTCCTGGTCGCTCTTCACCTGGCTGACTGAAAAACTCAGCAACGAAGTGACCGCCCGCGCCCGGCTGGCCAACCAGCGCCTTACCGAGCGCTTCGGCCAACTGGCTGAAAAGCAGGTCGAGCAGATCGACCGGTTTCTGCGCGCCAGCGCCCCCGACCGCCAGGCGCTGGCCGATCTGCAAAACCTTGCCCAGCAACTCAACGACGTCAGTTTTACTTAAAATCAAACCGATACTCGCCCGGACCGAACGGTGACGGGCCGGTGTTGCGCATCGATCGTGGCGTTGGCCCGAGTGCATCGGTGCTGATGATCGATCGCCCGACCACGCTGCTCAGCCATAGGCTCAGCACGATGGTCAGCGGGACCGCGTAGGTGGCCAGACGCCCGGGCACCATCGATATCTGCGTATACCCGGCATAAAAAATCATAATGGCGATGCAGAATGCAAAGACGGTGAGGATGCCGATGAAATCCACGTTCGTAAGGCCCACAATGCCCGACAGCAAGGCCCAGATCGAGATCGGCAACAGCGCCGTGCCGGCGATGAAGCAATCCCCGCCGATTCCACCCGCCGAACCCACCGCTTTGCGCAAGCCCAGCCCACAGGCTGTGGTGCAGACGAACGGCATCAGCGCAAAGATGATGCACTTGATCACCCCGCCAAAGCCAACCATTTGGAAGAAATCCTCCCGGATGAACGACGGAAGCATGAGATATCCGCCCAGCAGAAAGCACACGACCGAGACTACGCCAAAGCTGACGCCCACGCGCAGCGCGCCGGCATCCCCAAGTGTGTCATAAGTCTGTTTCAGCGCGCCCACCGGGTTGCCCGCCAGACCTTGCAAGGCCGAAATCGCCTGTTTCGACGACGCCTTCACCACGTTCATATACTCCATCGCCACCGCCCCGGCGGCCGACGACGAAGCGTGCGTCGCGCCTGGCCCGGCCGAAGGTGCGCCCACCGGCGCCGCTGTCGCCACAGCCGGACGGCAGACCGGACAAACGCTCGCCCCCTCTGGCAATTCTCTTCCGCATGTTAAGCATGTCATGATGACGTTCCTTTCCCTGTAGTTTGACACAAACGATGAAATGGTTCCCGCGAGCATTCTACTCACAGACGAGGGCGCGGCACAACTAAGAATCGCGTCTTGCTGTAATGCAGTGAAAATGCCAACTGTTCGGTCGATGGTTCAGGATCGGGATGCCCTGAAGCCAGAAACAACGTAATGAAACGCTTAGACGGATGATCCACGGACCCCGCGGAGCATGAATGACGAGTCTGCAAAGGCAGGTCGGACGGAATAAACAATGACCCTTTTATGTCGAAGGTGGTGCGGCTGGCGGAGGGGGCAGTCGGGCTAGGGCGGGGCGATGCCAGTTACCAACGCTTCCTGTATCCCTTTGCGGGGAATCTGAACGGGTTGCTTTGGGATTGCCAAAGGAATCGCACGATGTTCCGACCGCGTCATACTGCCGGCGGGCTTCCGTGGCGACCGGTGAGTCTTGGTCATATACTGCGCACTGGGGGCCGCGGAGCGTTTGACGTCCGAGCCTGAACACACGTGGCTCGTGCGGCAGCATGCCGCCCTGTGCCGTCGGGCCATGCTGTGCCTGGAGCACCGATACCGGATGTGGCCGGTGATGCTGAGATTGCCGTCTTGTATCTAGGCGTCGAGCAGACGCAGGAGCATCGCGAATGCCAACAACCAGTCCCAATCAGCCCCTAACGATGACCGCCGTGCCGCATTGGATGAAAGTGACTATTGTGGTGTTGTTTTTTGGGCTGCTGGCCGGCGGGGTTTGGTTCTATCACACCCAGAAACAGGCGGCCCGGCAGCAGGCGGTAAGCGAGCTGTCGGCCATTGCCCAGGGCAAATTGACCCAGATCGTCAACTGGCGGAAAGAACGGCTCGCCGATGCCGCGGTGCTGAGCGAGAGCCGTTTTTTTGCGCACGGCGTGGCCCAGTGGCTGGATGATTCTCATGGCGAGTCGGACGAAGCACTCCTCGTCCACCTACGCAGTCTGCAGAGCCATTACCAGTACGCCGACGTTCTGCTCGTCGATCCGCAGGGCAAGGTGCGCCTGAGCCTGAGCGGCCACCATGAGATGCACGCCGAACAAGGGGCATCGCTGGCCCTTGCTTTGCGCGACCGTAAACCTGTATTCACCGATCTGCATTTGGATGGGGCACTTTCGGCACCCCATATCGGCGTTATCGCCCCGATCTTTACCGACGCCGCATCGACCCAACCGCCGCTGGGCGCAATCATTATGGTGAGCGAAGCCCGACAGTTCCTCTACCCCCTGATCCAGTCATGGCCCATCCC
>JBBQSU010000199.1:0-5070 GCA_038234815.1 Tepidisphaerales bacterium | reverse complement strand
CCTTGGTCTGCTTGTTCTGCTCATACAGCGCCACAATCCGCTCACGCATCCGCACCGGTAATGGTTCCATGACCAAAACTTACTGCAAATATGCAGCGGGCGCTATAGGAAGGCGCACCTTGCTCTAGTTCGCCCAACTTCAGTCCTCATGTCCTTCTCCCCGTGTCTGCGGCGGGGCTGCCCTGAATGTCTTCATGACTTCGTGGTTAGACGTCATTTTTTCGCTTGCAGACCCTTGCTCTCCCGAGTATACTATGTGTTACATAGTCTGTATTATATGAGGTGCGTATGCGAATCGAAAAAGAACTGATGCGCGGGACCGGACCGATGGCGGTGATGCAACTGCTCTCTGCCGGCGAAAAGTATGGCTACGAACTCGTCGAAGCCCTCTCCAAACGCAGCAGCGGGGTGCTGGCGATGGGACAATCCACCCTCTATCCGATGCTGTATAACCTGGAAGCCAAAGGGTTAATCGTCTCCCGCGTGGACGATTCCGGGACCAGGTCACGTCGATATTATCGTCTGACCGACAAAGGCACCCGGCGCTTGGCCCGCGACTCCAAGCAATGGAAATCCCTCTCGGAGGCCATGAGTGGCTTGGGATTCGGTCCCGCAGCAGCACAGGAAGGCGGGCCAGTATGAGCGAAGTAATACCCAATCAAGATAATCCCAGTCGGGACAATCGGGATGCCAAATCAGTCTTGGCCGCGGCGAACTTGCCCCTGCCCGTGCGGGATTTGATCGACAAACTCATCCGAAAGACCCGCCTTTGGAAGCGGGAAAAGGCCGAAGTGGCCTTGGAGTTAATAGCCCATTTTGCTGACGGCCTCGAAGCCGGGCAGAGTGCCGATGAACTGGTCGCCCATTTCGGCGATCTCAAAACCACCGCGCGCCTGATCCGCCGGGGGAAGAAACGCAATCGCCCGCTGTGGTGGCGTGCCCAGCGGCGATTGCTGCAACTTTTCACGGCGATCGTGCTGGTTTACATCGGCTTGGCGGCGCTGCTGGTGATGCGGCATCCAAATCCCACGATTGACTACATCGCCGAGTTCAATCGTCCCATGCTCTCTACCCCAGTCGCAGATCGCGCCTGGCCGATCTACCGCGCGGCGTGGACCAAGGCGCATATTTGGGATAACGGGGCCGTACTTTGGCCCGACAAGGAACGCGGAATGGTTCGGCCCGGTGAACCCGGCTGGCCCGCAGCGGCGGTATTTCTTCGGGAGCAGGCACCCTTGCTGGCTTCATTGCGCGAGGCGGTGGCCAAGCCCTCATTAGGTTGGGAACTCAAGGCTGGCTGGGAGGCCATCCCCGCGGAAGACCGGGCTGCCATGCAAGGCCCGAGTACAACACCGAATCCTCTGTCGGCAGGACAATCGGCAGATGATCCTCTGCTCAGTCGCGCCCTGGTATCGGTCATGCTTCCCTTTTTGAATCCCATGCGGCATTCGGCCAACCTACTGGCTGCCGACATGTGGCTGGCGGCTTCTGAACATGAAAGTGACCGGCTTCTAGCCGATTATCGAGCGATGGTGGGATTGGCGAACCACGCCGGACAATGCCCCTTACTCGTCAACCAGTTCGTTCGCCTGGGTATCATTGCTCTGGCCGATCAGACAATCATGGCTCTCAACGTAAGCGATCCCACACTTCTCGCATCCCATCGCGTTGACTTGCTCCATGCCATGACCTCAGCAGAACAGCTGTTTAGGCTGGATATTTCCGGCGAGAAAGCGTTCTACATGGACATGATCCAGCGTGTCTATAGTGATGATGGACATGGAGACGGAACGCTAACGCTGGACGGACTGCGGTTTTGGGAACAGATGTCAGATACGCACCGTATTCGGCCGATCAACACCCCCGAGACAGCGCTCCGCATCCTCATTTTGCCCGCCGCAACGACATTAACGGCGTCACGCAAAGACCTCACTGAACAATTGAACCGGTTCTACGTCGCCGCCCAGGAAGACGCGGCGCGACCGATGTGGATGAAGGGAAAAACGCCGAGCAAGGTGGATGCCTTGGTCAATAGCTGGAAACCTGCGTCTCTGAGACCAGACTACTATTTATTGCTATCGATTTTAGCTCCGTCGCTAAATCGGGCCTCTACTACCTTCGGCCAGGCGAGGGCCGTGCATGAAGCCTCCATGGTCGCCCTGTCGCTCGAAGCCTACCACGACAAAGCCGGCCAGTATCCCACGGATTTGTCCGAACTCGTTCCCCACTACCTTCCCACCGCCCCGCTGGATTACTCCACCGGCACTCCGCTGCGTTACAAGCTCGTCAACGGCAAGCCGCTGCTCTACGGCCTCGGCAAAGACGGCATCGACGACGGCGGAGTCTGGGCTGACAAGAAAAACCATTGGCCCAACGTCCCTGCCACAGGCGATTGGGTGGTCTATCCCCCACCCGATCCAGACGCGAATTAGAGCCTTGCAGGTAGTTCCCAACAGTTGGACAAAATGGGGTCATTGTTCATTAGGTGCAAATCAGGGTGTTCGTCGTCGCCGGTGATACACCAATCGCTCCCTACTCATCTGCGTGTGCCAGTGACGGCGATGGAATTAGGGCGATCAGCGGTCATGATATTAGGATGGCTCCCTTAGGTATCTCCCTCTCCTTTGTCACCGCTGATGATTCTTCTCCGGACTCTGGTGAATCCTCTATCTTGTAACCGGCCCCTTGGTGCGCGGCCAAGCGGGGAGGGGTGCGCGCGGCACTTTCCGGGTCAGCCTTTTCTTGCCTGCGGTGGTCTGCGTTTATGGGTGGTCAGTTTCTCGTATTTTGCCCAGTTTGCCAAAGTGGTGCGCGAATTAGCGCCAGTTTGCGCACCACATTTTTGGGCATTTTAAAAATAATTAAAAATTTTAAGTGCTTATCTATCAAATAGTTAGCATTTTGACCCCTCCAAAAATTGCGCGAATTGGCGCCCATTTGCGCACCACGGGACCACAGGTTAGAGGGCTATATTTATGACCAACAGTCAGTTGATTGCCTTGATCGCCCGTTTGACCGCGTGCGTTTACGCGGCGGGTGTATTACTCGGTGCGGGATTCGGACCGGGGCCGTCGCCCGGGCAAGCGGCACCTGCAAAGGGCTTGTTGGCCACGCCGGCCTGCGCGGCGCGTTCATCGTGCGACTTTGAGATTGGCCCGGGGATGGTGTCCGCCGAAGCCGGGCGTGCAAATGGAGCGTTCCTGGCTCGCGTTCACGCCGTAGGACGTGCCGTGCGTGGGGGCATCGCAAGGGGGCGACAAATGGGACCCACCAATGAACTCGCCGGACCCGCAAACGACCTTCCCAAAACAGGCTTAGGACCCCAACGGGACCTCTTTGGGACCCCCTTTGGACCTCTTTTTCTCACCAACACGGGCGCGAAATATGCAAATTTAGCCGAGTTTCGGCAGAAATGGGCCGCATCCGATCTTCTTCGATCGGGCGGGCCTCATGGGTGGCGGTGGATTTTCGGACGCAGGTTCTGCGCGGTTTTATGTCCGATAACTGCCGCGTCCGATAAGATACGCGCAACGGCATTTATCGGAAGCGGCGAAATTGAGCGAACGAGGCATTTTGTTAAACTGGGTAAGATTTACGTCCGAAAAAAGTGCCTCTATCGAGTGAGAAAATTGCGCGTCGGTCGTGACAACTGTGCGTAAGACGTTATATTTTATGGACTTAGCGTGATTTTTGAAAAAACTTTCAGTGTTCAAGTTCCAACAAAAGTCGCGTCGATAGCAATGATGTTCACGTCGCTGTTGACGTGCTCTTCGATCGGCGGAGGAATCGCCGGTCAGCGGAAAATTTTACGCGTGGAGACGTTTATGAGCATCAATCCAATTGCCACGAGCAATGCGGTCAGTCAAATCCTGGCCAAGCCGATCAGCAAGTCGGTGCCGACGGGCGCACCGGCCCAGCTTCGCGCGACCGATAAGCTGGAGCTTTCGGGACTCAGTCATCTGATGAAGACGCTGAAGCAGTCGGAAGTGCGGACTGCCAAGGTGGCGGCGATCAAGACGCAGATCGAGAACCGGACCTATAACGAAGGCGCGAAGCTTGATGCGGTGCTGGACCGGGTTCTGGATGACATTAATCGGTAGGTCGGTTGTCGTCGCGGCGTTGCCCGAGGGAGTGGGACCGCCCGGCACGTTTGTATTGCGGCGTCTGGGATAGGGCCAGCACGTTGGAGGCGAGGCGCATCAGCAGAACCGAGCCATAGGCCAGGGGCAGGAGCAGCAGGACGATGGCGGCGCTTTTCGTTGAGACGTAGCCGGCGACAAAGCAGGCATCGTAGACGATGAGCCAGAGGAGGCCGGCGAGCATGAGCTTCTGGCCGGCCTGACGCGGGGCGGGGTTAACGTGATAAACCCACAGGCCAAGCAGAATGAATGCGATAATTGCGACGGCGGGGTAAAGCAGGCCGGGGTGGATGGACAGGGCCGGGAGCAGGCCGTCATAGCGGGGCAGGCGACGGACGGCGACGATGCCGACGGCCAGGGTATCGATCGCCAGCAGCCCGCCAACCGCCGCCAGCCAGTGAATGCGCGTCAGCGGAGGGCGTTTTTCCTCCAGGCGATAGCACACTGCCGACAAAATGGTGACGTGATTAAGTAAAAGCAGCGGGTGCCACAGCACGGGCAGCATGGGCGCATAGATCGTGGCATGAAAAAAGCGGATCAGGCCGAGCGTGAGCAATCCCGGCGCGACCAGGTATTTGCCGGCAAGGTCATAAAAGACGATGAGCAGCAGTGCCCAGCCGGCAAGGATCAGGGTCATCCATCCGCCCGAATCGTCGGTGGATAAACGGGCGTTAATAAGCGTTCCGGCGCCGGCCAGGCAGGCCAGCAGCACGACAATAATCAAGGCTGAGGTGAGGCTCAGCCGCCCGCTGGGCAACGGCCGGCCGGGTGACAACAGCGAATCGCGCCGGCGGTCGATGAGGTCGTTGAGGCTCATGCCAACGCCGAATAGCCCGACGGAGACCATGCCTGCGGAGATGAACTGCCATGGGCCGATCGCAAGGGGATGCAGGCGGCCGGCCAGCAGGATGGAGCAAGCGCCGTCGGCGAT
>JBBQSU010000198.1:0-5125 GCA_038234815.1 Tepidisphaerales bacterium | reverse complement strand
GCCGAAGTCGGGGCTCGCTCGGCTCCCAGTAGATTTTAGGGACGGCATTCTCATTAATCACCATCAGCGACGGCGTCCCGGGGCGGACAGAGGCGGTAAAGTCGGGGGCTGTGAGCTTTTTCAAATCAAGTTCTGTCATCACATCGCGGGCGATCTGCCGGCGTTTGGAGGCCCGGTCCTGCAGCCGGTCGAGGCGCCCCTGCATGTCCGCAATCCGGCATTTAAGCGCCGTTGCTAGGGTTTCGTCGGCAAGCGCCGAGCGAATTATGGCGGTGACGATCTCGTGTAGGTCGGTGAGCCCCTCAACGGTATCGGCAAGCGTCTGCTCATCGATTTTGGGGTCGTCCGCCTGGATACGGTCGCGGACGGCGCGGTAGTGAATGGCGGAAAAGGCGAGCTGGTCCATGTCGTTACCTCGTTATTGCTTATTAATGATTAAAAATCACTCGTATACGAGTGCTTGTCAACCCTGATCGAATCGGGAACACTCAAATTCATGCTTCAGGCAGGACAAATCCGGGCGGCCCGCGCATTGCTGGCCTGGCGGCAGGAGGACTTGGCCAAGGCCGCCAAGATCGGCCTCGCCACCATTGCGCGGATTGAGCAAAACGAAGGCCCCGCGCAGGGCAATGTCTCAACGATCATCCGCATCCAGGAGGCGCTGGAAAAGGCGGGCATCCGCTTCGTCGAGGATGACGGTGGAGGGTATGGCGTGCGGCTTGGGAAAGTGCCGCAGCGGCGCTAGCGCGATTTTGCGAAACGAAGCCAATACAGATTGCTTTAAGGCCTATAGTTACGCCCGCAGGGCCGTTAATAAGCTTGCTGTCACTTGCTGATACGCCGACTTGCGGGCGTAGCCCGATATTATGGCGCAAACGCCACAAACGCATTTACGGGGTTGTCGCTATTCGTAGTGGACCATTTGATCCGGCAGGTAGTCGAAGGTAAGTGCTCCAAGGGCCACATAGCCCGCGGCGAAAGCCACGACGATCAAGATGATCAGGATCACACGTTTCATGATTGAACTGTACCAGATGCCATGCAGGAAATCAGAACTGTCACAACACTGCGCCGCAAGCGCGATGAAATCGCTGCCTCTGTACGCCTTTACGAGCGCCAGCTAGAGCAGGCCAAGGCTGACCTGGCGCACGTCCAGCGGCCATCCGAATTTTCGAGGCCAGCGGCAGCACCGCAGACACCCCCCGACAGTCGGTGGGTATGTCACCGACTATTCGGCTTTGACTGACGCGCAGATCGCCGCCCCTGCGGCTTATGATGATATGTTCAAACGGGTAACTGGGTATCCGTCAACCGAAAGTCCTGATAGGTCCCCTATATGGGGTTCTATTCTCTCGACACTCTTCCCAATCAATTTGACGTGGTTTGGTGTCTTTGGCCCTTAGATGGGACAAAGCTCAAACTTGGCCCTGTTGCGCGCCCCACTCTCGTTCTTGATGTTGTGCGCAACGAAAAACTGAAGGCGGGTGGCCTTATCATAGCGTATGGCACCGGCACCGCGGCGGAAGATTCGCCGTATCTTGCAGTTACCTCCCCATGTAGCCCCTCAAATCCTTGCCGTAGTTGTAGCGTTGGCGTTTATCTATCCACGTCAGGAACTGCGACATGCTGTCGACCTGGTCGTCGTGCTTGCCGTTGGGGAACTGCTTTATCTCGGCCTGAAAATCTCCCAGCCACGCAGCACGCTCCGGAAGGTGGACTTGTCCGGCCTCGATCTTCGCCGATTGCGTGCTCAAGCGCGTGATCTTGTCTTTATTCGGATTGATTGAAATAGGGCGGAGCGAACCTTCCCATCTCAATTCCTGAATAAGGCTGGTGCCGGAGCCTTTGTCCTCGATCAACACGGCCTTCGGTTGGTACCGCTTGGTGAGGTCCCCGACGGCACGCTTGAGCTCGGGGTAGGACAGGCGAGCACGGACGAGATCGATCAAAAAGTAATCTTTGCCGCGCACGAGCCAAACTGTTGCTGCTGAATAGTCGTTGATCTCCTCAGATTTCATGGCGGTGTCCCAGCTCACAACCACCATGTCGGTGAACTGGCGGGACGGAGGGTCACGGTAAAGCTTGAACCATGACCATTTCACAATCCCACCATCAAGCGGCACGGGGGCCTGCAGGTACTGCGCCTCGAAGGCTGCTGTTCCGAGTTCCTGTTTGATCTGGTCGAGGACTTCACGCGGTTCGCGTACAGGGTCAAGAACATCACCAAGCTTGCGCGTCACGAAGCGATTTGGGCTAACCGGCACCGTGCTTTCGATTTCGGCGATAGCGGGGAGGCAAAGATGATGCCAGCCGCCGGCTTCGAGGAGGCGACCGACGAGGTCATCGACATGCAGGCGTTGCATCACAACGATGATGACATCGTCGGCTTTATTGTCGAGACGCGACCCGACTGTTCCGACAAACCATTGCCAAATTCGCTCGCGAGCGACCTCGGACATGGCGTCATCCGGCTTCATCGGGTCGTCGATGACGATGTAATTGCCGCCGCGTCCCGTCAGGGTGCCGCCGACCGAGGTGGCGAAGCGCACGCCGCCACGGGCCGTCTCCACTTCGAATTCAGTGTTCTTCCCACGGATGACAGTACCAGGGAATATCTGGCGATAACTTGGGTGCATCATCACAGTGCGGCAGTCGCGCCCAAACTTGGATGCCAGTTCCCCGGAATACGACGCGCAAATAACCCGCCGGGTGGGATCGCGACCAAGGATGTAGGCGGGGAGTGCAACGGAGGCGATAAGCGATTTTCCCGAGCGGGGCGGGACGGTGATGATCACACGCTTGATCCGTCCCTCGATCACTTCTGACAGAAGTTGCGCGATAGCCAAAAACGCAACAGTAGGGATTAATTGTTGACCGGGGTTGACGATATTGAAAGCCTTGGTCGCGAACAGGGGAAATGCCGCCCGGTAGCCCCGGATCAGGTCGTACAAATCAGCGGTCATTGTTTCTTCCACTCTCATCGTCGCTGCTAGTCGGGTTTGAAGTTTTGAAGAATTCCAGCAGACTGCTGACGGTCAGCAGATCGCGCTGGTCGACGGCAGGAGCAATGGGGGCAGGTACGTCGTCAAATTTGCCAGTCTTGCGCATGAGGTCGGTCACCGTGGTCGCGGCCTTCGGATCGCCGCTGGCGAGTTTGTTAACAAGCTGACGTAGGCCGACTTGGAGCTTGGTCATTTTCCGACGTTTGCCGTTCTCATTCACCTCGACGGTTTTTCCAAGTTCCTGGTCAAAGATAGTCCAAAAGTTGGGCGCTCCTTTGGGACGACCCTTACGATTCCCGGACTGCCCCCGCTTGAAACGGGTCTGCCTCGGCGGCTTGCCGAAGCCAACATCGTAAGGAAGCCCCTCGACCAACGCCGTGCGCTCCTCCTCACTCGCCTCGCGGAGCCTGCGCTTCAAGTTGGGTGCTTCCATCTCCGAGTCGTCGTTCATTGCGCGCCCTCGCCGTTCTGCGATTCGGTCGGCATGGCGCGGTCGCTATTCGCCGAGCCGCGATATGCCGCCTCCTCGGCAAAGGTTCGCCCGGAGACCGCGTGTCTGACCTTGATGCCGGTCAACTCCTCGAACCGGCGCACCGCCACGTCGACATATTTCGGATCAATCTCGATGCCGGCACCGACACGATCGACTTTGTGAGCTGCGACAATCGTGCTGCCCGAACCGGCGAAAGGGTCGAGCACCAGGTCACCACGATTGGAAGCATCAAGGATGGCGTCGGCTACCATTGCCACCGGCTTGACCGTTGGATGAAGCGCCAGCATCGCGGCGCGCTCAGGACCGAAACTGTTGGCACCGGGATGCCGCCAAACGTTGGTGCGGTTGCGGCCGTACTGGCCAAGCTCGACATTGTTTAAGTGCTTAGCCCCGGGCACCCGCCAGACCAGAACGAGTTCGTGTTCGGATCGGTAGAAGGAGCCCATGCCGCCGTTGCCCTTCACCCAGGCGCAGATATTGAGCAGCGTGTCATAAGTCTTCCGCCCTGCGTGCAGCGCCTCAAACAAGTGACGCCAATCCATGAAGGTGTAATGGACCGCACCCGGCAGGCTGAACATGGCCATCAGCCGGAACGCCGTCTCCAGGAACGCGATGAATTCGCTTTCACTCATCTCACCGGCGGCCATCATGAAGTCGCCATGCTGCTCCCGGCTGATCCTCCTCGCATGGCCGTCAATGGGCACGTTGAAAGGCGGATCCGTCATCACCAGGCGAGCCCGCTCGTCACTCAACAGCCGCTGATAGCTTTCCCGGTCGCGCGCATCAGCGCACAACAGGCGGTGCGGGCCCAGCAGCCAGAGGTCGCCCCGATGGGTCACGATCGATTGCCTGTCGATCTGAGGGACGTCGTCACATTTCGGATCGGAAGCGATCGAGCCCAACTCGTCACCGAGGATGATCTGGTCGAGTTCGGCGGTCTCAAACCCAGTGACCGTCAGGTCAAGATCGGGAAACGCCACCGACAGCTCGCCAAGCTCGACCTTCAGAAGCTGGTTGTCCCACCCGGCCAGCTCAGCCAACCGATTGTCGGCGATCGCATAAGCGCGCCTTTGCGCTTCGCTCATCGCCTCCAGCTCAATCGTGGGCACCGTGGTCATGCCCAGAAGCTTCGAGGCCGCCCAACGCCCATGTCCGGCAACAATCCCGCCGTCGGCGTCGATCAAGACCGGGTTGGTAAAGCCGAACTTCTTGATGCTCTCAGCAATCTGGCGGACCTGCCGCTTGCTGTGGGTGCGGGCATTGCGCTTATAGGGCTTGAGGCTTTCAACTTCCCGATACTTGATCGCAAGGCTATCGAGAGAACTCACTTCGGATGAATTCGGGGTGGAATACTTGATTTTGTTGGTATCGTTGTCGATTTCATTGGGCATAGAGCGTCTCCAGGTTGGGCCCCAATGCGGTGAGAATCGAGGCGAGATGCGGTTGAAGTCGCATCGCCCCATGGCCGTCGAGACCCGATGAGCGAGAATTCTTAATGCTGCGGCTATCTAGCCTGTCGGCATCGTTCGAAGCGTCGATGACATCAGTCGATCAGACGCCCAATCGTGGCGAATAGGATTAGAATCAGAGCCAGATGGCAGTAGAGAACCTATGAGCTACAAGAACTAAT
>JBBQSU010000197.1:0-5138 GCA_038234815.1 Tepidisphaerales bacterium | reverse complement strand
CGCTTGCGCTATTTTCCGGCGTCAAGTCGGCGCTGATCGAACGCCTGCTCAAGGATACCAACCACAAAGAGCTCATCATTGCCTGCAAGGCCGGTAACTTAACTTGGCCATCGGCCGCACTCATCTTGAAAGCCCGACCTGTTCATCATTCGATTTCGCAGCAGGAGCTTGATGAGGCTAAGGATGTCTTCCTCGAGCTGTCGCGGGCCACGGCTCAAAAAACGATGCGGTCCATGCAGGCTGAAGAGACAACAAGAGCAGCAGGGTAACCGCGCGAGGATATCGGACCCGTTTCCCCACGCATTCCTCACGCAAATGTCGGGCTTAGCCATTCTATTGGCCCACCCGAGCCGCATTGGGGCCCATTTTTCGGGAAAACGCGCAGCTACGGTCCCCCGTCAGCCCACTTGCATGGCCGCTGCCGAAGGCCGGTCCCTGGGTGGTTCGCCGTGCAGGAACTGGCCCTGTGCAGCGGGTATCGTCAGCAACTGCACGAATTGATCGTCGCTGATTTCGGTCTGGACGCCTCTAAGTCGCGAACTGGTCGTCCATCGAAATCACGGCGCCTCCCTCCATAGGCAAGAAGACTTTCTCACACAAGATGGACCTCTCCGAATTCCCCATGAACCGGAAAACACAACCTTGCACGAGACGTTCAGGATTCTACTGCGGCACACCCCAAGTAAATAGAAATTGAAGGAAATAGACGCATTGCAATCAGTCTTGCTAGGCGAGTTCCAATACCTTTTCAGTAAGACCACTGAGATGAACCATGCGGCTTGGGGGCAGATAGCAGTGTCAGCAAATCGGCGCCAATCCCAACGTGTAGCGTTTAATGGGCAGGCTAAGATCCAATTCGGGGTCGGCTCTTTGCCCCGTGATTGCAGGATAGTTGACGTGTCCGAGGGCGGGGCGCGGATGATTGTCGAAAATCTCGACATTCCCGCTGAGTTTGCAATCAGAGGGCCGCCGCCAGTGTCGACTTGCGTGGCGGATAGGTTGCGAGTTCGGCGCCGAGTTCATCGACCAAAATCGCTACCTTGCAGCGAATAGCTGACTTCCGGATCGGCTATTTCAACGAGCTTCGACATCGAAGCTGCCGCGGCTGCACACGTCCCAATGCGGCACACGAAGATTCTATCGCTTTTTCTTCTTCCCAAAAATGTCGTTCCAGTTATCCTTGTAGGCTTTAGATACCGCCTTTTGACCCTCGCCCATTCCTTGCCTTTTTGGTGAAGCGTCTGATTTGCTTTCAGTCTTGGTGGAAGATTCTGACTTGGGTTCGACAATCTTGTTCTCGGTGATCGGCTTTTTAGGCGAGATGTCTTTGGCGTTATCAACTGACATTGTTTTTCCTTGTGGCATATTTTGCTCTCAAACGCAGGTCGCGTCTGACAAAGCAAGAGTATCTTCCCCTATCGGAGGCCCCTTGTTTGCGCCGTGGGATGCGCCCCGATAGCGGAGGTATCTGAAAGCCGTGCCCGTCCCGTGCCCGTTCAATTCGAACGCCGGGCAACCCGGCGGTCGAATTAACACATAAATGCCCAAACTGCCTGAAGATTGCCCGCCACAGTCCCGGCACCCCCGGCACGTGCTTTTCTGGTGCGCCCGACACGATTCGAACGTCTGACCTTTGCCCTTCGGGCCCTCCTCCTACCCCCTCATACCCCCTGGCGGGCCCGTTGCCGAGGTCAGTCCGAACTCTGGCATTCGGAGTTTTGGCGCGCTGGTGATGCGGCGAAGATGGATGATCGGAGCAGACAATAGGACCGCCTGCGGCACGCGGGACATCAGGAAACGATGGCGATCGGCTAGCTCCGGCGGTCGCGATACCGCAACACGAGCAGAGCTATTCCGAAAGCAGCGATGAGTCCAAACATGGCGGTGATGCCAGCCCCGGTTGATCTGTCCGCAGGGTCGACTACGAGCAAGAAGATACCAAGACCGGTGAACACGAGGCCGAAGATCGTTATGAACCACGCACGAACTGGGCCGACGTCGCCCGTGATATACATAGCGGCCTCCTCCGCCACTACCGAGTCCCCGGCGGGCGAGGGACTTGCTGCCGGCGGATTGGCGCCACGGCGCAGGGCGAGCATGTAGCCGCCGAAAGCGGCCAGGAAGCCGCCGACAACGATAAGGAACGCAAAGCCGGTTCTGTTTTCGGGCATGAGAAAGCTCGCGATGATACCGAAACTCAGAGCAAACATCCCGGTGATCGTCCACGACCATAGCCGCGCTGGGCTGTGCTTGCGCGCCTGTCCGCGAAACGCCTCTGTCACCGGCAAACCTTCGCCCGAAGGCTCCATGTTGGCCGTCAATCGCTTTGCATAGATTGCGTAACAGACAAGAAGCAGCGCGCCGACGCCGACTGAGCCGGGAAGTCCCCATAAGACCTGTCCGGCTCCAATAAGGATCGGCGCGACAACGAGAAAAACCGCGAATTTTTGCTTCAGCCGCTTTTCGTCTTCCTCGGAGGCGATGACGTAGCCGCGGGCGAGAAAGCCCCTCGGATAGATGACCTTACGCCCGTCCTGCGCCGTCCTGGTAAAGCCCGCGAACAGGGCATCCGCGTAGTTTTGAACTCTCTGGCTCAGGGCCTGGAACATGTCGATGTTTCGCTCAGGAGCCCAAGTGCTGGTCGAACGCTCGCCTGAACGTGCGCGTATATGTTGCGACCGCCGAAGCGCTCCGTTAGATCAATTGGTTTTGCGATTAGGCTTGTCCCATCGCCGACCGTCGTTGACATGAATCAATCGGACATTACGATTTGGCGCTGTGCGATCATGCAAATCGTGCTGTTTGGGCACACTGATGTCCGAGTTGGATCATTTTTAATCTGGATCAAGGCGTCAAGGCAGAAAGCGGGCTTGTCTTTGGGCTATAGGGGTCACGGGACCATGCATTTCAGCTCGAAATTTTACTCCGCCGTCGCTTTCTGGATCACGTTGACGATCGCGCAACCCGCTGTCGCCGAGCGCAGAGTCGCGCTCGTGGTCGGCAATTCGAACTACACGAACGTGCCGCGCCTCCTCAATCCGCGCAATGACGCCGGTGATATGATCTCACGCCTCAAGGCCATGGAATTCGACGTCATTCCAGGGCTCGATCTCGATCGCAACGGATTCCTGAACACGCTTGCCGCCTTCGGTCGCGCCGCGGAAGGTGCGGACGTCGCCCTGTTCTTTTACGCCGGCCACGGCCTGCAGGTGAACGGTCAGAACTATCTGGTGCCGACCGACGCCAAGGTGGAATATGAGGCGGAGCTCGATATCGCGCTGATCCCGGTTCCGCTGGTCATGCAGCAGCTTTCGCGCGGCAGTCGCGTCAACATCGTGCTGCTCGATGCGTGTCGCGACAATCCGTTTGCAAAGGATCTGTCGCGAACGCTTGGCACGCGATCGTCTTCGGCGCTCGGCCGAGGCCTGAGCCGCATTCAAACGGCATCCGGCACCTTCATCGCCTTCGCTACACAACCCGATAACGTTGCGCAGGACGGCGCTGGCCGGAACAGCCCGTTCACGCAGGCGTTTCTCGCCAACATGGAAAAACCCGGCCTGTCGCTCTCGGACCTGATGATCGAGGTTCGCAACGACGTCATGCGGCAGACAAATGGCAAGCAGGTGCCTTGGGACTCTTCATCGCTGACGGGCCGGTTCTCGTTCAAGGTCGAAGGCACAGTGACTATTGCCCCGCAGACAAATTCGTCCAAGCCATCCACTCCGGCATCTGACACACGCACGGTCGAACTTGGCGTCTGGAATGCAATTCGGGAATCTGGCGACGCGGCGGTGTTTCATCGTTTTCTGAGAGACTATCCGGAAAGCGTGTTCGCGCCGTTGGCGCGTGAACGTATCGCGGGACTAACGGGAGAGAATAAGCCGACGCCGACGATACCTGGACCTTCTGTAGAACGCACGACAGACACCCAGCCGATCCTGTTGCCTGCGAGTTCGGTTGATCTGAAGCGAAGCCGCGACATTGAGATCGGCGGCGGTCTCGCCAGCCAGTATGGCGCGAACGTTTTGCACAACGCGCCGCCATATGGCCTAAGACCAAATGCGGCCGAATGGGTTTTTTCGGCGCCAACCGCCGGGCGCTATCGACTCGACATCGAATTTGCGGCGCTGGAAGCGCGCCCTGTCAAGATCGTCATCAACGGCAAGGTCGTCCGCGCCGACGCACTCAACGAGACAACGGGCGGCTGGTCGGAAGCGAACCAGAGTTTTCGCGCGCAAGGGTTCTACGATCTCAGGGCTGGCGAGAACCATATTCGGTTGGAACGCGCAAATGCTTTTCCCCATATCCGGGCCCTGCGCTTCGTGCCCTCGACGTGATCAAGAAGGCGCGAGCCCGGGGGCCCCGGGGTCGATGTGAGGCAAGCGGCCAAGCAATTAGTCCTTCGCAACCCCGGCAGGCTACCCGACCCCCCCCTGCCGGCAAGGAAACCGAGTCCGCCACAGTCCCGGCACGCCCGGCACATGCTTTTCTGGCGCACCCGACACGATTCGAACGTGTGAGTGAATGTCATTGCAGCGACAGGCGGAAGTCCGGCTGCTATTGCCGCGAAGGCCGCAACTACAAGTATCCCAATTATTTTTCAGATCGGCGTGGACCCGGTTGAGGTGGGGGCTGGTCACGAGCCTCAACCGGCCCGGCGGCAACATCACCGGCGCGACGATGATGGCCGTGGAACTCGGTTCAAAGCGTCTGGAACTGCTAAAGCAAATGGTGCCCGCTTCGACGATGATCGGCGCGCTTATCAATCCGACCAGTCCTGGGGCAGGCGTTGCTGGTCGGTATAACCGTCGTCCTTCGAGCAAGGCGGACCAATGATCCGTTCCGGATGGCTGCTTACCCTCCTTTGAAAAACGGCGGCGCCGGTCGATCCAAATCCTGCACCTCTCATCGTCCGGATGCCATCGATGGGTGGTGTGACCTAGTTCATATGTGCGTCACGGAGGCTACGCTAACATTTCAATCGTCCTTATTCTCAGGGTCCGACCTTGGAGGTCACAAATGGCTGCAATCGCGCAATTGCTTTCGCCCGCGTCCGGAACCCAGGTTGATGTCGTAACTCTCAAAACGATCATTATATTTTGTGGAGTCGGTTTGGTCGTGTCGCTGCTTCTGGCCAT
>JBBQSU010000196.1:0-5168 GCA_038234815.1 Tepidisphaerales bacterium | reverse complement strand
TATGAGGATTTGGTGGCGTTGGAACGCATGGGCTGAGTATAATTTCGTCGTGTCAATCGCGGCCGGATGCGGCGCAGCCCGGGTATGAAAATCGAACTGTGTTCACGCCGGTTGGGCACGTTCCGATCGTGATCGATCGCCGCACTGTCAGGCATCGCCGTTGCCCGGGTGTTTTCTGGCGCAGGCATTAGTGCCTGACCTGGCCATGCGTTTTCCATGCTGACCGGCGCCCTGGGCGCCCGCGCGATATTCCGCAATTGGAGATGTGCGAAAGTGCTGACACTTCTTGTCCTTCAAGGCCCCGACAAAGGCCGGCGATTTGAACTCCCGGACGCGGTGGCGCTATTGGGCCGGGATTCGCGAGAAATTCCATTAACCGACAACACGGTTTCACGGAGACACGCGGAGTTGATTCCTGTCGAAGGGAAATGGATTTTAAAGGACATGGGCAGCAGCAACGGGTCGTACGTGAACGGGATGCGCGTGGCGAATAAATACGCCCTGAAGCTTGGGGATCAGATTCGCGTGGGACGCACGCTGATGGTGTTCGGCGCGGTCCCCGGCGTTTCCCGCAGCAGCAACCGCGACGTGGCCTTCGCCGGTGAAGAGTCGGGTATGGATTCGGCGATCATGCACACCATCGCCGCGAATGAAGATTCGATGGTGCTGGCCGTGCCGGAGCCGGCGGCCGCAGCGATGGCCAACCTGAAGGTGCTGTACCAGATGAACGCCGCGCTGGGCAGCAGCTTTGACGTCCCCCAAGCCCTGAATGTCATCATGGACCTGGTGTTTGAGCATGTGAAAGCCGACCGGGGAATAATCCTGTTTCTTGACGAGAAGACCAACGAACTGGAGCCAAAGGTGGTGCGCCGCCGCGACGACGACACCAAGGCCGACCGGGCCAACCGAAAAGGCAACTCGGCCGAAGGGGAATCGGCCGGTCCCGCCGACAGCGGAACCAAAATCCACGCCTCGCGGACGATCATCAATCACGTGATGAACACCGGCGAAGGCGTGCTGTCGAGCAACGCCATGGCCGACGAGCGTTTCAGCAAAGGCAAGAGCGTTCACAATCTGGGCATTCGCTCGGCATTGTGCGTACCCATCAAGGCCCGCAGGCTTAGTGGCAAGGCCGGGGACGAGATGATCGGTGTGATTTACATCGACAGTTCGGTCAAAAATTACACCTATTCGCCGGATCAGCTGCGCCTTCTGACCGCGATCGGACTTCAGGCCGGATTGGCCATTCAGAATGCCAAACTCTACCAGGTGGGGCTGCAAGGAGAGCGACTGGCGGCCGTTGGGGAAACGGCTGCGGCACTGTCGCATTCGATCAAGAACATCCTCCAGGCCCTGCGTGGCGGGGCCGATGTCGTCGAAATGGGCCTGCGCGCCTCCAACATCAATCAGGCCACCAAGGGCTGGCGGATCGTCGATCGCAATCTGGAGAAAATCTACAACCTGACCATGAACCTGCTGGCCTACAGCAAGCCCCGCGAGCCGCGATTGGAACCGGTCAATCCTCGACCGTTGATCGAAGAATGCGTTGAACTGGTCGCATCAATGGCCAATGAAAGAGGGGTGATGGTCGTTGCCGATATTGACAAGGATCACCCTGCCATCCCGGTCGATCCCGATGGCCTGCACCAAGTGATGATGAACCTGCTGAGCAACGCGCTGGATGCTGTCGAGCCGCAAAAGGGATTGATCAAAATCACCGGGCGTTTCGACAGCGCGAACGAACAATCGGTGATCGAAGTGACCGACAACGGTGCCGGCATCCAGCCGAATATGATGAAACACATGTTTGAGCTATTTCACAGCACGAAGGGCAATCGCGGAACCGGCCTCGGCCTTGCGGTGGCAAAAAAGATCGTCGATGAACACGACGGCAAAATTGAATGCGTCAGCAAGCCCGGCGAGGGAACGACTTTCACCGTGACCCTTCCGGTCTATCATGTCAGCACCGGCGATCCGTCGCACACGCACGGCCCGGCGCGATAGCTCGAAAATCGCCCCACCGCCAATGACGGCCGCGCGTTTTTCTCGGCCGGTCTTTATTGCTCCGGTTTGCGTCCCGGCTTGGCATGACGCCGCTGGGGGCGCTCCGCCCGGCTGCCATAGCGCGTCCCTTCGCCGGTCTTGGTGACTTTTGATCTGCCCTGCGCATTTTTGTCGCCGTTGGCAGCCACCAGCTTATTCAGTCCTTCGTCCTCAGGCCGCCACCAAGGCTTGGCGATGCCCTGTTTTAGAACGCGAACCGCCTCCTTGGGAGAATCAACAATCTTAAAAACGCCGATGTCTTCATGATCAATATATCGCGGTTGCACCTGCGCTCGCATCCAGTCAACCAGTCCGCTCCAGTAGGCCGATCCGTAAAGCACGATGGGGAAGGGCGCAATTTTCAGAGTTTGTACCAGCGTCGTGGTTTCAAAGAATTCGTCGAGCGTTCCGTATCCCCCGGGAAAACAAATGAAAGCGCTGGCATACTTCACAAACATTACCTTGCGGGCGTAAAAGTAGTGAAAATCCAGTGAGGTATTTTGGTACTTGTTTCCCTCCTGCTCCTGCGGAAGGGTGATATTCAGACCGATGGATTGCCCTCCGGCCTCGAAGGCGCCCTTGTTCCCCGCTTCCATGATGCCCGGCCCCCCGCCGGTGATAACGGCCAGCTTTGATTTTGCCAACAATCGCGCCGTTTCCTCCGCGGCCTTGTAGAAAGGGTCACTCGGCGCGGTTCGCGCGCTGCCAAAGATCGACACCGCCGGCCCCACCTTGGCCATCACCTCAAACCCCTCAACAAACTCCGCCATGATGCGAAAAATCCGCCAGCTGTCCTCGCCATTGGGTTGCATGGGCATGTTCGATTTCTCCAATTGTCGGAATAACATATCGGTTGGGCCTGTGAAATGGAACTTGGCAAGGTTCGCTTCGTGTTGCAACGCAATAGAATTGTCCTCTGTTCTAACGCAATAGCGCTGTCCTCTCGTTTCGCCGCTGTCGCGCCGGAAGGGCCGCAGCCGGGCATAGAATACCTGCAAAGGTGCTGCCGATAAGCCGCGGATCAAAAAGCCGCCTCCGCCGACTTGAGCGGACATGATCGAGCGTCTACTATGCTCGGCCCGAATCGAGTCGGTAGCTCAGTTGGTAGAGCATGGCACTTTTAATGCCAGGGTCCTGGGTTCGAGTCCCAGCCGACTCAATTTTTCCTCTTTTTCCTCGTGCCTGGCGGGGTCGATTATGCCACGCGACGATGCAGCCAATTTCTCTCCGCGGATCAACAACCGCCGGGCTATGCACGATTATTTCATCGAGGCCAAGATCGAGTGCGGGATCGTGCTGGTGGGCAGCGAGGTGAAGTCGCTGCGTCTTGGGCGGGCTCAACTGCAGGAAAGTTTCGCCCGGATCGAACGCAATGTCTTGATTTTGCACAACTGTCATATCGACCCGTATGACAAGGCGAATTTGCTCAATCACCTTCCCCTCCGCGAGCGCAAGCTGCTGGTCCACAAGCGAGAGCTGCGACGACTGGAAGATGCGCTCAAGCAACCAGGAACGACGCTGATTCCGCTGGCCATGTACTTCAAGGACGGTCGGGCGAAACTGGAATTGGGCGTTGCCCGCGGCAAGCAGCAGCACGACAAGCGGGAGACGATCAAGCGCAAAGAACAGGACCGCGAGCTACGCCGGGCGATGACGCATCGCCGTTAGCCACGGGCGCGCATTTTCGATCAATACACAACAAATCCCCGTGCAAGCAACAACCGCAAGCGTCAGCACGACATAGAGCCGCCAATCGGTGGATTGATGAAACCGATTGAACGGCCGAAATCTGCCCATGCCAAACAAAAACACCAGGTGCAGCGCGAAAGCATATAGCGACTGCCGGCTAAACAACTCGATGGTCCAAATGATGGGGTTCCTGAACAGCACCGGCCGGGAACTGGCGAGCATTTCTAACGTCAGTAGCAGCAGGCCGATCGCCCCGATCCGCCAGATTCGCTCGGCGGCATTGACGACGAGCCACGCGGGATTGTCGCCGTAAAGCCATCCGATCGGCCGCGCCAGCCAGACGACTAACAGTCCCAAACCCAGCAGTGCGAGGAAGCTGAGCCACAGACTGCTGAGTTTGCCAACCCGCGCCATGCGCAGGCCGAGCAGCGCGCCGATGAACGCATAGCCGGCCCAGGGAATGAGCGGCCAGGTGTCCGGATAGAGACTGTTGTTAATAAATCCGGTGAACGCGCCGAACGCTTTGGGGCTTTGCACAAGAGGTACGACAGTGAAGAAGGCCACCGCGCCGGCGAGAAGGATGAGCCGTCGGAACGGGCAATACAACACAATCGGCAGAATAACCAGCAACGACATCGCGATGCAGTCCAGAACATTGACCCAGAGGAGCCGGTTTGGGTAGACGGTGAAGTTCCAGTAGATCAGCTTAAGCCACACGGAGACGAGCATCACCTGGCCGATCCGGCGGAGAGTTTTCCGGAATCGCGCCCCGCGGTCCTCAGCTGCTAATCGGCCAATGCGCCCGCAGACCAGCGCGATGGAGAATCCTGCGGTAAGAATAAACTGCGGGGCCAGCAGGCCATTAAGTTGCTGCAAATATCGCCGGGCCGCATCGCCGTCGTGGCTGGGGTGTAGAAAGTAAAGCGAATGGCATTCGACCATGAACAACACCGACAGCCCGCGCATCCAGTCGATACAGCCGATGCGCCTGCGCACCGGCGATTTCGATATATGGCTGGGACGGCTGCCGGTGTGCGTGGTGGAAGCGACGGGCGAATGGCGGACTAGTTCGGGCGCTACGCTGGTCATGGCCGCATGATAGTCGCACGGCTTGGTCGTTTCACGTCAGGCGCGTATCATCGCCGGTCGCATGGAAACCTCACAAAGCAAGTCATCTGAACAAACGGCCAACGCCTCTACGTCGCCAGCTGAAGCGCAACCGCTGGACTTCGTGCGTGAGATCATCGCGCGGCATAAGACCGAGGGGAAATATGGCGGGAACGTCGTCACGCGATTTCCGCCGGAGCCGAACGGTTATCTGCACATCGGCCATGCCAAAAGCATCTGCCTGAACTTTGGCGCGGCGCAGGAATTCGGCGGGCGCACGCATCTGCGCATGGACGACACCAACCCGGTGAAGGAAGAGCAGGAGTACA
>JBBQSU010000195.1:0-5327 GCA_038234815.1 Tepidisphaerales bacterium | reverse complement strand
GCCCGTTTCAAAGCGGCGGGCCTGAAGATCGGCTCAGGCCCGACCGAATCCGGGTGCAAATCCGAGGCCCGTCGGCTCAAGGGAATCGGCATGCGCTGGACGGCCCGCAATGCCGAAGCCGTCATGGCCCTGGAGGGGCTGCACGATGGGACCGAGGCGCAACTTACTGCGCAGCGCATCGACGATGCGGTTGGATTCGGCAACGTGCTCGGCGAGGTTGCCGTTGTGCTGGCGGGCGATTGACTCGCGCGCACGGCGCACTTCGGGCACCCGGGTTCTTCTGGCTCGGAGGATTTTGCGTTCATGGTAAGTCTCCTGGAAACATCAGGTCGGGGGTGACAATTTCGGGCAGCAGATACCCAAGGCGAGCGATAGTCTCACCGGCGAGACTTGTCTATAATGGCTTTTCCTACGATAAGCTCCCGCTATGACAAATTCCTCGCCCGCGTTTGACCATCTGGACGATGACGACAACCTTGCCGCCCCGCTGCCCAAGGCGATGGACCTTCCGCGGATCGAACGGGCGGTGAAGGAACTGCTCCTGGGGATCGGCGAAGACCCCACGCGCGAGGGACTGCTGAAAACCCCGGCCCGGGTGGCCCGCGCGTATGCGGAGCTGGTCGCGGGCATGTACGAAGACCCGCGGTTGCATCTTAAGACGGTGTTTAACGAGCGTTATGACGAGATCGTTCTTCTGAAGAACATCCCGTTCCATTCGCTGTGTGAACACCATCTGCTTCCGTTTATGGGCAAAGCGCACGTGGCTTATTTGCCCGGCGGGAAAGTGGTGGGCCTCAGCAAGCTGGCGAGGCTGGTTGAGGGCTATGCCCGGCGGCCGCAGGTGCAGGAACGATTGACGACACAGATCGCCGACGCGCTGATGAGCGAGCTAAGCCCAGCGGGGTCGGCCTGCATCATCGAGGCGACGCACACCTGCATGACCATCCGCGGGGCGAAGAAAACCGGCAGCACGATGGTCACCAGCGCGCTGCGTGGCATTTTCAAGGATAATCCGGCCAGTAGAAGCGAAGTTCTGTCATTGATGCACGGCGCTGCCGATCCACACAGGCAATGAAATCGGCGGCGGGTGCGGCAATTCTCCCGGATATGATTTCGGTGAAACTTTCGCGGGGACTGGCCGGCCTATTTCCGTTCTCAATCCCCGAGTATATTCCGGGCATGACCGATTCAGGATCACAGCATCTGACCCGTCAGAAGGACCGATCGGCGCGGGTGCGGTATCCGCAGTCGGCGGTGTTTTTGCTGGGGGGCGCGCTGGGGACAACGGTCAACCTGCTGGTGTCGCTGGCGGCGTATACACTCTTGCACTGCCCGGCGTATGCGAGCGTTTTTGCCGGAACGCTGGCCAATCAACTGGTGCATTATGTGTACTACCACGTGGTTTTCGTCAACCAGGAGATCCGCCTGCGGGCCTCGGCGGGCGTGCAACTGTTGATGTACGTCGCTGTGGCCGCGGTCGCGCCGCTGCCGACGCTTTTCATCATGCACGCCACGGGCCTGGTCTTCCCCTGGGCACTGCTGCTGACGCTGGCGCTGCTGGCAATCGCCAATGTGCTGCTGGTTCGCATTTCGACGTACAGTTCGGCAACGCTGGCGATGATCGAATACGAGCAGATGGACGAGACGTTTTATGACGACCAGACTGACACCGAGAAGGTGAACTTCATCCGCGCGTGGTTTCATCGCGGGCGGTTCAGGCGGTTGACCGAGTTTGTCCGGCGGCACTATAAGCCGGGGCTGGACGTGGCCGATATCGGCTGCGGGAACGCGCTGTGGAACGTGGACAATATCCCGGTTCTGGGCGTAGACGCCAATGAAAACATGACGCGCTTTGCGCTCAAGCAAGGCCGGCTCAAGGCTTACAAAATCTGCAACGACCTGACGCACATTCCGGTGGACAGCGCGTCGCAGGATTTGGTCATCATGTCCGAAACACTGGAGCATCTGCTGGACTATGAAACCGTGCTGCGCGAAGTAAAACGGCTGGTGAAGCCGGGCGGAAAATTGCTGCTGACGGTGCCGTATGATGCGTTTTTCGGGCCGTTTTTCATCATGTTTAATATCAATTGCCTGTACCAGGGATATGTGAAGGGAAGCCTTTATCACCGCTATCGCTGCGGACACGTCAACCATTTTACCAAGCGGGCGCTTCGGCGGACGTTCGAGGATTGCGGGCTGGCGGTGAAGGAATTGTATGTCGTCAACGGGCTGACGCTTTATTGCGCGGCCGAACCACGGGCCGAATCAGCCGGGTGAGGAAAGTTTCGGCGCGGGCGAGGGAATTTCTCCCATCGCGGCCAGGGTGCAGCAGGCGGCGCCGTAGACAAAGAAATAGTAGTTGAGAAATCCCTTGCCGAAGACGAAGAACGCGAACGCGGCCGCGGTGACGGTGAGGGCGAAGCCCGCAGGGGTTCGCGGGGCGCGCAACCATGCGATGACATAGACCAGAGCGACCAGCACGAGCGTGGTGATTTCCGGCGGGGCCAGCCACTGCATCTCGTGAAACAGCGAAGTGACGCTGAGCGAGTCCCACCGCGGGGGAAGGGCCAGATGCACCGCAACCACGCTGTTATAAAAGGCGTGAGGGTCCCAGAGAATAAACGGCAGCGTGACCACCAGCCCGGTGATCGCGGCCTTGCCGAAGAAATTCAGAATTTGCTTGAACTGCCAGGGCTGGGGCAGCAAAAGTAGCCCGGCAGGAGCGAACAAAAGCATGTGCTGCTTGGACGCCAGCAGCAGGCCGAATAAGATCGGAGTCGCGCGGTATCCCCGCAGCGCGGAAAAAACAGTCCCCGCCAACAGCAACACGAGCAGCGGCTCGGTCCAACTGCTTTCCAATACCTGATAGATTCGAGAAAAAGTGAGAAACGTTGCCAGCGCAAAAAGCGCAAGCGGCCCGCGAGTGAGGCTGGCCATCAGCCAGCCGGCAGCCAGCAAACAGACCAGCATGGACACCCGGTGATCGCCAAAGAGTGCATAGCCCGGTAAAGACGCCAGCAGCGACAACGGCGGATAGGTATATCCGAAGAGCATCCGGTCGCCGGACATAAACTCGCGCGGATAGTACGGCGTGTCGGGGCCGTAGATATTCGGCACGGTGATGGCGTAAGGGTTTCGGCCCTCCAGCAGCGCCTGCGAGGATTCCTGGTGAACGTAAAACGTGTCGATCGCCGGGTGCGGGGTGTGAACGAGCATCCAGATGCCCGTGAGCAGGAACGCGATCAGCACCAGCCACTTGTGCCGCGAAAGGAGCCAGGGCGTTTCGGTGGTCGCGACGATGACGGTGGCACCGAAAGCGATGAAGAGCGTGAGAAAGGGCGTGAAGTCGGAGAATTTGGTGATGTCCATGTAGCTGGCCGGCGGAAAGATCACCTGCAATATCACGTTCATGGTGACGGAGATGCCGACGATCAGCGGAAGCCCGACGCGCGACAGCCGGCGCGCCCCCAGCCAATCAAACCAATAAAGCGAGATCATGCAGAGGCCAAACGCCCCGGCGATCCAGCAGAAGGCTTCGAGGCTGTACATTCCGCCACGCAGGCGCACGCCATAGCTCAGCAGCGCCATCATCACGCTCAGCAGCGCCGCAGATACGCCATGACGCGCGGGCATGCCGGCATCCAAAGCCCCGCCATCGGTTTGATCAAGTGCGCGCGATGGGTTCATTGCATTTGCTTTCAGAGTGTTGGCCCTCGATTGACGCGCTGGCAATTTATGCCCGCAGGGACGCAAATTCAACGTCGCGATGAAGAGGCCTTCCGGCTTGTTTGGCGTTATACTCAATTGCCGAGGATTTCATGCAAAGCTGGAAAATCATTGGGGCCGATCAAACTGGCCGGGCCAGGAAGTTCAAAGTCAACGCCGAAACGGCCGCTTTGGCCGAAGCAATCGCCAACCGCAACGGAATTTATGTTTCGGAAGTGGTGCCGCTTGATGCCCCCCCTGTCGCCGCGCCCGCGGCTGCGGTGCTGGCTCGAGTCCATGCACCAGATCCCATACCTGAAGTGACCTTTGCGCATCATGATGAACCTGCCGCGGAAGCCGAAGTGGCCTATCCGACCGATACCGCCACTGCAGAAAAGCCCGGTCAGGATGAACCAGCCGGCGAGGATCAATCGCCTTTCGTCTCGCCCGCGGAAGGTGTCCCCGGTGATCCCGAGGACGATGCCGACCAGGCGGCGGTTGCCGAAGCATTTGTTGCCGAGCCTGATCCCGTGGCTGCGGTGGTAGCGCCCGCCCCGAGCGCCCGATCTCCCCGGGCGGATCACGCCGCGGTTGCAAGGCCGGTGGACGATATCCCCGTGGCCAAGCTGGCCCCCTCAATCGCTTACGCCCGGCGCACGGCCGATCCCAAACTCCGCCAGCGGATTTTGACCGACGCCCGCTGGCTGATGGCCTACGCCACGGCGCTGCGCGTGCTGGGGCTGATCTGCTTTGCGGTGGCGCTGGTCATGCTGGTATTGGCCTTGGTGGCGACGATGTCCACCGGCATGGGCATGGCCGGCCTTGCCACGCTCACCGCCGCCCTGCCGCCGGCGCTGGCCGGTTTCGCCTGCCTCGTTCTGGCCGCGGGCGTGCGCATGTTTGCCTCGATCGGCCTGGCCCTGTCGCAACTCGCTGAGAACTCGCCCGCGCATGCGGGATGATCCCACGAAACACCGGGAGAACAAAACCGCCCCGCCAAGCTCACGACGGCCCGGATAGTAGGCCCGTCATCGGTCATAATACAGGATGACCCCCTTTTATCCCCCGACCGACTCACCTGCCCAAGAAATGAGTGAAAAACCCGCAGAAATATGAGAAAATGTGCTCAACCGAATGGCATTCGCTTATGACCCCTTTTCCGGTCCCGCCGATTTCAGCCTGATTTCGGGGGTTCTGACCCGCATCCTGCCTTAAGTGAATGGCATTCGTTCGCGTCACCTTTAGTTGCCCTAGAAGTCACGCAAGACATAATCACCAATTAATATCAACACCCACAGAAAGACGGGAACCGTCAGTATAGCAATGAGCAAATAAAGGACTGACCATCTTCTGCGGCAATCCCGCCCCGGACCATAGTCAGGATTTTTGTGCTTCATTTGAATAGTTTCTGTTGTCCGAAAGAACGCATAAGGGGAAAATTGCAGCTTGGCGAATTAACACTTCAAGCGCAACGCCATGCCGCAGTAAACAGACATCGTGCTCGGGATTCGGTAGGTTGTGTTTACCAAGACATAACCACTGAAAGGCCCGAGCAACGATGCCATATCAACATCTTACGGAGCTGGAGCGTGTTTGCATCTTCCACTGTCAGGGCGTAGTTC
>JBBQSU010000194.1:0-5393 GCA_038234815.1 Tepidisphaerales bacterium | reverse complement strand
TAATACTGAAATGGCTGATGGCGGGCCGAATACCACGAGTGCATCGAATGCCCAGCCTCGTGTGCCAAGGTGAACACGTGATCCAGCACGGCAGGTTCGTAGTTCATCAGGATATACGGCATGGCATCGAATGTGCCGTGGCTGAACGCGCCCGACTGCTTTCCCTTATTCGGATAGCGATCGCACCACCGGGCGGTGGTCAGGCCGGTGTGCAGCACCCGGCAATACTCGTCGCCGAGCGGTTCAAGCGCAGCCACCACGGTCTCGACGGCTTTGTCCCAGGGCGTGTGTTTTTCGATGTCGGCAAGAATCGGCACATAAGTGTCGTACTGATGGACGTCTTTCAACTTCATCAGCCGGCGGCGAAGGTCAAAATACTTGTGGACCACCGGCAAGTTCGTGTGGACGGCGTCGATGAGATTGTCATACACCTTGAGCGGGACGTTGTCGGCAAAGAGTGAAGCCTCGCGGGCGGATTTGTATCCGCGGGCCTTGGCGTAGTAACAGTCACGCTGAACCGACGCGTTGTAGGCCGCGGCGAAGGTATTCTTGTGGGCGTCAAATTGCGAGTAATAGGCATGAAATGCTTCCTGCCGAACATCACGCTTAGGCGAATTTAGAAAGGTGATGAACGACGCGTGAGATAGTTCGATCTTTCGGCCCTTCTCATCTTTAATAAGCCCCCAGCGAAGGTCCGAATCATTCAGCTGCCGAAAAATTTGGTTCGACGCGCCGGACATCTGCCCCTGCATGGCCAGCAATTCCTCTTCCTTCTTGCCAAGAGTGTGCGGGCGATAACGCACGACACGTTCAAGCGCCAACTTCCAGTCACGCAGTTCCGGGGAATTCAGGAGCGTACGCATTCGGCCTTCGGAGATGGCCAGGATTTCCGGGCGGATGAACGCGGCGCTCTCGGCAGCTAAGGTGGCGGCGTGCTGATAGCGCCCCTTCAACCGCTGGGCGGCGCTATCGGTCTGATCCTGGGCCGATCGCAGATAGGCATAGACGCCAAGCCGCTCGGAAAGCCGGTCCATCTCGGCGTCAAACACCAGGCAGGCCTTCAGCCCTGCGGCGCTCCGGGCCAGTTTCCCGCTGAACTTGCGATACCCGGGAATCTTTCGCTCAAGTTGCTTAAACGCCCGTTCCCACGCTATGTCCGATGGATAGAGCGACGCCAGGTCCCAGGTGTCGGCAAGGTTCACTTTGTCACGGTTGGAGAGAGTTTGTATTTTGGGCATAAGACAGGTGTGATACCGGATTTATGTCGGCGAAACGAGGGGTCAGCCATTGACAGGAACATATTCCTATATAAGAATGATTGAATGGATATCCTGTCCAACCCCCGTTTGCTGACCAAGGTGGCCGAGCGACTGGCGGCCATGGCCGATCAGACGCGCCTGCGGCTCCTTCTGAGGCTCAAGTGCGGCACCAGCAACGTCACCGAACTCACTCGGGACCTGAAAGTGCGCCAGGCCTCGGTATCAAAGCATCTGGCCGTTCTGAAGCAGGCCGGCCTGGTCTCTGCCCAGCGGCGAGGCACGCAGGTGTTTTACCGGATTCAGGACAAAAGCGTTTTCGAGATGTGCCGCATCGTCTGCGACGGGGTGGTTCGTCACATTCAGCAGGAGTCGTCGGTGTTGGATTCCGACGCGAATTAACAAACTCTCTTACAAGGTTGATATGTCAATTAACGTGATCTCTTGCTCCGATTTGTTTGCTCTTAGTCAAAACGGCCAAAGCCCCCTGCTGCTCGACGTGCGAACCGGGATTGAATTCGCCGGGGTCCATGCCGTCGGCGCAGTCAACATGCCACTCGGCTCGCTGGACGTATCCGCCATCCGCACGCGCGCCAATGGCAAGGCCACTTATGTCATCTGCAAATCAGGCAAGCGCGCGGGCAAAGCCTGCGAGCAACTGACCGCCGCCGGAATAACCGATGTGATAAACGTCGAAGGCGGGACCGATGCCTGGGTGGCCGCGGGGCTGCCGGTCCAGCGCAGGGCCGTCCTGTCCCTCGAACGCCAGGTCCGCATTGTCGTGGGGCTGTTTGTTCTGGCCGGCGTGGTTTTGGGCTGGCTGGTCGATCCGCGGGCCTACTGGATCAGCGGGTTGATGGGAGCGGGGCTGATTTTCGCCGGTCTGACCAATACCTGTGCCCTGGGCATGATGCTGGCAAAAATGCCCTGGAACCAAGGCCAAGCCACAGCGTCGGCCTGCGGGGCGCAGAAGGCTGCTTAAAAACTTTGGGCCGCCGAGGGGATCGAGGCGAATGACGTTTTTCAAACACTAAGAGGTTGCTATGGCATTACGGATTGTGATCGTCGGCGGGGTTGCTGGCGGAATGAGCGCCGCCACGCGAGCACGACGGATGAACGAAGCCGCCAGCATCATCGTGCTGGAAAAA
This sequence comes from Tepidisphaerales bacterium, assembly GCA_038234815.1. Taxonomy (GTDB): domain Bacteria; phylum Planctomycetota; class Phycisphaerae; order Tepidisphaerales; family Tepidisphaeraceae; genus JBBQSU01. Next base: position 2,989 of record JBBQSU010000194.1, on the reverse strand, counting down.
GGGGGCTATATCTCGTTTGCCAATTGCGGCTTGCCCTACTATCTGGCCGGAAGAATCCAGACGGAAGACAAACTGCTGGTGACGACAGTCGATCGGGTGAAAGAGCGGTTCAACATCGACGCCCGTGTGCGCAACGAAGTCGTTGCCATCAATCGAGCGGACCGAACGATGGAAGTTCTGGATCATCGGTCGAGCACCAAATACCTCCTTGGCTATGACAAGCTGATTCTCGCCACGGGCGCATCGGCGATTGTTCCACCCATCGAACACGGCCGCGCACCCAATGTGTTTCTCGTCCGGTCGATGGAAGACACGCAGGCGATCCACAACTTTTTGAAACTTAGCAAGCCGAAATCAATGGCGATTGTCGGCGCGGGGTTCATCGGATTGGAGATGGCCGAGGCGATGCGCGATCGCGGGCTGGACGTGTGCATGATCGAAAAAGCCCCGCACGTGCTCCCGCCATTGGATCAGGAGCTTTGCCCACGCGTTCAGCAAGAACTGATAGCCCACGGCGTCCAGGTCATTACCGGCACTGGGCTGGAGGCATTGCGGGCAAACAACGGGAATGTGAACGAGATCGTGCTTGCAGACGGGCGCGCGATAAAAGTGGACTTTGTCGTACTGTCGATCGGGGTAAAGCCCAATGTGCAGTTGGCGCAGTCGGCCGGGTTATGCATCGGCCCGACTGGCGGAATCGCAGTCGATGCGTATCAACGGACCAGCGACCCGGACATTTACGCCGCCGGCGATGTCGCGGAACTAATTCACGGCGTGACCGGAAAGCCCGCGCGGGTTCCGCTGGCTGGGCCGGCCAATCGGCAGGGTCGGCTGGCCGGCGAACACGCGGCCACCGGATCGTCCCGGCCGGCCGGCAAAGTGATGGGAACCGCGATCGTCCAGGTTTTCGATCTATCCGTCGGCGTGACGGGCCTGGGTGAACGCGACGCTCGCAAGGCCGGCTTTGATATCGATACGGCCTACGTCATGCCGAACAACCACGCGGGGTATTATCCCGGGGCTGAACCCATGCGCCTGAAGTTGATTTTTGGGCGCCAGAGCAGGCGCATCCTCGGAGCGCAGGCGGTGGGTGGCGCGGGCGTGGATAAGCGGATCGACGTGATCGCCACCGTGATGCACTTCGGTGGAACCATCGACGACCTGGCCGAGGTGGATCTGGCCTATGCCCCGCAATTTGGCAGTGCCAAAGATCCGGTCCACTTTGCGGCGTTTGTGGCAAGGAATCAGCAGCACGCCGAAGCCATTAGCCCGGCCGAAATGAACGGACAGCAGTTGATCGACGTGCGCACACCGGCCGAGTACGCCAAGGGTACGATCAAGTCGGCAGTGAACATCCCGCTGGACGAGCTTCGCGGGCGCGTTGATGAAATCGACATGCTGCGAGAGACGGTTGTCTTCTGCCAGGTGGGCCAACGCGGATATGTGGCCCAACGCATCCTTCAGCAAAGCGGAGTGATATCCGTGAAGAACCTCAAAGGTGGCTATTCGTTGGCGAAGGACGCACAACTGGCGTGATGCAGGCCGAGGCTCGGGTACTGAGTCCAGTGCTGTTTCGATTCCGCGGGGGCAGACAACGCACCGCATCGTTGGTAAGAGGAAAATCGTCTGCGGTTCACCGCTTTACACAACCTGAACATTTCCCGGATAATGTCTGGGGAACGATTATGCAGGCAAATCAAACTGAAACGGTCCTTCGTAACGACTCAGCGAACCCGCCCGCCGAATTTTTGAACCGCGACCTGAGCTGGCTTGCGTTTAACCAGCGGGTGTTGTGCGAGGCGACCGACGAGCGTACCCCGCTTTTGGAACGCCTGCGGTTTCTGGGGATTTTCACGTCAAATCTCGATGAATTTTTCATGAAGCGCGTCGGCGCCCTGAAGCGACAGATTCTCGACGGCGCAATAACGCGCACTCCCGACGGCCTGACGCCCCCTGAATCGCTGACGAGCATCCGCCAGGCACTTTTGCCCCTGCTGCGCGAGCAGGCCGATTGTTATCGAAAAATTCTCCACCCGCGGCTTGCGGAAATCGGCGTGCAAGTGTTGGAATGGGAGCAGTTGACCGACGCCGAACGCGAGGCCTCTCACAAGTATTTCGCGGACAACGTCTTTCCGGTTCTCACCCCGCTGGCCGTCGATCCGGGCAGTCCATTTCCTTTCATTTCCAACCTGTCGATCTCGCTGGGGGTGATCCTGCAACACCCCGATCGTGCCGAGCCACTGTTTGCGCGTGTGAAGGTGCCGGAGGTACTGCCCAAGTGGGTCAACTTTGCAAATCCTGGCGAAGGGTTTCGATTCGTCTCTTTACATGAACTGATTCGCCACAACCTCCACGATCTTTTCCCGGACATGGCGATCGTGGACGTAATGCTCTTCCGCGTCACGCGAAATGTCGATCTGGAACGGGATGAAGAGGACGTGGAGGACCTGCGGCAGTTGATGGAAGACGAGCTGCGCCAGCGGCGCTTTGCTGATGCCGTCCGCCTTGAACACGGGCCAAACCCGAACGCCTGGATTCGCAACTTCCTTCTGGCCGAGCTTGAGCTGACGCAAGACGACGTGTACGAACTCGATTCGGAGCTGAACTTCAACGACTTGAAGGTCATTACCGATCTGAACTTGCCGCAATACCGCGCCGAACCGTGGGTACCGGTGGTGCCCAAACAACTGGCCGACGAGGAAAGCGACATCTTCGCGGTCATTCGATCCGGCGATCTGCTCGTCCATCATCCTTACGAGAGTTTTAACGCCTCGGTGGAGCGATTTGTGAAGGCCGCGGCCAGCGACCCGAAAGTCATGGCGATCAAGATGACCTTGTACCGCACCGGTGACGCCAGTCCGTTCATCAGCACGCTGGTGCGCGCCGCAGAGGCCCACAAGCAGGTGGTATGCCTGATCGAATTGAAGGCCCGCTTTGACGAAGAGCGGAACATCATGATGGCCAGCATGTTGGAGAAGGCCGGCGTGCA
>JBBQSU010000193.1:0-5515 GCA_038234815.1 Tepidisphaerales bacterium | reverse complement strand
GAATTGTGCAAGGCCCTGGCCGAATTTCTGTTCGACGACGAAAACGCGATGGTGCGCATCGACATGAGCGAGTTTATGGAGTCGCACTCCGTGGCCCGACTGATCGGCGCCCCGCCAGGTTATGTCGGATACGAAGAAGGTGGGCGCTTGACCGAAGCCGTGCGCCGGCGGCCTTACAGCGTGATTTTGTTCGACGAAATCGAGAAGGCGCACCGCGACGTTTTCAATGTGCTGCTCCAGGTGTTGGATGATGGCCGATTGACCGACGGCCAGGGCCGGACGGTGAACTTCAAGAATGCGGTCATTGTGATGACCAGCAACATCGGTTCAGACCGGATTCAACATTTGACCAACGAGAAGGCGCAGGAATGGGAGATCGAAGCTGCGGTCAAGGATTTGCTCAAGCAGCACTTCCGTCCGGAATTTCTCAACCGGATCGACGAGATGATCGTCTTCCATCCCTTAAGCAAGGCGCAGTTAACGAAGATTGTCGAAGTGCAACTGGCGCAGTTAGAACGACGCCTGAAACTTCGCGGGCTGCAACTGGGCGTGTCCGACGCCGCGAAAAAGTTGCTCGCCGACGAAGGCTACGATCCGGCGTTCGGCGCGCGTCCGCTGAAACGGGTTATCCAGCAACGGCTGGAGAACGCGCTGGCCACCCGAATTCTCAACGGCGACTACCAGGACGGGGATCGGATCGAGGTGGAGGTCTCGCCGACCGAACACGAATTTGTGTTCAATAAAGGAGCCAAAGTCTTCGCGGGTGAAGAAGTGGAAAACTAAACGCTCGTGGCCTCAAGGGGTCAGGAATGACAAACGCCCGGGACTGGGATAGTCCCGGGCGTTTGCTCTGTTTCTAAACTCGTCTATCGCCAGCGGTTATTTTGTGAAGAACGACTTGATAACGTGGATCGTTTCCTGTCGCTGGATGGCGGAGATGCTTTCGAGCAGGGGGATGCTCTTGGGGCACACTTCGACGCAATTGCCCGCCTTGGCGCAGTCGGCGGCACCACCGGGTTCCATCAGGGTGTCCAGCCGCTCGCCTTGCAGAGCCTTGCCGGTGGGATGGAGATTGAACAACCGCGCCTGGCTGAGGATGGCGGCACCGACGAACTGAGTGGAAGGGGTGTATTGCGGGCAGGCATCAAGACAGCACCCGCAACTGATGCACCGCGAGAGGGGATATCGCACTTCCTGCTCGGCCTGCGATTGAACCGGACCCGGGCCTAAATCGTATGTCCCATCGACCGGCACCCAGGCCTGAATGCGCTTGAGGTCATTGAACAACCGGCTGCGGTCCACAAAAAGGTCTCGAATCACCGGAAACTTGGTCATCGGCTCCAGGGTAATCGGCTGGTCAAGGAGATCGACCAGTGCCGAGCAGGATTGCCGAACCTTTCCATTGATGAGCATCGTGCACGCCCCGCAGACTTCTTCGAGGCAGCCTGAATCCCAGACGGGCGGGGTGACCTGCTTGCCTTCGGTGGTAATCGGGTGGGCGGCGATATACTGCAGGCAGGAGATGATGTTCATGTTGGGTCGGTAGGGGATGGCAAATTCCTCCATCCGCGTGGGCTTGCCCGGCGCGTCCTGCCGCTGAATGCGCAAAACGATCTGTTTGTCAGTGGTATTGGCTGCGATCATGCGTGTTTCCCTTAATTGGTGATGAAAAACCAATCCTAGGGATGAACCGGGGGTGTAACAAGTCCCCAGAAGCGACTTTTTGGGGATTTGAAGGCAGGTACGAAGAAACCCCAAGAGAAAATCGACCGGATGGGGTATCAATCACCCTGATTTTTGCCGATCGGTGCCCGAGTACGATCAATTCCCGTAGCAGTTTGGGAATTCTGCCCGGACAGGGGGGAATTTTACACTTGACGCCCCGGCCGGACGTGGATACGATAAAAGGGTCAGTTTTGGCCAGAAACAGAGGACAATTTCGGTCGTAACGACCAGCTTTCTCCACCGGAGGCCGTGTGGGGGAGGTCTGGTATCTTTGTTTGCGCCCTTGATATTGGTCGCCTACCGGCTTAGACTTTGGTTTTGATCAACGAGATTCCCGGACGCCTGCAAACATGAAGATTCGTCCGGCCAATAAAGCCGCTTATCTTGATTAGATAATGCGGCTGATTTTATCGGCATAAGGCTCTCTCAACCATAAAGGATCACCTGATGCGTGTGCCCGAAGTACGCAGTTTCGCCAAGCGCGGGGAAGCACTCCCGATTCCTGACCTTATCGATGTCCAGATTCGGTCGTATGTCCGGTTCCTCCAAAAAGATACGGAACCCGGCAAGCGGAAGAACGAGGGTCTTGAAGCCCTGTTGCGCGAGGTCTTCCCGATCGAAAGCTACGACGAAAATCTCAAGCTCGAATACATCAGCTATGAGCTTTCCGAACCGCGCTATACCACCGACGAATGCCGGGCGCTTCGCCTGACCTACGGAATGCCCTTCCGAATCAACGTCCGGTTCACCCGAAAAGACAAAGACGAGGTGATGGAAGATTCCATTTACCTCGGCGAAATCCCCATCATGATCGGTGGGGGTGAATTCATCATCAACGGTGCCGAGCGGGTTATTGTCAACCAGTTGCACCGGTCGCCGGGCGTGGATTTCCTGGTTGAAGTGCAGGAAGGCGATCGCCCGCTGCACGGCTGCCGAATCATTCCCGAGCGCGGAAGCTGGATCGAGTGCTCGGTCACGAAAAAGGACGCCTTGGCCGTCCGCATCGATCAATCCAGCAAAATTCCGGCTACGACCTTCCTTCGTGCCCTTGATAAGAAACTGGGCACGGCCGAAGGGATCATCAAGGAATTTTATACTGTCGAGAGCGTGAAAGTCGGCAACTTGCAGCCCGGCTTTTACGCGGCGTCTTCGATCATCGACACGGAAAACGGGGAAGAACTGGTCAAGCCCGGTGCGCAAATCGCCGAAGCGCTTGCCAAGATTCAAGCCAGCAATCTCAAGTCAGTGGAAGTTGTGGCCAAGGCCGCCGATCCGCTCATTCTTAATACCCTGGCCGACGACAGCGCGACCACGCACGAAGACGCCCTCATGCGGATTTATGCCCGGCTGCGTCCCGGCAACCCGCCCCAACTGGAAAAAGCCCAGACGCTGTTTAAGGAAAAATTCTTCGACGAAAATCGCTATCGCCTGGGCCGCGTCGGGCGCTTCCGCATCAACCGCAAATTCGACCAGAACGTGGCCGAAAGCGTGATGACGCTCCGCAGTGAAGATTTCGTCAACAGCCTGAAATACATGTTCAAGCTGCGCTCCGGTGAGGGGTATATCGATGACATCGATCACCTCGGCAATCGCCGGCTGCGCACGATCGACGAATTGGCCAGCGAAGAACTCCGCAAGGGTTTCCTGAAGCTCAAGCGCACCGTGCAGGAGCGCATGAGCCTGAAAGACCCGAACGAAATCGGCCGTATTGCCGAGCTGGTTAATTCCAAGAGCATCAGCAGCAGTGTGGATTTCTTCTTCGGCCGTGGCGAGTTGTCGCAGGTGGTCGATCAGACCAACCCGCTGTCACAGCTTACCCACGAACGCCGATTGTCGGCCCTTGGGCCAGGCGGTCTGAACCGCAAGCGCGCCGGGTTCGAAGTCCGCGACGTGCATATCTCGCACTACGGGCGAATCTGTCCGATCGAAACGCCGGAAGGCACGAACATCGGCCTGATCGCCTCGCTGTCGATTTACTCCGCGATCGACGACTACGGCTTCCTCATCACCCCTTATCAGGTGGTGAAAGAGGGCCGTGTGAGCGGGGAACATAAGTTCTTGCGCGCCGACGAGGAAATGAAATCGGTCCTGGCCCCACCCGATGCGGTGGAAAAGGGCGGGTCGATAAAGAAGGGCTTTGTGCTGGCCCGCGTGCAAGGCGATTTGGCGACCGTCGCCAGCAAGGAAATCCAGTACGTCGATATTTCGCCACGGCAAACCGTGTCGGTGTCGGCGGCGCTGATTCCGTTCCTTGAACATGACGACGCGAACCGCGCGCTCATGGGATCGAACATGCAGCGGCAGGCCGTGCCACTCTTGCGCACCGACCCGCCGGTCGTCAGTACCGGCATCGAACGCCCCGTAGCCCAGAACAGCGGCATGGTCGTCCGGGCCGACCGCTCGGGCATCGTTACGTATGTCGATTCCATGCGCATCCTGATCGACAACGCAGACGAATACGTGCTGCGAAAGTTTGTCGGATTGAACGAACGGACCTGTCAAAACCAGAAGCCGATCGTGAAGAAGGGCCAGCGCGTTAAGAGAGGCCAGATCCTGGCCGACGGCGCTGCCACCCACCTGGGCGAACTGGCCCTGGGCCGGAATGTGCTGGTCGCGTTCATGACGTTCGATGGCTACAACTTTGAGGACGCCATCGTCATCAACCAGCGACTGGTGAAGGACGACACGTTTACCTCGATTCACATCGAGGACTACGACGTGGAAATCCGGGAAACCAAGCTGGGCCGTGAGGAATTCACCCGCGACATCCCCAATGTCTCGGAGCGCGCCCTGGCCAATCTGGATGAAAACGGCGTGGTCCGAGTGGGCACGCGCGTAGGTCCCGGCGACATTCTCGTCGGCAAGATCGCTCCGAAATCCAAGAGCGAACTGACTCCCGAAGAAAAGCTCCTTCATGCGATCTTCGGCCGCGCCGGCGAGGACGTGAAGAACGATTCGTTGGAAATGCCCGCCGGGGAAGAAGGCGTGGTCATTGGTGCCAATCGTTTCAGCCGCCGGATGCACATGACCGACGAGCAGAAGAAGACCCTGAAGAAGGAAATCGACAAGTTTGAGAAAGAGATGAATGTTCGGGCCATCGGCATCTTTAAGCAGATGATCGCCGAGGTTAACGAAGTGACCGGCACGCCGATGGTGGACCCCAACACCCGCCAGAAGGTCGCTCAATCCGAAAACGCCGAAGTGGTGATGGAGCAGATCGAAACCTTCAAGGAAGACTGGATTAAAGGCTCGAAGGAAGCCAAGGTTCAGGGGCAGGACACCTACGGCCGGTTTTGGCCGCGTGTGCAGGCCGTCCTGAAGGAAAAAGTCCGCCGGATGGAACACATGAAACGCGGCGACGAACTGCCGTCGGGCGTGCTGGAAATGGTGAAGGTTTATATTGCCACCAAGCGACAGTTGTCGGTGGGTGACAAAATGGCCGGTCGCCACGGCAACAAGGGCGTCATCGCCCGTATCGTGCCGGAAGAGGACATGCCGTTCCTCGATGATGGTTCGACAGTGGACATCATGCTCAACCCGCTCGGCGTGCCCAGCCGCATGAACGTCGGGCAGATTCTCGAGACCCACCTTGGTTGGGCCATGATGGTTCTCGGCCAGCAGGCCGCCACGCCGGTGTTCGATGGCGCGACTGAGGATGAAATCTTCAAGTGCGTCGACGAGGCCAACGAAGCGGTCAAAGGCCGTCGCAAAGAGCGACAGAAAGACCACTAGGTGCTTCCGCCGGGTGAACTGGACGTTCTCATGCCCTACGGTGGGAAAATCCAGTTGT
>JBBQSU010000192.1:0-5699 GCA_038234815.1 Tepidisphaerales bacterium | reverse complement strand
AAATCCACCGATGTTGTTGTTCCATTCGTAACCGTCCATGTTGCCCATGAAGAGTCGAGTGGCACCCTGCGGGATGACGAACTGTTGCCGCTGGCCTTTACTGTTCATTCCGTCGCCCACGAAGAACGGCTGGCGCAACTGCGGCGTGAGCGTATCAAAGTCCCTCGCCTGGGCTGAGCTGAAATCCAACGCCGGCGGATATCCCGACTGGCTCGACGGCACGGTGTCGTCGATGAAGATGCCAATGACCGAATTAATCGGCGCGGTCAAATTGCTCTTGCCCAGTTCGTTCCCGCCGAAATTACTCACGATCCAGTCGAAATTCCCGTCGGGCGTGAAAACCTGGTCGGTGGCGAAGTTGTTGGCCCCGCCGTTAATCGAATCGAAAGTGAGCGTCGCACCACGGGTCAGCGCGATTCCGGTCACCAGGTCCGGGGATTGCCGCCTGGTGTTGTTGCTGTCTGCGCGATCGGGATTATTCGCGGGATTGCCGACGTTGGCGTAGGTGTTTTTCCCTTCACCGGCCAGCCAGGGGTTGCTGGTCGCCTCCACACCAATGACTGACGTCACGGGCGCAACGAACGTGGCGATCGCGCTGGAGTGGACATCCACCGACCGGCGACCCATGGCCGAGGCGAAAAACGTCACCATCGGATTGCCCCCGCTTGTTGTCCTATTGCAGTTGACTCGAATGGCGTTAGCGGCGGTTCGATTGATGCCTGACAGCACCGCGAAGGTTCGATTCGTGCTGTTCCAAGTGCCGAACTCCACGTCATTGGTCGTGATCATCACCGGTGAACCGTCGGCGGTGTTGTCCCGCGCGGCCTCTAGCGCGGCCGATTGCGTGCCGGCGATGGTGGCCCCGGCCGCAAGCTGCGCCGCGGCAAACCGCGCCCCAGCGTCCGAGGCGCGCATCAGCTCTTCTTTCAATACCTGCGCACGGCCGTAGTCCACGGCCAGCGACGCAAACATCATCAACACCACCAGCATGACGCTCATGTAGATCAGCGCCACACCGCAGCGATTCTGCGACCGGTTGAGTCTCATATTGATTGCCTCACTGGGCTATCCAATACATCGGACCAGCGTGCAACCCGGTTAATTACCAGCAATCCCCGCAAGCCCACGCTTATCGGACCTCTGCCTCATCAGACCATTTTGGCACCGGCCCTCAAGCCAGTTCAATCAAGGTTTTCGTTTTCTTCGGGGGAACGGCCTAATATCGAACGCTCCATAATTTTACAAAGGAAAGTCTGATGTCTATCGCGGAAACGCTACTGGGAGAATTCGAATACGAAGCTAAGACCACCCGGAAATTTCTGGAGAATGTGCCGGAAAATCAGTTGAAGTGGAGTCCCCACGCCCGGTCACACTCGGCCGGCGAACTGGCCCTGCACATCGCGGCGGTACCGGGGGCGATTGTCACGATGAGCCAGGCCGACACGTTCGCGCTCGATTTCGGAAAAGGCTGGGAGAAACCCCAGACCGTCAAGGAAATTCTCGACAAGTTGGACTGGAGTATTCAGACAGTTCGACAGGTTCTGCCAACCATTCCCGACGAGCGCATGGCCGAAATATGGACCGGAACCGTCGATGGCAAGCCCACTTTGACCATGCCGCGAGGAATGCTGCTGCGGTTCGTCATGCTTAATCACTGGTATCACCACCGCGGACAACTCGGCGTATACCTGCGACTGCTTGGCGCCAAAGTACCCAGCAGTTATGGCCCGAGCGGGGACGAGGGATAGGTCGAGATCGGACTGAAACGGCGATCGCAGCGGTTTAAGTCTCGTCGTTCGGTTCATCAGCTTGCGGGTCTTGCAGCACCGGCGGTGTTGCCGGGGCGGCGGTCGAAGCGTCGGCTTGAACTGGAGGTGCTTCGTCCGTACCGGGTACCTCGTCCTCTTGTTCTACGCGCGCCATGGCCACCAGCTTGTCACCGCCGTCGAGGCGAATGAGCTTCACTCCGCTGGCGTTGCGACCGGTTTCACGGATTTCGGCCACCTTCGTGCGGATGAGGATGCCTTTTTCGGTAATCAGCATTAGTTCGTCATCATCGCCGACCAGTTTCAGCCCCACTACATCGCCATTGCGCTCGTTGGCATCGATGCTGATGACGCCGCGCGTCCCGCGGCCTTTGACCGGGTAATCTTCGAGGGGGGTTCGTTTGCCGTAGCCCAGCACGCAGCCTGTGAGCAGTTTGCGGCCGGTGTTGTCGCCGTTGGGAATGATGATCATGCTGACGACCGCGTCTCCGTCCCGCTTGAAGCGTGCCCCGGTCACCCCGCCGGCCGGACGGCCCATCGCGCGCACGTCGCTTTCTTCAAAGCGAATTGCCAGACCGGAGCGCGTGCCCAGCACCACATGATCCTTTCCGCTGGTCACCGCGACATCGATCAGCGAATCGCCTTCATCCAGACCGATCGCAATCAGCCCGCTTTGCCGGATGTTGGCATACGCGCTCAGCGCGGTCTTTTTAACCGTCCCGCGGGCGGTGGCGAACATCAGGAATTCTTCTTCCTTATTGAAATCCTTGACCGCCAGTACCGAGGCGATTTTTTCCCCCGTCTGGAATGCCAGCAAGTTGGCCACGGCCCGCCCCTGGCTTGTGCGGCTCATTTCCGGGATGTCGTACACCCGCCGTTCATACACGCGGCCTTGATTGGTGAAGAACAGCAGATAATCGTGCGTATTTGCGACGAAGAGGTGTTCGACGAAATCCCCTTCGCGGGATTCAGTGCCCTTGATGCCCCGCCCGCCGCGGCCCTGCGCCCGATAGGTGCCCGTGGGCGTGCGTTTGACATATCCGGCATGGCTAACGGTGACTACCACGTCCTCCTGCGCGATCAGCGCTTCCATATTGAACGCGCTAACATCGCCAGTGATTTCGGTCCTGCGGTCGTCCCCATATTTCTCGCGCATCTCGTGGATGTCTTCGCGGATGATGTCCAGCACCATCGCGTCGTCGCCCAGGATCGCCCGATACCCTTCGATCTCTTCCACCAGTTTGGTGTATTCTTGCACCAGTCGCTCGATCTCAAGCCCGACGAGCTGAATGAGCTGAAGCGCGCCGATGGCACGGGCCTGCGCTTCCGACAGCAGCACCGGCGAATTTCTCACCCGGTCCATCAGCACCGCGGGGATCCGCCCGGCCGACGGATGCTCCGGCGCGATTCGAAACGCCCGCTGGCGCAGTTTCTCAATGGCCTCCTCCCGGGTCTTGCTCGAACGAATCAGCCGGACCACTTCATCGATATCACACACCGCGAAAATTTTGCCTTCCAGAATGTGCGCGGCCTGCTCGGCCTTTCGCAGTAAAAAGCGCGTCCTGCGGGTAATGACCTCCTTGCGGTGGCCGATGAAGTGCTGGATCAGTTCCTTCAGTCCCATCGTTCGCGGCTGGCGATTGACCAGCGCGATGTTGATCATGGAAACTGTCACCTGGCAACTGGTGAACTCAAAAAGCTGGTTCATCACCACTTCAGGATCGGCGTCGCGCTTGAGATCGACGACGATGCGCACTTTGTGCTGTCGACCGGAGTGATCATTGACGTCGGAGATGTCGTTAATCCGGTCGCCTTTCACACACTCGGCGATTTCTTCGACGATCGTCTTGCGGATCACGCCATAGGGGATCTCGTCGATCATGATCTGGGCTTTGCCGCCGGTCTTGGGCTGCTCGACGTGCATCTTGGCGCGCAGCGTGACCCTTCCGCGGCCCGATTTGTATCCTTCGATGATCCCGTCGCGCCCGCAAATCACCCCGCCGGTCGGAAAATCCGGCCCCGGCACAATCTTCAGCAACTCTTCCAGCCCGACGTTTTCATTGTCAATGACCAGCAGAATCGCGTCACAGATCTCCCGCAGATTGTGCGGGAGCAGGTTGCAGGCCATGCCGACAGCAATGCCGGTGGAACCATTGACGAGCAAATTAGGGAATTTACTGGGAAAGACCGTCGGCTCCTCGCGGGTCTCGTCATAGTTGGGCATCAGGTCGACGGTGTCGTATTCCAGGTCGGCCATGAGTTCCATCGCCACGCCGGTCATGCGGGCTTCGGTGTATCGCATGGCCGCAGGGGGATCGCCGTCGGTGGACCCAAAATTCCCCTGGCCGTCGATGAGGGTGTAGCGCAGGTTCCAGTCCTGGGCCATGCGTACCATCGTGGGATAAATGACCGCTTCGCCGTGCGGGTGATAGTTGCCCGACGTGTCGCCAGCAATTTTAGCGCATTTTCTATGCTTGGACCGGGGGCCAAGGCCAAGGTCATTGGCCGCGACCAGGATGCGGCGCTGCGAGGGCTTGAGGCCGTCGCGGACGTCCGGCAGCGCGCGATCCATGATCGTACTCATGGCGTAAGTGAGGTACGAATCCTGCAATTCCTGCTCGATATGCAGGTCTTCGATCCGGTCGGTCTGAGGGGTTTCTTCGGCCATGTGTTTGTGATCCAATTTGCGTCCGCTTCGCTCGATTCCGATTGAACCGAAAGCATAGCAAATTCTACTGGAAAATCAGGGACAAAGCGAATGCCCGCAAGACCAATTTGTTCACACAAATCGACTTCCGTGCAGACAATTGCAGGAGCCGGCCCTTGCCCCCTTTTTCGCCGGACCTAGATTACCTCCAGCCATGCAGAAAATCGTATTAACCGGCGGGCCGGGCGCAGGAAAAACCGTGGTGGCGACCGCGATCGCGCGGGCACACCCCGGACGATTCGTTCTTGTTCCCGAGGCCGCGACACAGGTTTATCACCGACTGCAGACGCGCTGGGACAAGCTCGATCTTGCCGACCGGCGAGACGTGCAGCGGCAAATTTATCGCTTGCAGGTTGAGCAGGAAGCGAACGTCGAGCGCCAGCACCCCGGCCGCATCCTGCTGCTGGACCGTGGAACGATCGATGGCGCGGCCTACTGGCCCGATGGCTCGCCTGACTATTGGCAGGCATTGCAGACCACCCCGGAGGCGGAACTGTCTCGCTATCATGCCGTCATCTGGCTGGAAACCGTCGCGGTGCTGGGGCTGTACGACGGCGAGGCCTCCAACCCCTGCCGGTTCGAGCACCCCGAGGCCGCGATTCAGAGCGGACGACTGGTGCTGCAACTCTGGGGCAATCATCCAAGGCTGAAGCACGTCGGAGCCTTTGTCCGGCTTGCCGACAAGATCGAGGCGGTGAAGGAAATTCTGTGCTCCATCGAGACGTGAAGCGCCAACTGCCTACGCACTGATCTGCAACTGCGGAGAATTGCCGGTTTCCCGGGAGCTGAAAGTCATCAGCGTGGGACCTGCGGAAAGCGCGCGAACGGCAAACGTGACCTTGCTTCGGCCCAGCGCCTTTTGCTGTTGCAGATAGGCCGTTACATCGAACTCATACCACGCGCCGGTCTTGCCAATCACCGTGTTCGAGGCCAGCGAGGAAGTCGTGACCGCGGGGCTGTTGTTGCTGGTCAGGGCAGATTCACTCCAAGCGGCACCATCGGCACCGTACACCCCAGCGATCAGGCCCGGTGCGTACAGGTCGCTCAATTTCCCGAAGAGCCGCAACTTTGCCTGCGAAATTGATCCCACGCCCGTCAGATCGAACTGAACGTATGCCGTGCGCGTATTGCCGGTGCCGTCGAGCTTTACAACCAGTTGCGAATCGGTCCCGTAATTGGAATTAGCGTAAGAACCGTCGCGGACAAACGCATCGGCCAGCGGGCTG
>JBBQSU010000191.1:0-5743 GCA_038234815.1 Tepidisphaerales bacterium | reverse complement strand
CCGCTGGCATGAATCATTCGATGAAGCACGCGTCTGCTAGGATAGATTGTCGGCCCGGCAATGGCAAAACGCGGAATTTGTTTAGCAGGGTGAATGGGCGGCGATATAGTAATCGAGGGCTGCTCCTGGCCCCGCGAGGTTGTTCCAACTGAAAGGATGTCGGCGATGCGAACTCTCCTCTGCCTGATGCTGATGCTCTTGCCGCTTTGTGGCGCGCGGTCGATTATGCGCGATCCTTTTGAAGGCAATTGGAAGGTGAGGCTTAATCCCGATGAAGACGCGCGACGGGCGGGTGGGCGGGCCTTTGACGACACGCTGACGTTCAAGGCGGCCAAATTCGAGTCGGCATTTTTCAAGGCCCGGGGGTTCAAGCCGGCGGAATATGAACAGGACACTCGCGGAATCAGCACCGCGAAGTTCACCGTCCATGCCGGAAATGACAAGGGTGAAACCGCGACTTGGGAAGGATCAATTACTTCAAGCGACATGTCCGGCTCGCTGGTGTGGACCAAGGACGGCGAAAAACAGAATTTCGTTTTCCAGGGCAGTCGGTAAGTGGCGCGGCCACTAAGCTGACGAATAAGTTCGTTCACCGTGGGCCGCATCGGCCCGCTCGCCGGCTAGCCGGTGTCCGGTGAGGTGGATGAAGACGTCTTCGAGGGTGGGCTGTCCGAGCGAGATCGACTGGATCAGTCCGCCGGCTGCTTCGACGATCGGCCCGATGAGGGCGTGCGCGTCGGGCCGTTCAAACCGGAGGCCATTTTCAAAAAGTGCTGATTCCACCCCCAGTTGCTGCTGCAGTCGCTGGGACAGGCCGGGGGCATCCGGCGTGGTGATGGTGACGATCTGCCCGCCCAGCCGGGCCTTGAGCGCGCTAGGCGCATCGCAGGCCAGCAGCTTCCCATTGCCCAGTATCGCCAGACGCGAACATCGGTCGGCCTCGTCCATCAGGTGCGTGGTCAAAAGGACCGTCACGCCGTCGTGCTGGTTGATTTCGGAAAGCAACTGCCACAGGTCGATGCGCGCGGCCGGATCGAGGCCGGTGCTGGGTTCGTCCAACAGCAGCAGCTTGGGCTGATGCAGCAGGCCCTTGGCCAACTCCACCCGCCGGCGCATCCCGCCACTGAATCCGCCGACCCGCTCGTTTCTGCGGTCGAGCAAACCCACGCGGTTCAGCAGCACCTCGGCGCGTTCGGCCAACTCCTTTCCGCGCAGCCCGTACAGGTGCCCCTGGCAGATCAGGTTTTCCATCGCAGTCAGTTGTTTATCAAGACTGGGCGATTGAAACACCACGCCGATCGCTCGCCGAATGGCGTCGCGGGAATCGTTCAGGTCATGATCGAAGATGCGCACGGTCCCCGATTGCGCCGGCAGCAGGGTGGACAGAATCCGGAAAAGCGTGGTCTTCCCGCTACCGTTAGGTCCGAGAAATCCGAAAATTTCGCCCGCTTGTACCTCAAGCGACAACTCATCCACCGCGACACGCTGACCGTAGCGGTGGGTGAGGCGACCAATCTGCACAACCGGAGCAGGCATGAGCAGCAGGTTGACCCCGCGAACGGCAGGCGTCAAGCGCGACTGGTCTGCGCCTTCGCGGCTTTCTGCGAGCGCTGGTCCGCGCTGCTCGCCCGCCGCTTGATCACCAAACACGTAGGCGCTTGGTTCCATTGTCCGCCCTCCAATCAGTTCATTCATCGATGGCCCAAAGCATTCGTCAGGCAAAAGGAACGCGCTTGATCGCATCTTCGTACTGCGTGCGAAATTGTTGTTCCAGCACCAGCCGCTCGACCTCGTCAGTCAGATCAAACCGAACCACCGTGTCAGTCGAATCAGGAAGGGGCCAGGTGTTAGCGACCGGCGGCTTGAAGTTGAAGAAGATGTCGCCGGGTGCGTCGAAAGTCTGTATGCCGGGGTTCCAGTAATCGCAGAGGATGCCCGCCGCGCCGGTCGCCAATACCACAGGATTCTTCACGCGGCCCCGCAGGTCCGGCAGCGTGATGTGCCCCATCATCTGTTCCAGCAGGTGGGCATAAAGCACCTTCGCGCGCTGCGTAAAACGGCCCCATTCGGGCTTGGGAAACGATGAGGCCCCGCAGCCATAAATGCTTTCGCCATTGACCCGCATCCAATTGCCAACCTGCCTGAGGATATCGACGGACTCGGTCCCAATATGCCCGCGGGCATCGGGACTGACATTAAACAGGAGATTGCCACCCTTGCTTACACAATTCACCAGCGCGCCGATGATGGCCCGGGGCTGCTTGAAATCCTTGTCTCCTGGATTGAAACACCATGAATTGTTGATCGTCAGCCAGCTTTCCCAGGTGATCGGCATCCCGGCGGAATTGGTGACCTGCGCCCGCGGCACGTCTTGTTCAACGTGGTCCACGTCGCCGGTATATTCCGGCGGATTTGCCTGCTTGATGCCTTCGCGGCTCAGGCGGTCGTTGACGATGATGTCCGGCTGCAATCTGCGAACCATGCGCATGAGGTCGGTAGCGCCCCATTTCTCACCAACGTAGTCCCAGTACGAGAAATCAAACGCCAGCAGGTCGATTTTCCCGTAGTTTGAAAGCAGTTCTTCAACCTGGCCATGCAGGTAACGCAGGTATCGCGACCAGTCGCACTTGGCATCGCGGGCTTGTGAAGCCGGATCGAGACGAAGCGGATGCTGGCGATCGCCATACGCCGGGTAGTCGTCGTGGTGCCAGTCAATCAGGGAATAGTAAAGGCCCACGCGAATGCCTTCGGCCCGGGTGGCTTCGACGAACTCTTTCACCAGGTCGCGGCGCGCGGGCGTATTGGTGGATTTGTACTGCGTTAACTTTGAATCGAACAGGCAAAAGCCGTCGTGATGCTTGGCCGTCAGCAGGATGTATTTCATTCCGGCTTCGCGGGCCAGTTTCGCCCATGACCGGCAGCACCCCGGCTCCGGCGCGAAGGCGTCGAAATACGGCGCGTATTGGTCGACCGACATTTTCTCGACCGCGCGAATCCACTCGCCACGACCGGGGATCGAATACAGGCCCCAATGCAAAGACATGCCAAAGCGTGCTTCGTGGAACCAAGCCAATCGTTCATCATTTTTCATATTGAGAGTCTCCAGAGGCGTCATTTTGGCCGCGTCGAGAGCGGGGTTCAATGCCCCGCGCGCTGATCCTCGCCCATCGGGCAACGGCGAAGCGGGAAATGCCTCGCCGCAATTTGGCGTTGCAACTCTCCCCCAGGACCATGCCTCCCGAGCAACATTGCTTTTTGTACACACTTGGGTGTCGCAGAACGGATTTCGTCGAAAATCAGGCAAATTTGCATATTTCGCGCTCGTCTGAATGAAAAAAGGGGGTCCAAAGGGGGTCCCAAAGAGGTCCCTTTGGGGTCTTAATGCTGTCCTGCGGAAGTTCTTTCCGGGTCCGACGGGGTATTGGGAGGGTCCGGTCTGTTGCGATCGTCCGATGCCCCAAGAGAAGGAACATCCCGCGGGATAAACGCACGCAGCTTGGAGCGCATTTGCAAATCCGGCTTTGCCCCACGATTGCCGTAGTTCAAACCCAGCACCCAAAATTAGGCCGACAGCGTAAACGCCCGCGGCTAAAAGGCAAATCAAAGCAATTAACTGGTCGGTGTGCATTACTGAACTCCTTTACCCTAAGGGCAGGAGTTGCGCGAATTGGCGCAAATTCGCGCAACATGCAGTGCTGTAAAATGCACTTAATCATTTGCTGATACTCGGCTTATAAAAAATTTTATTTTTTTTGCAAGGGGTCCAATTTTGGTGCGCTTTTTGGCGCCAAAAAGCGCACCCCTTTCGCCGGGGCTTACCCAGACCTCCGTAGGAAGGTCGGCAGAGGTGGTTGAAGGTGTCCGCCTTCGTCGCGGCATCTAAACCACGCATCTGAGGTTCTCCAAAGATGTTTCGACCCAAAATAAATGATTTATCGTTTGACGGTGGGCAATTGTGGGGTACAGTTGCACGTGAAACAAGAACCTGCTGAATGTTGAAGTCATGGCAGCAACGATTAAAGACATCGCCATCAGCGTGGGCCTGAGTCATCAGGCCGTGTCCTATGCGCTGCGGGGCAGTCCGAAGGTGGCTGAGGCGACCCGCCAGCGGGTTTTCCTCGCGGCCAAGGACCTTGGCTACCGCCCGAACACCACCGCCCGTGCCATTCGATCCGGTCGGCACCGTTCGATTGGCCTCCTCCTCAGCACGGTCAGCAAGCGGAGCTATCTTCCGATTCAGCTTATCGGAGGGCTTGATACTGAAGCTGCGGCGCGTGGGCTGATGTTGACGATGGGCGGGCTACCCGATGACAAACTCACCCGCGAAGGCTTCGTCCCGAGATTGCTATCAGAATGGTCCGCAGACGGCTTGTTGATCAACTACCAGGAAGGCATTCCCGAGCGCCTAATCCAGTTGATGCGCGCCGAACGCGTGCCGTCGGTCTGGATTAATACCAAGCAGGAGGCCGCCTGCGTTTATGCCGACGAAATTGACGCCGGAGATCGTGCCGCCACGCATTTGCTCGAACTCGGCCACAAGCGGATTGCCTTCGTCGATTTTTCGCATCGAGCCGACGAACTGCAATCCGTGCATTACAGCGCCCGTGACCGGCAGGCCGGTTACGAACGCGCCATGACCCGGGCAGGGCTATCTGCCGAAGTATTTCGTGGCGGGGGGCCGGTTGTCGAGGATAACCATGAACGCGCCCGATACGCCCGGTCGATCGTGAGTTCAGGCGATCGGCCAACCGGGATCATTTGCTACAGCATCAGCACCGCGACGCACGTCCTCATTCAGTCGATGCTGGCCGGCATTTCCATCCCCAATGAGTTGTCAGTCATCTCTTTCGACGACCAATCCAATGGTGGAACGGGAATTTTGTTGACAACGATGATCGTGCCGCAAAGAGAGATCGGCGTGACGGCGGTGCGCAACTTGGCGATGAGGATCGAAGAGCCGAACGAAGTGACAGCACCGGTAGCGGTGCCATTCGGATTTGCCGCCGGCGAGAGTGTCGCGACAGTAAGCAAGTAAGTTATCCCGTCGCCGGAGCGGCAGGGTTTGAAGTATGAGCGGTTCGATCGTGATGGCGACAGGCATAGCGCCTAGCATTGGCAGAGGGCATAGTAGACGGCAGGCGTGGGGGACAACACGTAGCGAGGTGGCACATGACAAATCGTCGTACCCGAGGATTTACGCTCGTCGAACTGCTGGTGGTGATCGGCATCATCGCCGTGCTGGTGGCCATGCTCTTGCCCTCACTACAAGGTGCGCGGCGCGCGGCCAATGCGGTAGTTTGTGCCAGCAACATGCGCCAGGTGGGACAGAGCATCATGCTCTATGTCAACGAGTTCCGCGGGTCATTGCCACCCGGATCATGGGGAGCCGGCGATTATCCGTCGCCGTCAGGATTCAACTGGCATGTTTACATCGGCGCGCACTACTACAAATCGATGTGGACCTACCCGGGGAATCAGCCTGAATATGCCGCGCGAATGATCAAGAATGACGTGGGCAGCGATGTGTATACCTGCCCGGCCGACGACAAAGCCAGAAACTTTCAGAACCCCAGCACCAAGGAATTCGATGTTGAGTTGAGTGGCGCCGGAATGAGCTACACCGGCAACGTGGTTTACCTGCCGCGAACGCCCAACGGTTATACCGGGCCGACGCCGACTGTGAAGGTCGGCAGCATTCGCGCTGGCGGGGACCGCATCTTAGTGCTGGAAAAATCCGGCGAAT
>JBBQSU010000190.1:0-5833 GCA_038234815.1 Tepidisphaerales bacterium | reverse complement strand
TCCCTCGGAAAACAGGCTCCCGGCGACCAGGGGCCACGCCAAATTGCGGCGAGGCGTTTCCCGCTCCACCACTCTCGAATAGGGAAGGATCAGCGGCGCGGCGTCTCGCTAATAGCTCTCACCGACGCTCTCGTCCGGCGCATCGGGGACCAGAGTGCGCGGGCCTCGCCACAACTACGCGTTATACCCGACCCGCTTGGTGCGATTGCTCTTCTGTCCCACTGCCGGTAAACCATCGGTCCCATGGAACACTCATCCCTTCGTCATCGGTTGGAGGCCATCGGCCAGAAAAAGCTGGCCCATCACCTGGAAGTGCTGGACCCGATCGGTCGCCAGAAGCTGGCCCAGCAGTTGGAATCGCTTGATCTCAACGCCATCGCCGAGCTTGCAGCCACGCAGGTGAAGGTTAAGTCTACGCTGGCCCTGCCGACGAAAATCGAGCCGGTGGAAGCTTATCCCAACAAGCCTGGAACGACTCACAAGGAGCTATACGCCAAGGCCACCGAGCGCGGCCGGCAGATGCTCAAGGAGGGCAAAATAGCGGCCTTCCTGGTGGCCGGTGGGCAAGGCACACGCCTGGGCTATGAAGGGCCGAAGGGCGAGTATCCGGTGACGCCCGTCACCAACAAGCCACTGTTCCAGGTTTTTGCCGAGCAACTGGCCAATTTTGGCCGCACGTTTGGCAAACCCGTCCCCTGGTACGTGATGACCAGCGAAACCAACGACGCCCCCACGCGGGCCTTCTTTCACCGGCACAAGTTCTTCGGGTTGAATGAAAACGACGTCTTTTTCTTTCAGCAGGGAATGATGCCGGCATTTTCGATGAACGGCGAGTTGCTCTTAAGCGAGGAAGATTCACTGGCCCTCAGTCCCGACGGTCATGGCGGCAGCCTGCGGGCGCTGCACAAGAGCGGCGCGCTGGCTGACATGCGTGCCCGAGGGGTTGAACACCTCTCCTATTTTCAGGTGGATAACCCGCTTGTGCACTGTATCGATCCGCTGTTCATGGGTCTGCATGACACTACCGTCAGCGAGATGAGCAGCAAGACGATCCCCAAGGCCGGTGCGCTGGAAAAAGTCGGCAATTTCTGCCTCGGCGACGGCGTGCTGCAGGTGATCGAGTACAGCGATCTGCCCCCAAGCGTGGCCAACCAGACCAATGCCGATGGCTCGCTGCGATTCAACGCCGGCTCGATCGCGATCCATGCACTGCGCGTCGATTTTGTCGAGCGGCTTAACGCCGGCGGGCGATTGAACCTGCCCTGGCATCGCGCGGAAAAGAAGGTCCCCTTCATGGACGACCGCGGAACGATCATCAAGCCCGAGAAGGTGAATGCGGTGAAGTTGGAGCAGTTCGTCTTCGATGCCATCCCGCTGGCCAAGAATGCAATTGTGTATACGACCGATCGGGCGGAGGAATTTTCGCCGGTGAAGAACGCCGAAGGGAATGACTCACCGGCGACCAGCCGGAGGGACCAAATCCGCCGGGCGGCCAAATGGCTGCGTGAAGCCGGTGTGAGCATCCCGATGAAAGACGGCGAGCCGGATTGCACGATCGAGATTTCGCCACTGCTGGCAGTCAGTCCCGATCAGCTTAAAGGCAGACACCTGAACCGCCGCCCGATTGAAGCCGGCCGGAGCGTTTATATTGAATAAGAGAAGCGTCATTCCGACGCAGGATCACCAATCATGAGTCAAACCGCTGCATTGCCCTATTATCAACTGAAACTCCATCCCGTTGACGATCGGGCTTGGTGGGAGGGAGTCAAACTCGATCCACGCCTGCGGGCGGTCTTTGATCGGGTGCAATCTTTCGCCGACCGCCAGCCGGCACTAGTGCCGCACCCGCTGGCCACGGATTTTCTGGCCGCCAAGCGGTCCAACAATCGCGGGATTGTGGACGACTATTGGCACTCGCGTGTCAGTCTAACGCGGCACGTACTGAATCTGTGCCTCGATGGCCGCATCGATCCCGGCACTGGCGACGCGCTGCTCAATCAGTTGTGGCTGTACCTCACCTGCCCCACGTGGGTGGTCTCCGCTCACCTGCCCGGACAGGAATTGCCCTTCACCGGTACGCCGCAGCTTGATCTGGCCGCCTGCGAAATGGCCGCAAATCTGGCCGAAACGCTCGAGCTTTTGAAGCCATGGATCGATGCGCAGTCCAAGACGCTCGCCAACAGCATCATCCACGAGATCGACCGGCGGGTGCTGGCGCCCTTTGCCGAGGATGCGTTTCACAGCGGCTGGTACAATTCGGCCAATCGTTGGAACAACTGGTCGGGCGTCTGCGCCGGAACCATCCTCGCCGCCTGCGAATCTCTGGCAGTGCTCGGGCATCCTCGGCCGGTGGCGCGCGCCAAGGCTTTGAAGGTCCTCGATCGTTTCATTGATGTTGCCTTCACGCCCTCCGGAGAATGCGACGAAGGCATGGGCTACTGGACCTACGGACTGGGCTTTGCCTGCATCGGGTGGTCACGGCTTAGCCAAACCGAATTATCACAAAACGTGAACATGCAACGCTTGGCCGAAGTGGCCGACTACCCCCGGCGGGCCCACGTCATCGGGGACTGGTTTTACAGCGGAAATGACGGCGAACTGCGCAGTAACCCACCGGTTTTTTGCTCCGCGTGGCTGGCCGGGGCCACCGGATCGACCTGGCTGAACGAATGGGCGCGAAAAGGCCTCCAGAAAGTCGATTTGCACCGCGCAACTGTCAGCGTTCTGCTCCGACTCATCGAGCCTTATTTATTGCTCGGCCCCGGTGCCCCCGCTCTGCCCACGCCGGCTTCGGCCAACCATTTGCCCGATCAGCAGGCGGTGGTTTTTTCCGACGGGAGGATGCAGATTTCTCTCGCCGGCGGACACAACGACGAAGCTCACAATCATAACGACCTGGGTCACGTCAACCTTTGGCTTGACGATCAACTCATCCTGCTGGACATGGGCGCGCCGGTCTACTCCGCGGACTTTTTCGGGCCTAAGCGATATACCTACTTGTCCGCCTCCAGTCGCGGACACGCTTGTCCCGTCATCAATGAACAGGAACAGTTGCCCGGACAAAAGGCCGCCGCCCGGGAGATCGAACTGGAGCTGGAGAAGCAGCGGCTGGTATTGGACCTGACCGCAGGCTACCCCAAAGAAGCCCGGCTGAAGCGTTGGACTCGCGCTGTTTCCCGCGCGCCCGGCGGATACGAATTGACAGACGAATTTGAAACCATCGAAGCAGTGGAAATCGAGAATGTCTTCTGGTCGATGATCGAGCCGGTGGTAAAACCCGGCGAGATTCGTCTCGGGCCTGTCACCATCGTGGCCGACCCCGGCGGTCCGGTTGAGGTGCAACCAGTTGATCCCGCCGCCCACCGCCTGCGGAATTATCACCAAACGATCTATCGGCTTTGTTTCAAGCTGCGGACTCAACCCGGAGCGGTTTTGCGATTCAAAATGGTGATAAAGAGCTGACGGCCAGACCAAGCGTGACTTATTGGCCTTACTTAGGACGGGGATTTATGCTTTGCTCGATGCCTGACATGCGCAGCGCTACCCGCAAATGGTCCAGTGGCTGGATCGCCTGCACGGTTGCCAGCCTGCTGGCCGGTTGTTCGACTGTGAATGAACCGCTGAACCGGCCGGAGGTGCATTGGGAAAATCGCGTAACCAACCACACCCGCAGCGCAACGTTCGCTAAAGTGCAGATCGGCAGTCACGACGCCTTTGAGCGAACACTCATGCCCGCTTCCGAGCCGGTCGCCGTGCCGGCGGCCCGAACGACCGGCGGGGCAGAGTCCGACGGCGTGTTCGTCGGGTTGGCCATCAGTGGCGGAGGATCACGCTCGGCCTGCTTCGCGGCCGCTACCCTCTTCCAACTTCAACGCCTTAATTTCCTGAAAGACGTCGATTACATCTCCACCGTCTCCGGCGGAAGCCTTATCGGAGCGCTTTACTGCCTGTCCACCGACGCCGAATGGAACCCCGGCAACATCGAACGAAAAATCACCCATTCCTTTGCTACCGACCTGATTGTGCAGATGCTCCTGCCTTGGAATCTCATCGGAATGCTCAGCAGCGACCTGGACCGGAGCGATCTGCTGGCCAACAGTTTTCGTGAGGTGCTTTTCAAACGCAAAGGCAAGGAACTTACCTTCGGCGACCTGCGCAAAGACCGCCCGCGGTTACTTATTAATGCTACCAATCTCCACTCAGGCCGGAGGTTTGTCTTTTGCAACGAAGCATTTGATGACCTGAATTCGGACCTGTCCGGGTATCCGATCGCGTATGCCGTCGCGGCCAGTTCCGCGGTGCCCGTGGTGATGCACCAGGTAACCCTGCGGGACTTTTCGACGCAGTATCCGCAATACGCGCACCTGATCGATGGCGGGATCGTCGATAACCTTGGCGTGCAAAGTCTGGTCGAGGTGTACAAGGCCCACGTTCAATACGCTGTCGATCATCACCTGCCCGATCCCTATCCCAGAGGCGCGGTGTTCCTCCTCATCGATGCCCGCGTGACCTTTGACGCGAATCTGTCGAGCAAGAGTGACACCAGTCTGATCGATACCCTCAAGACGGGTGCCGGCCTAAGCACGTCGTCGCTGCTCACCCGTGCCAGCAACGCCACCTTGTCGGACATGATTCTGAAAAATTCTCCGGACGAGGTGTCGGTGAAGTCGCTGCGAGAGGAGATCGAAGCGTTTGGAAAGTCCGGGTATCTCGAGCTTGACGACCGGACCGAGCACCGCGTGCGCGTGATCCACTTCGCCCTGTCGCGTTTGGAAGACATCGGCGAGCTTCCCTTCCCCAGCTTCCGCGAATCGGTCAACAACATCGCTACCTACTTCAACATCGGCAACGACGAGGCGTTCCATCTTTTCGAGGCCGCAGATTTGCTGATGCGCCGCAAGTTTCAGGCAAGAATCGAGCCGATCGTTGAAGAACTGGGCGCTCGCCCCACCATTCAACCGCCCCACCCGACAACGGCACCAATCCCTGACCCATCCTTGTTAAACAAACCGCATTCGCCACAGTCCCACTTTATGACGCCGAACGCATCGCCGGGTTGCGGCTCGCGTTTACGCGGCAATACGCATTTCTGGCAGCCATTCGGCCGTATTAGTAATGCGGGATATTCACGGCAGCGGGACGAACCGATTAGAAATGGCCCTCATGACATCTATCATGCCATGGCACCTAACGCTGGGTTTGGCGGGGCCGGACAAATAATTGGAATGGCGGCAACATGAATTTGGAGCGTCAACTAAGCCTCGTATCACCTGAAGACCTGCCCGCCCACCGGCAGCGCGTCCGCAGGATGGTTCCGCTTCAACTGTGCGCCGCAGGGCTGCCCGCGCCGGCCGACGCCGGGGCCGAGGCGCTTGTCCTGCTGGCCGAAGGCGTGCTGCAAAGCTACGCTGAAATGACCCGGCGACTGAGTGACCAGCGCTGCGCCGCCGACCTGCGGATTGAAAGTTTTCTGGCCTCTCACTTTGCCGGTTTGAAGTTGCCCTCACCCTTGCGCCTGCCCGATCGATCCATCGTGTTGGACCGGCACGGCATCGCCCGGGAACTGTCCCTTCCAGCCAACGGCGACCATTTTGCCAGTTCGCTATTGACCAGCTATCGCGTGCGCAATGGCGTGTTGCACAATCCGCGCAGCGACCGCAGGACGACGCAGGGCACCTTCCACGTCACCGAAGGTGGCCTGCCCATCCCGGGCGATAAAAAAGCCGTTCCACAGGCGACCTTTGCGGCGTTATTTGCCTTGGCGATGCAACCGCCGGACGAATCTCTCACCGTGCCCTTCACTGCCGAAGAGCCGTCGGTCGCACGGTCCTTC
>JBBQSU010000189.1:0-5876 GCA_038234815.1 Tepidisphaerales bacterium | reverse complement strand
ACATCGCATTACAGGAGGCCATAGTCCACAGTTCGCTGTCGTCCTTACAACGGTAGCGCTGGTCCCAGACCTGGGGTGCGCCCTGGCGGCGCAGTTCCAGATCCCCCTCTCCCTTGGGACGATCCTCCTCCCACATGAAATCGGTGTGGATGCGGCCCAGCATCTCCGCGGGCGTATCGCCCAACATATCGGCCAGGCGCTGGTTAACATAGGTGGTGCGTCCCTGGGCATCAATCGTCCAGATGCCCTCGTGAGCGGTTTCGATCACGCGCCGGTAGCGCTCTTCGCTCTGCCGTAGTGCCTCTCCCGCCTGCTTACGCTCGGTAATGTCCGCGAAAATGGTGTAAACCTCGGTGGGCGTGTCCTGGCCAGCGCGGAAGAGGGGAACGGCGTCGATGATGATCCAGCGATAGGCAGCTTGGATCGGGTTATACACGCCCATGACTACGCCGGAGACGCTTTTTCCGGTTCGCAAAGCGACCATCGCCGGATGATCCTGGGCGGGGAAGACTGAGCCGTCTTCGTGCCGGGTGTGCGATTCCTCTAGGATCGACGAACTGCCCACGAATTCGGCCGCGGTTTTGCCGAGGATTTTTTCGGCCGCGGGGTTCATGGAAATGATCTTGGCGTTGGCGTTTTGGTAGACGACGCCCTGGAGCATGGTTTCGGCCAGACGCCGGTGCCGGGTTTCGCTGGCGCGCAGCGTGTCGTCGGCGGCTTTAGTGTTGGTGATGTCCCGGGTGGCGCCGATCATGCGCAGGGCCGTGCGGGCACTGCCCTCACCGGCAAATTCCGCCTGACCGCAGGCTCGAAGCCAGCGCCAGCCGCCGTCGCCATTACGGACTCGGTAGTCGGCTTCGTAATGCCCATCGCCGGCCGGATCACAGGCGCGAGTCACCGCCTGCCACATCCCCGGCATGTCGTCAGGGTGAAGGATGTCTTGAAGGCGTTCTTTGTCGTGAATGTTTCGTTCCGGCAGGCCGTAAAGGTGTTGCGCGCGGGCATCAAGGAGCCAGACTCTGTCGGTAAAGCGGTAGCTCCAGGTTCCCAGTTGGGCCGCGCCCAGCGCCACCCGCAGGCGCTCGTCGCCGTGGTGAATCTGGTTGCGCAAGCGCATGGTTTCCAGCGCAAACGAGCACCGTGAGGCGATCCACTCGGCCAGGCGGAACTGGCCGTGCGTCCACGGGCGCACTTGGTGTGCATAAAACTCGATGGCACCGATGGGCCGGCCTTCGATCGAAAGCGGGGCCGCCAGCACCGACCGGAAGGCGTGGCCATTTTCGGGCTGGGGGAAGGTTAAGTCCGGGCGAAGCGACAGGTCGTCCAGCGAGGTCACCCGGTTCGCCTCGATCACCAGCCGGGCAAGAGAGTTTTCAAGGGGCCAGTGGGTCTGCCCGTCGGTGCGCAGGCCGGAATGGGAATGAAAGTGCAAACGATCTTCACGGGCCTCCATCACGGCAGCGCCGATGACGTCGGGTCCGAGCAATTTCAGACCGTCCTTGCAGACCTGGGCCAGCACTTCGGCTTCATCCGCCAGGACACTGCCCGATGACAAAAGCGTCTGCAACACGCTCTCGCGCCGGCCCAGTTCGTCGTTGACCGTCTGCAATTCTTCAAATTGCGTGGTCAACTCTTCGGACTGCCGCTCCAGCTCTTCACCCTGACTACGCAGTTCTTCATTCTGCTGCGACAGTTCTTCGGTTTGACTTTGCAGTTCCTCGTTTTGCTTGGTGATTTCCTCCTCGCGGGCCGTGAGTTCCTCGTTGGCGGTCTCGAGTTCGGCATTGGTCTGCTGAAGGAGCTGATTTTTTTCTTCGAGCCGAGTCCGGAGGTCGATGATGGCATGAACGACGACGCCGGCCACGTAGATGTTGAACAGGGTGGCCAGGAAGACGATGCAATCGAGTTGTGTGGGGAGCGCGTCGGCGGGCAGAATCGTCCACTGCTTGGCGATGGCCATGACAGTGAACGCCCCGGCCATGCCCCAGAGCATTGGCTTGTTCCGGGTCCAGACACAGATGAGCAGAGGAAGGGCATAGGTGAGGGGGACTATGGCGTTTGAGAAATAAACCAAGCGTACCCACGCCCAGACCACCAACGCGAGCCCGCAGACGATCCATGGCAAAGCGCCGGTGGGCCGGGGAGCCAACGGCAGTTCGTGCCGGTGAATCAAGCCGGCTCGGTGCGGTAAATGCAGGGCGTCAATCGGGTCAGGTGTGGCAGGCCGAGGGGTCTCTCGGCTTTGCCCGTCACCAGCAGGCCCGAAGGATGAAGGCTCTGGACCAGGTTCTTCCAGACCGATTGCGCCGCCGTCGGCTTCAGATAGATGGAGGTGTTTCGCCATAAAATCACATCCCAGAGATCGCCTAAAGCAAAGTTGAAAACGTCCTGCTGAACCCACCGGACGATCGACCCAAGGGGCAGGCGCAGACGAAGGGCGTTCCCATGCGCCTCAAAATGCCGATTACGACGTTCGAGGGTCACCTGCCGCAAAAATGATTCGGTGTATGACCCGCCGTTTGCGTGATCCAAGGCCTCGGCCCGACAATCGCTACCCACTAACTCACACGCGCTGAGCAATCCCAGTTCTGAAAGAACAATGGCGACAGAGTATAACTCACAGCCCGCTGAACAGGAAGCACTAAGTACGCGAAGCGGGCGGTTTTTTGGGATGGCGCCCGGTAAAAATCCGGCGAGGTCGGTGAAGACTTCGGGGTCCCGGAAAAATTCCGTGACGCCCAACAGCAGGGCGTCGACTGCGGTTGTCAGGAGGGAAGGTTTTTGGTTGATCGCCGACCGGGCCTCGTCGGGGGAATGAACCCGAAGGGCGCGCAGGCAGGCGGGCAGGCGGCGCTGAAGCGGGGGGACGGCATAGTGCCTGGCATCGAGACCGGCTTTATCAAAAATCCAAGCGATCAGGTCATGCAGAGGGGCTTCGGGCCGGTGGGCCGGGTGGCTCGGCGGGATAGGCTTGTCATCCGGCCCCGCGGGCGGGGGCTGCGAAGGCGTCTCGAGACCGCGAGCCGGCCGGCGGTTGGGTACGCCTTCGTAATTCAAGTGCATCAGGCGATGTTCTCGGGCTTGGGCATCCATATTTCGCCGCTCGGTCGGAACCGATGAATTTACCACGCGATATATATTTCGCACGCGCAATCTCCTGGCGAGGGAACAATCCAGCGTTTGTTCCAAGAGCATAACCCCTCGCTGAATGAACCGCGGGCTTTTATAGTGGGGTTCTGGCAAAATAGGGTATTGGCCTACAGGCCCATGAACCGTGAAAGGCTTTTGAAATGTTATCGACATTGATGTTGCTGGCGACCCTGTTGGAACCGACGCGCGCCTGGTATCCCCCGAACAAGCCGATCGAAGTCCGCGTCGCCAGTCCGGTGCGCCTGGTGCTGACGGATTTTGCCGGAAAGCTTCAGGAGACGAAGGGATCGGACCAGGTGGCTGCCGGGGTGGTGGATGTTAAAGCGCTGTTTCCGGCGCTGAACTCCCCGGGGACGTACGTGCTTTATGGCGTTGCACCGGGGAAAAGCCTGGTGGAATTTGAAGGAACCCCGCTGGTGTTTGAAGTGTTTCAGGACAAACGTCGGGGCGCGCCGCCGGGGCCGATGATCGTTCGCGTCGAAACGCTTGCCTACATCGACATGACCACCAACAAGGGGGACATGCAGATGATCTTTTATTACGACGTGGCGCCGAACACCGCCCGGAGTTTTCTGACACTGGCACAGGGCGGGTATTTTGACGGATTGACGTTTCACCGCATCGTGCCGGATTTTGTCATACAAGGCGGCGACCCCCGCGGCGACGGAACGGGCAGCCCGGGGTATTTCATCGACGCGGAATTTAATGACCGCCCGCACGAAGAGGGCGCGCTGTCGATGGCCCGAACCGGCGACCCGAACGAATCCCCCGGCGTGCCCCCGCGTGGCGATTTTGCCAACACCGCCGGCAGCCAGTTCTTCATCTGCCTGAATTACAAAAACACCCAGCAACTGGACCGCAGGTATACGGTGTTTGGAAAAGTGGTGAAAGGTTTGGAAACCCTGCGGGCGATTGGCAGCGTGCCGGTGGCCGACGCGCGAACCGGCCGGCCGGCCGAGCCGGTGGTGATGCAAACCGTGGCGGTGAAAAAGGTGGACAAGGATCACAATCCGTATCGGTCGATGCTGCTGGCCGATCAACCGGCGCCATCAACCCAACCGGCGAGCACCGAGCCTTGGGCGATTCTGCTGGCCGATCAACCGGCGCCATCAACGCAGCCATCAACCCAGCCGGCGAGCACCGAGCCGGCATCCACTCAACCCTGAATCGAGGACATGGGCAGTCGCAAACACACTCGCCAGAAGGATTTCACTACCCGGTATCTGGCCGGGAGCATGGACGAAGACCGGATCGAGCCGGGACAGAAATTCGGCGACAAGACCAAGCATTTTCAAAAGGGAAAGATCGAGCGGACGGCACAACTGCGCCTCGACGCCGGCACCAGCAGCGATCTGGAATCGCTGCCGACGGCGCGGGTGTTGCAGGTGTATTCGCTCTTCAGCCAGGTGGAATGTGCCGGCCGGACCCTGCTCTGTACCATCCGCAAAACACTCCATAAGCGCCGCGACACTTCGATCGTGGTGGGGGATTTCGTCCGCATCCGGCCGTCGTCAAGCCCGCAATCGACTGCGCCCGATCCCGATCAGCCCGAAGCCGTGATCGAGCAGATCATGCCTCGTAAAACGGTGCTGACCCGGGCCGACAGTTTTAAGGCGATCGAGCAGCACCCGATCGTCGCCAATGCCGAGCAGATGCTCATTGTGGCCTCGCTGCACGCGCCGGAAGTGAAATGGGGGCTGATCGACCGGATGGTGATCGCCGGGCGATCGGGCGGGCTGGCCGCGGTGCTTTGCATCAACAAGATCGACACGGCGGAGAAGAACGACCGGCCCGAGCTGCAAGCGATTTTGAGCCATTACCAATCGCTGGGGGTGAGGACGCTCTGCAGCAGCGTGCAAACCGGTGAAGGGATTGATGAACTTCGGCAGGTGCTGCAAGGCAAAGAAACCGTGCTGGCCGGCCATAGCGGGGTGGGAAAGAGCAGCCTGATCAACGCCATCGAGCCGGCGCTGAACCTGCGCACGGGCCTGATCAGCGCCATGCACCAGAAGGGCATTCACACCACGACCAGCGCCCGCATCTACCCGCTGACGATGGGCGGAGCGGTCATCGACACTCCGGGGGTCAAACTCTTCGGGCTCTGGCAAATCACGCAGGAAAATCTCATCGACTTTTTCCCCGACATCGAAGCCGGCACCGCCCCCACCTGGCGTGCCGAGAGCTACGAGCGGATTCGGGAATCGCTGGCCTGATCGGACAATAAGGGGCCATTGTATATTTTGTTTTGTGCGCAGTTGCAAAGGGATCATTGTTCCTTCTGTCCTTTTGACAGGGCCACGTGTCGCCGCCGTCAGGGAGTTCGTTATCTCCCTTCGGCGGGCCACCAAAGCCTAGCAATTCGATAAGTTTGCAATATATTAAATCTCATGCTTCTCCCTCTTTTTTACTTGACTTTTACCTAACATTTAGCTAACATACGCCCCGTTCGTTTAACAGGCATTCAACAATTCAGGCCGGAGGGCGTTGTGGCCGTGTTTAAGTACAAGTCGTGGCGGGCAGCGGGGCGGGCGGGGCCGGATTCACCGGCGGTCGAGCAGCGCTGGCGGGTCTGGCTGACTTACGCCCATCTGCTCAATCCCCAGGATCGCACCATCCTCAAGCTCTTGGCGCAGGGGTGTATGCACCGGTCGGTTCTGGCCGACGCCCTGGGGCTTCCGCGCGGCACGCTCTCCCGGCGCTTGCGACGCCTGGCCCGTCGGCTGCTC
>JBBQSU010000188.1:0-6033 GCA_038234815.1 Tepidisphaerales bacterium | reverse complement strand
GCCTGAAAGTGTGCTCCCGACCTTAAGTGAGCCACCGCTGGCAATACTGATCGTTCCCCCTGCCACATTGGTCAGGTTCAACGTTCCAATGGCATCAGAGCCGTTTAATGTCCCGGTTCCCTGCACACCCACTTCAAGACTGGTCATGGCCGTTGCATTGAAAGTGAGACTGGAGTTCGCAGTCACAGTCCCTGTGGCGTCGATCGCGCTGGCAACAGATCTCATTCCGACCTGCAGTGCGCCTGAAGAGAGGTTGAAAGTGCCATTGGAAAGGGTCAGGTTGCCGGTATAGGCGGTCGTCCCGTTAGATTCACCGACGATCAAATTGGTGGAATTCCGGGTTCCCGCATTCAGGTTGATCGTTGTGGTGACGGCGTCGTTGGTGGTCGTTTCGAGGGTCCTCGAAGCAACGCCCAACGTTCCGAGGGTAAACGGTGACGCCAGATCAAACGTGTTGGTACCGGTCGCAGAGTTTCGCATCGAGACGTCGTCGTTGGTCACCGGAACGACCGCCCCTGCCCAGCTCGCGGTGTCGCTCCAGAGCGTGCCGGTAGCGCCGGTGTAAGATTTCAAAGCCGCCGAGGCGGACTGGGCCAGTCCTGCCGTGGCCGCCAGGGCCAGCAGCGCCTGGATTGAACGTTTCTGAGATATGTTGGACATGATGCGATTCCTCCGTATGAATGCGTTAGACCTCTGTTGCTGGCGAAACGGACGCCGTTTCGCTTTGTGAATTTTGTTGTTCGGGAACGATCAGCGTCGGTTTCACCATGCGGCATTGCGGGTCGGCCGGAAGCCGGCCGGCGACGCGATCGAGTAGGAGCGACACCAGTTCCTGCGCGATTCGGGCATTCCCTTTGTCCATGGTGGCGGCCGGCGGCGTGGGTTCGCGCTGGAAATCGGCGTAGTCGGCGTACGAGTTGTCGTAACCGACCAGCCTCACGTCGCGGTTGGGCGTTTTGCCCAGCAGTCGCAGCGCCGCCGCCGCCTGGATGGCGTGGGCGTCGGTGGCGAGCATCAGACCATCAATGGGATCGGCGCTCAACACGTATTCGCTGAGATAACCTGCCATCATGCGCGTGAGATGCCGGAACTCCTCTTCGTTAAGCACGTCATTGTCCAAGAGTCGCGGCGTGCGGACGGCGGGCAGTACGGGGAGCGACGCATCACGCATGGCGCGCTCATAACCTTCATTGCGCTGAGTGAGCCAGTGATGGTCTTCCGGGAAACGCCACAGGCGGAGAATGCGTTGGCATCCGTGGGAAATCAGATGGCGCGTCAATTCATAGGCACCTCCGGCGTGGTCGGAATTCACGCGATCGACGTGTTGGAGCGTCGGCCCGTCGCCGTAGGTGACCACGGGCGTTTCAGAGGCCTGGCACTCGCGGATGATCGACTGGCCGAGGGCGGACTCGGCGGCCGCGTACGTCACGAGCACGCCACTGGGCTTCATCGCTACGAGCTGCGTCGCGCTCACCGGTTCGGCGGCGCGGGAATTGATCGACAAAACGTGCAGTCCAGCCTGTTCGAGCAAACGGGTGGCGGTGTAGTGAATGGAGCCGTCCCAACTGCTTGGGGGCTGATAAGTCGGAACGGACGTGCCAAGGATGGCGATGGTGCTGGCCAGCACCGTGCTTTGAGCGGACTTGATGGCCTGACCGGGCCGGGCGATGAGCTTGCGATGCCGATCGCCGTCCCGGCCGATGACGCCGGAATCCGCCATCGATCGCAAAGCCGACCGGACGGTGTCGCGCGACACGCGAAGCCGTTCTGCCAGGACACGCTCGGAAGGCAGGGGTTCGCCAAGACTCAGCCCGCCGGTGCGGACGGCATCGGATACCCAGCGAATGACCCGGGTGCGCGGCGACGAAATATCATCCAACGATGTGGGCATAGGTGCCTAAAAACCGACCACAAGCATACCATACCACGATTAGCAAAAAATGCAAAATAAAATCGCGATATTTTTTAATTTTTACCAAAATCTATGAAAATGCCTTTATATCCTGAATTCCGCGTGGTAGTTTTTTGGTATGAATTCGATTCCTTCTGCCCCTTGGTCGGTCCCGATGTTGTCGCTCCTGCTGGGCCTGTCTACGACAGGTTCGGCGGTCGGACCGGCCGACCAGCTGGTACTTCAGTCGGATCGCGTCCGAGCAACCGGATCAAAGGTGTCGGTCGGCGGAAGCATCACCTCGCCACTCATCGCGGTGACCACGCTTTTCCCGAGCAAGGAACTCTATCCCGGCGTGCAACTGATCGGGCCTGGGGAGGGGTGGGATTTAGGGGCATACGCGCGGGTGTCGGCGACCATCCGAAACGCTGGCGGACAACCTTTATCCATCGCCTGTAGGGTGGACTCGCCGGCCCTGTATCACGACGGCACGCGGCACAGTCTGAACGCCTCGGCGATAATTCCGCCCGGCAAGTCGCGCACGCTGGTGCTCCCCATCGAGCGGCTGCAATACCGGGCTAAGCCCGAAGCACTCTTGGGAATGTGGGGGCTGCCCGAAGAAGCGTTCGGCGATTCTCGCGGGCGGGTGGATGCCTGGAAGATCGTCCGCATCCTGTTCTACACGCCGGACGCACAACACGCCCATAATTTTGAGATCACGGACCTGCACGCCGAGGGCGCGTACCAGCCCGTCGCCGAAGCACCGGCAACACAGCCCTTTTTCCCGATGATCGACCGATTCGGACAGTTCATGCACCGGGACTGGCCCGGCAAAACCCGCGACGAAGCCCAACTGAAGCAAGCCATCGTCGAGGAAAGTGCCGACCTTGCGGCCCACCCCGGCCCCCAGGACTGGGACGAGTTCGGCGGATGGACCAAAGGCCCGACGCACCAAGCCACGGGCTTCTTCCGCACGGAAAAGATCGACGAAAAATGGTGGCTGATCACGCCGGGGGGACGACTGTTCTGGGCGCATTCCATCAATGCGGTGGGAGAGCACGACTACACGCCGATAGAAGACCGCGAAACGTGGTTTGCCGACGCGATCTGGCAACAACCCGCTTTCGAGCCATTCAGGCGACAAGCACCGGGAAAGGTCGTCCGCGGAAGTTACAAAGACCGCCAGCCGAGGACCTTCAGCTTTCATCAGGCCAACCTGCTCCGCAAATACGGCGACGACTGGCAGGCCCGTTACGCAGGCCTGGCCCATCAAAGATTACGAAGCTGGGGCTTCAATGCCATCGGCACGTGGACTTCGCCGGACATCTGGCGCGATGCCAAGCCCCGCACGCCGTACTTCATCCTGTTGGATACCGGTCGCTCCCGCACGATCGACGGCAGCACGGGGTTTTGGCGCAAGTTTCCTGATCCGTTCGATTCGAACTTCGCTCAGGACGTTGGCAAGAAGCTAAGTGAGCTCGCCGACCGCGGCGTCACGACGGACCCCTGGTGCATCGGGTTCTATGTAGATAATGAAAATACATGGAAACACGACACGTATCTCGCCGAAGCCTCGCTGGAGTCACCGGCAGATCAGCCGGCCAAAGTCGCGTTGATTGAGCAGCTCCGACAGAAGTATAAGGGCATTGAATCACTTAATACGGCATGGGGCACACAGCATGAATCATGGGATGCGCTCCTAGCGCACCGGGGAATGCCGCCCAAGTCCGACGCCGCGACCGCGGACATGCGCATCTTCTACGCCGCCGCCGCCGACGCTTACTTCGCAAAATGCCGGGCTGTCATCAAAGGCCTGGCCCCGCACCACCTGTACTTGGGTTGCCGATTCCCTTACCAGGTTAACCACCTCGTCACGGAGGCGGCCAAGCGATCGTGTGACGTGATGAGCGTGAACTGGTACCAATACGATGTCACCGGTTTTGAGGTTCCCGGCGGGCTGGATTTGCCGCTCATCATCGGCGAATTCCACTTCGGCGCTCTGGATCGCGGATTGTTCCACCCCGGCCTGAAGCGCACCGAAAACCAATCCGCCCGGGCCGCGGCATATCAGCGGTTCGTCCGCAGCGCTTTGGAGCATCCCAACGTCGTCGGAACGACCTGGTTCAAGTATTCCGACGAGCCATGCACCGGCCGCTGGCTGGACACCGAGAACTACCAGATCGGTTTCCTGGACGTCTGCGATACGCCTTATCCCGAAACCGTCGACGCCTCACGACAAGTCGGCCAATCCCTTTACGACCTGCGATCGGCCGATCAGTCCGGAAGCCGGAAACCATGAACACGACTCGCAGGTGCGCTTCGTGCAGGGCTACTTCCAGGCGTATGAAGAATACCGCCACCGCCGCCTCGGCACCGATGCCGATCAGCCCCAGCGCATCAAGTACCGCAAGCTGACAAAGTAGCGGGCACGCGCCGCTTGCCGGCCGCCCCGTTACTGCCGAAGCCCCGGCAAGTCGGAGTCGACCGTGATCGTTCCCGGTCCACACGAGACGCTCGCGACGAAGTCGTCGTGAAGCTGCACACTCGAGGACGTCCTCAGTTCGATGCGCTTGCGGGCGACGCTGTTGCTCAGCAGTTGAAGCGGACCGCTGCGGGCGAAGACGCAGGCGGTTAGATTCACTCGCGTCTTCAGATAGTCGGCCATGGCGCCGTTGCCACGAAATACAATCGGATTGTTCATGAACTTCGACCGCGACACCGTGACGACGTCGATCGGCGTGTTGATCGACAGAAAGGGCGTCGCTTGATCGTGCAGCACGCAGACATTCTCAAACATGAGGTGCTGCTGCTGCGGGACAGGCGCGCCGGGATAGTAGGAGCGGCTATAGCGGTCGTTGTCGAAGTGGATCGAAAATGCGGTTCGCGGTTTCTCAAGAAAGATGTCGCGGAAAACGACGTTGCGCACGCCGGCGGTGTAGACGACATCATTCTGCACGACCTGCCACGTGATACCGTCGGCGACCTCGGCACCGCGCTCGTGCTTGGGCGCGGTGAGCGAGCGAAATACCCGGCCGTCCGGGTCAGCACGCACGCGGTACAGCCGTCCGTTGCAGACTACCGTGTCGGATTTCTGCACTTCCATGCCGGCCCGCCAGTCGATCCACCCGCCGCCAAGGATGCGGCAGAAGAAGCCGGTCGTGTTCTCCTGATTCAGGTCATGGCAGTTCTCAACCAGACCGTTCTCGATCCAGCCCAGTTCGGGGTTACCGGTGTCGTAGTCGTGGGCGTTGAGGCCGATGGCATCATCGAAGGTCTTGAAGACACCGTTGCGAATGGCGAAGCGCCGACCACGCCCCAGGTGCACACCGTCCTTGTTGCCGCTGATTATCACGTCGTCGATAAGCAAGTCCTCAAATGTGCATACGTGGATGCAGTATTGCATCTTACCAAGGTCGTGACAGCGGAACCGCTTGATCCGCAGGTCTTTGACGTAAAAGAACGCAATTTGTCCTCGCAGGCCAAACACCTCATGTGTGAGCACGTCCATGCCGTTGACGATCAGATGCAGGCCATCCACCGTAATGCACTCGTCCCAGGTGTGCTTCAGGGCGCCCTTGTTCAGCAGCACCTGCGAGAACGGCCCTTGTTCATCGACCTTTTTCAGGAACACGCCATGGCCAAAGTGTAGGGCTGTGTGGCTGCCGAGGTAGACCGTCGCCGCCATGGCATAAATGCCCGGCCGACCGATGACGATGGTTCCGCCCTGATCGACCGCCCGCTGCAGGGCGGCGGCGTTCTCCAAGCCCGTAGCTTCGGGGTGAAACCCGAACACGGCGGCGTCAGTGCGATGCGATGTTTGCATGTTGAGGTGATCCTTGGCCCGGCGGACGTGACGCAGGTTCTTTCCATTTTAAGCTTGGCGTTTTGAACAATGGCGGTGCGTTGCCAGCAGCGTTGCCAGCAGAACCATGGTTTCCCCCTGCCGCTGCAGCACGAACTGCTGGGCTTGGGCCACTTTGGCGCGGGCGATGATCGGATCCTGCACCATCGCCACCACGGCGGGAACCAGGCCGCTGACCTCCTCGTCCCGGTCGAAGTCGAATAGCCAGTCGCCCAGCCCGATGTCGCGCCACATCAAGCCTTTGCTGGTCTGTTCTGCGAAACGTCCGACGATCGCTGGC
>JBBQSU010000187.1:0-6068 GCA_038234815.1 Tepidisphaerales bacterium | reverse complement strand
AGGTGCGGCTGACCGATGAGCGGCTCAGGCACATTCTGGAACACCCGGAAATGCAGGAATTGGAAAGCGAAATGGAGGCGGGTTTGACGCGGCCGGAACTGGTGAGGCGTTCGCGCACGGACGAGGGGGTGCGATTGTTCTAGCGCTATTACATTCGAACGATGGTGGGTGGCAAATGGTTATGCGTTGTGGTGAAATATCTGGACGCCGATGCGTTCGTGGTGACGGCGTACGTGACCGATCAACCCAAGCCGGGAGAAGACCTATGGCCGACAAAGTGAAAGTCTGGTTTGATGCCGAAGCCGATTTTCTGGAAGTCCGCTTCTCTGATGCCCCCGGCTATGAAAAGCAAACGGAACACGAGGCGCTGATGGAACGTGTGGATTGCGACGGGAAAGTCATCGGATTCAGCGTGCTGGGCGTCTCGCAGTTTCGCAAAGACAAGCCGTTGGAAGTGGAACTGCCCGCGGCATAATTTCAGGCGAGTGGCGATGATCTCCCTCAAGCCCTTCCAACAACAAGCCGTCGACAGCGCCGTGGCGGTGTTCGATTACATGCGCGGCGTGCTGGGCAAATCCCTGCAAATCTCCGCGGCGGCGACGCTGCCGTAGGGGCCGGGGCTTGCTCTGGGGCCGCCTGAGCCGGTGGTGCCGGTGAGCCAGGAGAAGGGCTTGTTTTTTGTTCCCCTGCGCGACGTCACTGCCGCAGCCGAACGATAAACTCCCCGCCCGCGCAACTCCACCGCGCCCGGCGGCCGGGCGGGGGGCGAGATGGTCGGGTTTGGAATCTTTCCCGGCATTTCCATCGCCGGGATTCGCTGCCCGATAACGGAAATCGCCATGTGGGTAGGGCTGGGGATCGCGGGTGGGGTGCCGGCAAAGCGCGGCGGGGTTATTTCCATCATCGACTGGCTCGGTTAGTGTACGTTCGCAATGAAGCGCATGGTATTTCTTTTGCTGGCGGTGCTGGGGGCATTTTCGTCCATTGTCGGGGCACAAGAATTCGCGCCGTCGTTTTCCGCGAGTTTGAAGTCCGGCGCGCTCTTCACGCCCGGTGCCTGGACGGCCATCCGTTTGGATTTCGTCAACAACTCCGACAAGGCGATCGACGGGTACGTGCAGTTGCCGATCAATTACGCCGGCGCGCCGGTGGAGTTGAAGCAGCGGTTCCTGGTGCCGGGGCACGCGCGGGTTCGGGGGACGATGTGGGCGTATTTCAATGACATCGTGCAACCGGTGACGAAGAAGGGGAAGGCAGCGGCGGGCGTTCCGGAGTTGGGGACGGCGGTTTGGTTTGCCAACAACGGGACGCAAGTGAGCAGGTGCCCCATCCTCGGACAATCCGTGTTCCAAAGTCCGGCGCGGGGGGGCAATGATACGCCCAGCGCCACCGGCGCGGGGATGGTGCTGGCCTGCTCGGGACGCCAGGACTTCCCGCCTGCGGCAGAGGCGCAAAGTTTTTCGGACCAGCTCAGCAAACACATGGATTACACCGCGGCGATCAGTGAACGCGAAGCCGAAGTCTTTCCGCGTCACATTGCCGAGTATGAGCCGTTCCGCGTGGTCATTCTCGACCGGGTTGATCCCAATCGGCTTGACGCGCGACAACGGGCGATGCTGTTGCAGCACGTTCGGGCCGGCGCGCAGCTGATCTTGCCGTCGCCGACCCCGGAGATGCACCTGGAGGAAAGCTGGCTGAGCCAGTTCATGCCGGTTCATTTGGTAGGGCAACGCAAGATGAAGCAGGTGGCCGGGAAGGGGAGTCTGCCGATCCCACTAACCGGCTGGGAGGATTGCGCCGAAGCCACTGCCGGCGAGGGGAAGGTGGTGCTGGCCGACGAAAACTACGTGTATGCCGCCTGGAAGCCGCTGGGGCTGGGCCGGGTCATCTTCGTCAGCTTCCCGGTGAACGCCGTCAACATGGCTTTGCCCGCGGGCAAACAACTTTGGCAGTCGTTGCTGGGGACAACCTACCGGCCGCTTGAGATTAATCAGGAGGCGATATCTTCGGCGCAGGAGCCGATCCTGCGAAGCATCGTCGGGCTGCAAACGCCGGCGTGGAAATGGGCCGCGGGGATGGCCGGGGGATACCTGCTTGCCGTGGCGCTGGTGCAGTTGCTATGGCGCGGCGCGCGCAGGCCGCGGGCCTTTGCCGTGCTGGCCATTCTGGGCGTGCTGGTCACCACGGGGATCGTGTTATCAAGCGTATTCGCAAGGTCGGCACAGTTGCTCATGGCGGCGGGCACGGGCTTGATTGACCTGAGCGACGACGGCGGAATGCAGGTTCAGTACCAGGTGATGTTCGGCCAGAACCAGCCGGGGCTGGCGCTGGCGTCGAGCGGGCCGTCGGTGGCATTCAGGCCGATCCAAAGCACGCCGGAATTGCGTCCGACGCTGGAGCAAGGCCCGTGGGTCGCGCCCAATGCCGGCGCGGCCGAGCAGCGTATCGATCGCGTATGGCAGGCCACCGGCCCGGCGCCGGCGGGGCTGGCGGCAAACGTGGCGCTGCGCTTCGGGCCTGACGGCGCGGTGTTGCACACGCAGCACAACGCCAGCCAGCCCCTCGACGGCGCGGTGTTGCTGTTCGGCGATGAGATCGTCCGCGTGCCGGCAATGCCACCGGGGCAAAGCGATTCGGCGTTGCCCGATACGGCCCTGAACGCACCCGGAGATTTTACCAATTCGACGCTGATTGCTTCCGATGCCTCGCGGACACGAAGCGCGTTCATCACGACGCTGTATCCACCGACCCTGACGCGACAGACGGACCGCACGCCGCAGGATCATCCGCAATTGCTGGCCTGGCTGAACGCCGCCGACGCCGGGTCGTTGCTGCACTCTTCCATCCCCGCCGGTAACGACCGCAGGCAAAATCTGTTGCGTCTGCCGGTTTCCATCGAGCCGACCGCCCCGGGAACGCAAGTGAAGGTGGACCCGGGGTTCACCGTTCTCACCGCGGGGGTCGACGCCGTGGCCGGGCACATGCAGCCGTTGAGTGCCGTTCGCGCAAGCTGGAGTGAGAACAGCCAGCCGGGATCGTGGCTCATCGGCATAAGGCCTCCGCCGACGATCGGCAAGGTTCAGCCCGAGCATTTCTCCATCGATTTAGAAATGAACGCGCCGCTTTACACGATCACCCTGCGCCGCGGGCAGTGCAGCGCGGGCAAAGTGCGGCCCAACCCGGCCGGGCCGGTAGTGGCCGAATACAAGAACACGTTCGGGCGACAACAGACCGGTCAGATTGCCTGTTCCGCCGACGATATCGACGTAAACGGCACGGTCTGGGTGAGCGTTGGCGTGGTCCTCACCGCTGCGAACACTCCCAGCGACATGCCCTCGCGCTGGAGCATCCGGCGATTCAGGGCCGGACTTGACGGCACGGTGGCAAATAGAAATTGAAGGACAACGACAATGCCTTTGGACAAAACACAACCGCTGTTGCAGACACAGGCCCTCACCAAGCAGTATGGTGACGTGACGGCGCTGGACTCGCTGGACCTGACCGTCCATCGTGGAGA
Organism: Tepidisphaerales bacterium; assembly: GCA_038234815.1. Taxonomy (GTDB): domain Bacteria; phylum Planctomycetota; class Phycisphaerae; order Tepidisphaerales; family Tepidisphaeraceae; genus JBBQSU01. Next base: position 2,551 of record JBBQSU010000187.1, on the reverse strand, counting down.
GGTATTCGGCTACATCGGGCCGAACGGCTCGGGCAAGACCACGACGTTCCGCATCCTCTGCGGGCTGCTCGATCCGACGAGCGGCTCGGCCGCCATCGCCGGCAAGGACGTGCTGGGCAACAAGGATCTGATCAAGCAACTCGTCGGCTATCTGCCCGACAATTTCGGCGTGTATCCCACGCTGCAGGTCTGGGAGTACCTCGATTTCTTCGCGTCGGCGTACCGAATCCCCAAAAAGCTTCGGCCCGAGCGCATCGACCGGTGCCTGACGATCGCCAATGCCATGCCGTTTAGAGAGAAGCTGATGGGCGCGCTCTCGCGGGGGATGAAGCAGCGCGTGGGCATCGCCAAGACCCTGCTGCACGACCCGGAAGTGCTGATCCTCGACGAGCCGGCGGCCACGATCGACCCCCGGGCGCGCGTGGAGATGCGGCGGTTATTGCGGGACCTGGCCGATCTCGGCAAGGCGGTGCTGGTCAGCTCGCATATCCTGCCGGAGTTGGCCGACGTCTGCGACACTGTGGGCATTCTCTCGGCGGGCAAGATGGTAGCCTACGGTCCGGTTCGGGACATCCTCAAGTCCGTTCGCCAGCAAAGACTGGTCGAAATCCAGGTGTTAAAGTTTGTGAAAGAAGCCAGGGAGGTGTTGACCAGCGCGCCGGGCACGTGGGAGCCGGTCGCCGACGGCATCGGCGAAAACGTCCTGCGCTATTCCGTGACCGCCGACGACACGCAAATGGCCCAGACCCTCTTACAGCTTCTTAAGAAGGGCATCCCAGTCGCCAACTTCTCAGAAATCCCCGCGGACCTGGAAGACGTGTTTATGTCGTTGACGAAATAGGCTGCAACAAATTCAATGAACCCCGTATTGCAAAAGGACGTCGTTTCCCTCCTCCGCCACAAGCGCATCGCGGCGCTGCAATTCTTGTTCGTGCTGGTGCTGGGGTTGACGCTGCTAATGACCTGGCCGCAGCAGGGCGTGGTGGCGCTGGCCGATCGCGGGCGTGACACGATGCTGCTGGGGATGATCATGGCGCAGCTGGCCCTGCTTTGCCTGATAGTCCCAGGGCTAGCGGCCACGGGTTTGAGCGGCGAAACCGAGGCCGGCACGATCGAGATGCTTTACGCGTCGCGCCTGTCGGCCGGGCAGATCATCATCGGCAAGGTGCTTTCGGCGATCAGTTTCCCCATCCTGTTGCTCGTCACCGGGTTGCCGTTCATCGCCATGCTGTATTGGCGCGGTGAGGTGAATCTACAGGACCTGTCGCTGTCGTACTCCATCCTGGTCGTCAGCGCCATCCTGCTGGCGATGCTGGCGCTGACCGTCTCGGCAATCTGCCGGCAAAGCTCGACCGCGCTGGTCATCAGCTACCTGGTGACGCTGATCGTCGCCGGCGCTTCGCTGGTGCCGGCCAGCATCATGCTCAATAGTTCCGAAATGCCGACGGCGTTCCTGCACGCGCTGCGTGGGCTGTCTCCCATCGCCGCGGCGCTTTCGGTACTGCGCCCGCAGATGGACGACATGGGCGGGATGGCCCATCAGCTCTGGCCGGTGTGGCAAATGTTTTTGCCCGCGTCGGCGGTCGTCATCGCGGGGTGCTTTGGCGTGATCGTGATGAAGCTCCGCAAGCCCCCGGCCGAAGCCGACGCGTTCGGAGGTGTCTCGGCCAAGCGATCGCGCATCATGAGCGCCCTGACCCTCATCGATCCGAAGAAAAGGCGCAAACCCTTCGGGCGATTCAATCCCATCCTCATCAAAGAAGCCCGCACCAGCAGCCTGCGCAGCGGGCGATGGATGATCCGCCTGTTCTACGGCGCGCTGGTCATCTCCCTGGGACTGGCCCTGATGAGCCTGTATGGCGGAAGCGAATACACCGACCTCCTGGCCGGCGTGGCCCGGGTACTGGTCACCTTTCAGTTCGGCTTGATTGCTTTGGTCGCGCCGAGCCTTTGCAGTGCGGCCATCAGCTCCGAAATCGAATCCGGCACCTTTGACATGCTCCGCCTGTCTCGCCTGCGCGGCGGCAGCATTTTCTGGGGCAAGTTCCTCCCCGGATTCCTCCCTGCGGTGTTGCCGATGATCGCGCTCCTACCTGGCTACGGGGCGGTCTGCTTTATCAACCACGAATACCTCGTGCCGTTCATCTATCTCATCCCGATCATCGTCCTTGCCGTCGCATTCTGCTGCACCATTGGCCTCACCTGCTCCTGTTTCACGCCCAACACCAGCCGCGCTACCGTCGTCAGTTATATCCTGTCGGCGGGGCTGTTCGTGTTGCCGATGGGCGCATGGATGGCGATGAGCAACGGCCTTGACGCCCGCGTCGGCAGTCTGCTGGCCATGCCCAGCCCGCTGGTGATGGGTCTGAGCATGTTGACCGATGCCACGCAGATTCAGTCGCTCTATGGCGTTCATCTTTACACGATGGCCGGCCTGTGCTTGTTGCTGCTGGTGGCCGCCAGGCTGCGACTGCTCTTTCTGTTGCACCACGGGTGATGCCTGTAAGGGTTACGCATTATGTTTCCAATGAAGATCAATGCTCGGGTGCCG
>JBBQSU010000186.1:0-6078 GCA_038234815.1 Tepidisphaerales bacterium | reverse complement strand
CGCCATGCCCTGCTGGGCGCGCTATTGCTGGCCGCGGGGCTGCTGGTTTATATCCGCCCGGGGAAAATGCCCCTTTTGGCAGGGGCGATCCTGCTGACGTTTTCCAGAAGCTTTGAGTTGCTGGAAAGCAGTTGGACCGAGCCGGTGGTGGTTCTGCTGCTGATGGCGACGCTGTTTTCGGCGGCGCGCCGGTCTCGCTGGACGCCTTGGCTCTTTGGTCTGTTGCTGATTTCTAAGCAGCACCTGATTCTGGCCGCGCCCCTGGGGCTGATGCTGGTGGCGTCGCCGGTATCCATGCGTTCGGCGATTCGGTTCTATGTCCGCTCGGCGGTTGTGGTGATGCTGGTGGTCACTCCCTTTGTGCTGTGGAATCCCGGCGCGTTCGTCACCAGCGTCATAAAGGTGCATCTGGCGCTTGCCCCGCGAGAGGATTCGCTAAGCCTGGCGACGTTGTTCGGCGCATCGAACTGGCAGGGCGCGGCGCTGTTGGCGGCGCTGGCGGGACTGGCCGGTGTCTACGTCATCGCGGGGTGGCGGCGATTGCATGGCCCGGGGGCTTTCGCCATGACTCTGGCGTCGGCGGGGTTCGTGTTCTTCATGTTCGGCAAGGGATTCATGAACTACTACTACCTGGTCAGCGCCGCGACGTGCGCCGTGCTGGCGCTATCGCCCGATTTTAAGGACTTGCCGGCGCGCTCTATCGTGGCAGAGTCGATGGCGGCCGAGTCGCTGGCCAAGCCGGTGAGGTAATTCCTCGTTCAATGTCCGCGACATTTCCCAAGCGAGAGAGTTCCTTTGTTGCCCGTATATACACATAGATGTCTCGATCGGGCTGCCGCGTCGCGTAATAGTGGATCAACTCTCGATTACGCTCGCGCCCGAGGTCTTGCGCGCGAATCACTCGCGCGTCGTCCGGCCAGGCCACATTGAAGTTGTAGACCAGTTCCTCATGCGGGCTGTCAAGCTCGGGATGAGACCGATCATATCGAATCAACACCACCGCGCGGTTGGGAATCATCTCGTCCAGCTTAAAGCCAATCTGCACCTGCGGGGCGGGGAAGCCATCGTCCAGCCGACCGGGATTAAGCTCCGGCAGTGCTACCAGCACCACGCCGAACGCCATCCCCATGGGCGCCATGGCCCACGCCGAGCCCGCGCCAAACCAGCCACGCACTTTTTGCAGGCCCAGCACGATCAGCAGCGCCGCGGCCGGAACCACCACCACCGGATAAGCGTCCAGGAAAATCGTATAGAACGCATACAAACCGACAAACACCGGCCATGTGCTGAACAGCACCCAGCGGCGCAGGTCGGTCAGGCCCAACAGCCCAAGCGCAAGCAGCGCGATGAAGAACGGGTGCCCGCAGGAAACCAGCAGCGCCCGCGGGATGCGCGTAGTGATCCAATCGTGAACAAAATTGCCCGGCTGGTGCCGTTTGATCCACGGGATCGACCACACGTTATACATCAACTGTTTCTCTGCGATGATGCTTTTGGGCCGCAGGTGGGGATTGAACACCGGCAGGCCCAGCGTCACCTGCGGTTGATCGATGTCGTTGTAATAGGAAAAGGGCGTCTTAAAAACATCGCCAGTGACGCCATAGTCGAAGACGGCCTGAAGCGAGAGAAACGGTGCGGCGCAAAGCGCGATCAGTCCAAGCGGTTTCCAGGCCGAGCGCCACTCGTGACGCAGATCAAACAGCATGGCCAGGGCGACACCGGAGGTGAGGCAGGCGGCGTCGGCCGGGCGAGTGATCGCGGCCCACCCGGCGCAGGTGCCCATCACCACCAGCGCGCCTTTGGATCGTGTTTTACGCCAGTGCAGCCACGCCAGCACGGCAATCATGCCGAGCAGCAACGTAGGGATTCCCGCCAGCGTCTTTAGAGATAGATTCCGAAACACCCTTCCCGCCAGCAGCACACCTGCGGCCAGAACGCCCGCCACTCCGTCAACCAGTTGCGAAATGAGCAGGTAGATCGCCCCCACGCACAGCCCCGCCAGCAGCAGCGGAATCAGCCAGAAGGGGAGGTGCAACCACACCGCAGGGACATACATCAGCGAGCATCCCGGAAAGCTCTGCGAGGCATAAACCGGCCGTGCGAAGATGTAAAACGTGTCAAAAAAGTCGCCAAGCGGGTGCGGCGGCATCCACAGCCGAAACCGCGCAAGCATCTGCGCCTGAATCAGGTACATGTATTCATCCTGCCAGGCCGGGACAAAGGTTCGCCCCTGCAAAACCGCCGTCAGTGGCAGGTAGATCAGCGCGATCACGACCAGAATCCCGGCAGTCTTCCATCGTTGGGTTGGTGTCGGGCGCGCAATAAATTCCAAGGCGCGACTGAGCGGGGATCGGAGCGACGGGAGCAGTACCAGCCCCGCGACGGCCAGTGGAACGACATAATGCTGCCAGGGAAGCCGCGTGCCCGGCGCGCCCAGCGGCACCATCCAGCACAAGCCAACGCCGGCGAGAAATAGAAGAATTTGCAGCAGTCTCATCGCGTAAGTATCCGAAGATTCAGCCTACACGATGCCGGAAAGAAATAGAACCCACCGCCCATGCGGGCAGGGGACATTAAATGACCAGGGAAGTTGGCAAGCGACAAGCGTCGAGCGGACAATGGTCATAATGAATAATGACCCCGAAATGTCTAAGGTGCCGGGCGACAGCGGGCGCCGTTGTAGAACTGCGGACGATCTGTCCAAACAATTCTGACCCTCACTCTGCCCCGGTTCGCGAAGGAGCCGCCAACCGAAATTCGCCCGGCAAATTGGGAAATCGCACCCGTGAGGTGGGAGTTTTGTGAACTGGAAACTGAACCCGACGAAAGTGCCCGGCAGCGTTGCCACCGACGGACGCGCCAATCGTTCCGAGCCTGAGCGATCCCCAATTAATCCATATTTATCTGTGTCCATCTGTGTTCATCTGTGGACCCTAGTATTAACGGTCTGTCGAGACCCCGAAGGATTGGTGCGCAAATTGGTGCAAAAAAGCGCACCAAGTTTTGACCCCTTTCGAAAAATATTTTATTTTTTACAAGTCATGTATCGGCAGTATCTTAAGTATATTTTGGAGTACTCCAAGTTGCGCGAATTTGCGCCAATTCGCGCAACTCCTGCCCTTAGTTTAGAGGAGTATAGTTATGACGAACACACAATCGGCGGACTTGATTGCCCGCCTCCCCGCGCGGGTCTATGCCCCGGGCTTATTGCGCGCTGTAGGATTCGTTCCCGGGCCACCCTCCGGCCAAGCCGGATCTGCAACCCGGCTGCGCCAGGCCGCCCCGAAGGTGGCCGAGATCTGCATGGGGATGAAAAAATCGTCCGGCCGAGCCGCACCAGCCTTCGCAGGCTCAAGGCGATCGAAAAAGTCGGACCCGAGCTTCAATTTTCTGGACCCCCCTGAAACCCCATCACTACGGCCCCGGGACACCATTTTGACACCAAAGGGACCTCTTTGGGACCCCATTTGGACCCCCTTTTCTCCCCGGCAATCGGCAAGAAAGTCCGAAAAACGCCCATATTTCAAGCAAAATTGGGATCGTCAACACGAACACGGCCAATCTTGTGGGTCGGGGGCTTCGGTTAATGCCTCCCGTGCAGGCCATCGGCACTTGCTCGATGGGGGGGCCTCCTTACAATCCTTGGCTCATTACCCAATTGGAGATTCAATGACGTTACAGGAAGCCGATCCCGCGGTTGCACAGTTGATTCAGCTCGAACAGGTCCGACAGGCCTCCACGCTCGAACTCATCGCCAGCGAGAATCATGTCTCGTCGGCGGTGATGGCAGCGATGGGGTCTTGCCTGACCAACAAGTATGCCGAAGGGTATCCGGGCGCGCGCTATTACCAAGGCTGCGGGTATTACGACCAGATTGAAACGCTGGCGATTGATCGGGCCAAGCAGCTTTTCGGCTGCCAGTTTGCCAATGTTCAGCCGCATTCGGGAGCGCAGGCCAACGGGTCGGTTTTTCTGGCCGTTCTCAATCCCGGCGACACGTTTGCCAGCCTGGTGCTGGCCGATGGCGGGCATCTCAGTCATGGCCGGAAGGCCAACATGTCCGGCAAGTGGTTTAAGCCGGTGCATTATCCGCTGGTGTATGACAAGAACTCGCCGGCCTTTGAGACGATCGATTATGACGCGGCGCGAAAGCTGTGTGTGGAACATCGGCCGAAGATGATCCTGTGCGGGTATTCGGCCTATCCGCGTTTGATCGATTTTAAGAAGTTCCGGGAGATCGCCGACGAGGTGGGCGCGCTGTTGATGGCCGACATTGCCCACATCGCCGGGCTGGTGGCCACGGGCGTTCATCCTTCGCCGTTTCCACATGCGCATATCGTTACGACGACGACGCACAAGACGCTGCGTGGCCCGCGTGGCGGGATGATATTGACCAATGATCCGGAGCTGGCCACGAAGATCGACAAGGCGGTATTTCCCGGGATGCAAGGCGGGCCGCTCATGCACGTGATTGCTGCCAAGGCAGTCGCGTTTGGTGAAGCGCTTAAGCCGGAGTTTAAGACTTATGCCCAGCAGGTGGTGAAGAACGCTAAAGCGCTGGCGGCGGAGTTGCAGAAGCGTGGGTATCGGATCGTCAGTGGGGGCACCGACAACCACCTGATGCTGGTGGACCTGCGCTCCAAGAACGAGGCGTTTACGGGTTCGGAAGCGGCCTTGGCGATGGAGAAGGCCGGATTGATCGCAAACTTTAATGGCGTGCCGCAGGACACGCGCCCGGCGAAATTCACCAGCGGGGTGAGACTGGGCACCCCGGCGACGACGACGCGCGGACTGCGAGAGGCCGACTACGCCAAGGTCGCGGAATTCATCGACCGAGCGATCGTGGCCAAGGACGATGCCAAGGCGCTGGAAGGCATCCGCGCGGAAGTCGCCAATTTCTGCGTGCGGTTTCCAATGCCGCACTAGCCGGTTATGCGACAACCCGGCCATAGAAAATTGCCCATGCAAACGCGGAGGCGGGCATGGCACCGGCCTAGAATCGCTATGCGTTAAATCCGATGGCGTTCTGCAGGATGCGAGGCAAAATGAATGGAACCGAGCTCAAAAGTCTGGAGAAGAAACTGCGTATCCTGATCGTAGAGGACCACTCGCCGACGCGCCTGGCGATGGGACGGCTAATGCGTGACGCCGGGGCCGACGTGGTGACTGCCCGGGACGGGGAAGAAGGGCTGAGCTATCTGCTGGACCAGCGATTTGACGTACTGTTGACGGACTTGCGTATGCCGGTGATCGACGGGTTTGAACTGGTGCAGCAGGCACAGAAATTGCCCGCGACGCGTCGGCCGGTTCGGGTGATCGCTATTTCGGGGGAGTACGACTCCGGGGCGTTGCACGGGCTTCCGATTCAGTTTCTGGCCAAGCCGTTCAATCTCGATACGCTGCTGGAAATGATCGCGGGCAAGCCGAATTAGGCTGTCGAGGGGGAGGTGGGATTGGCCTGTTGCTGATGGGAAAAATAAAGCAGGAGCGGCTTGTAGGCCGCTCCGGCTGGGGTGTTGTTCAGGATAAGACCGTAAAGCCAGGCTTTATACGGTTAGGACTGAAACAAAGGCCTCGACGCTCTTGAGGTCTTTCATGGTTTGAGCGGTGGCCAGGAATGTGGCCGAGACGCCTTTATCGAGCTTGGGATGCACCTTATTCGGGCGCTTGGTCCAGATACATCCTCCGCGGCGCTTGGGCTTTTCTTCAAAGTTCGACGACCGCTCGTCGATGGGGCCGGAAATCGCCTTGTCCTTGAGGAAAAGACGCGCGACAGTCTTGAGGGCCGATTCGCGGGTAATCGTCTTGCTGATTGTCACCCGAAGTTGTTGGCCGGGTTTGAATTCAATTGTCATAAATACTCCGATGGAAAGAGGGAAGAAGTATATTCATCCTGGCCGACTCTGCAAGGGCAAGGAGGGCAGAAAATGGGCGATGGGTCTGCCAATTTTTCAGGCGGCGAGGGGTCGTGACCAGTAGGTCAGCCAGAGATGGCTTTGGTGCAGGCCCGCCAGGGCCATGACGGCTTCGGCATTGCGGGCCGTCCAGCGCATGCCCATTCCCTTGAGCCGACGGGCC
>JBBQSU010000185.1:0-6130 GCA_038234815.1 Tepidisphaerales bacterium | reverse complement strand
CCGCCGCTGGGACATGGACAACGCCGAAGCGATGATGGCGTTGGAGGCGTTATACCAAAGCACCGGCCTATGGGACCGTTACTGGGCCAACGCATTTGCGCACAAGAATTAACGGCTGCCCCGAAAAAACGGGCACGCCCGTTGGCTTTGGCGGTTGGCGCGGACATTTGCCTAGTTCGCCTCACCACCGTATCCTACCGGCGCTTGCGGGCCTCTCGGTTTTGACGTTCGTGACCGAACGTCGCCAGGTGCAAGCATCCGGTGGAGTGCCGGACGTCTATTGGCAAAGGAGTCGGCCACGTGATCTTCCAGTCTTTGATGGGGATGTTCAGCATCGATATGGGTATCGATCTGGGCACCTGCAACACCCTGGTGTGCGTCAAAGGCGAAGGCATCGTGCTTAACGAGCCTTCGGTGGTCGCGGTGCGCAAAGGCACAAATCGGGTGCTGCAGAACGGGAACGCCGTCGGCCTGGTGGCCAAGGAGATGATCGGCAAAACCCCGGGCACCATCCAGGCGATTCGCCCGCTTAAAGACGGGGTTATTTCTGACTTCGAAATCACCGAAGCCATGTTGCGGTATTTCATCCGCAGGGTGCATGGCCGAAAGCATTTCATCGGCCCGCGAGTGGTGATCGCGATACCCTCCGGCATTACGGCAGTGGAAAAACGCGCGGTGCTGGAAAGTGCCGAGCGGGCCGGCGCGCGACGGGTGTTCCTGCTGGTCGAACCGATGGCCGCGGCCATCGGCGCAGGGCTTCCGGTGAGCGAACCGACCGCCAGCATGATCGTCGATATCGGCGGCGGAACCACCGAGGTGGCCATCATCTCCCTCGGGGACATCAGCGTCAGCAATTCAGCGCGCGTGGCCGGTGACGATTTTGACGATGCCATCGTCAGCCACATGAAGCGCACCTATAACATGGAAATTGGCGCGCAGACCGCCGAGCGCATCAAGATCGAAATCGGCAGTGCCGCGCCGTTTGCCGAAGACCCCGAACCTACGATGGACGTTCGCGGCCGTGACATGATCTCGGGCCTGCCCCGCAAGGTGACAATCACGGCAGCCGAAATCCGCCAGGCACTTCAAGAACCCGTCACCGCGATCATCGAGGCCGTCACCCACACACTGGAACAAGCCGAACCCGAACTGGCCGCAGACCTGGTGGACAACGGCATCACCATGGCGGGCGGATCAAGCCTGCTTCGCGGGCTTTGCACCGTCATCAGCAACGCCACCGGCCTCGACGTGCGCCTGGCTGAAGACCCCCTCACCTGCGTCGCCCGCGGAACAAGCGTCTACCTCGATAATCTGGAACTGTGGAAAGACACGATGGAGAGCGACGAGGATGATTTGTAGCCCGGGCGGAGATTGATGGCGGGTCGGGGCGAGGGCTAAGGATCGGCGAAGGGACAATGCCCGATGAGGGACGAATGGACTATGGCCAAGGAACAATGGCCAATCAATGACCAAGGCCCAACGTCCATTCCCGAGCACCCCGGGGGCCGGTGTTGAAATTTGGCCATTGAACCCTTGATTGGCCATTGGGACTTCGCCATTGGGCATTATTCCCCTGATTGGCCATTGTCCCTGGTTCCCCTGATTGGCCATTGCACCTTAGACCCTTCTCCCTCCTCCGCTATGCGTCGTCTCCGCTTCAATCACGCGTTTGTTCTGCTGATGCTCGCATCTGCAATCAGCGCGTTTGCTTTGCCGCCCAACTGGACCGACGGCGGACGGGCGCAGTTGCAGGGGTTGTTTGCCCCGGTCGCAAGGCCCACGCGGGCCTTGGCGACGACGATTTATGGCCGGGTGCATCACGAGGAGCCGATCGACCGCGGAACCGCAACCGGCCGGCGGCGACCCGACGCAGACATCCTGCTTGAAAATGACCAGTTGCGACTGCAACTAACCAGCCTGCAAACGCAGCTTGATGCCCTGAAGGAAATCAACGCCGACCGCGCGAGTCTTGGCGACATCCGCCCGCTATGTGTGCCGGTGTCGGTGATGGGCAGCGATCCGGGGGCACGGGAATCGCTGAGCTTAAGTGGCGCGAATGTGCGGCTGTTGCAGATGGGCCAGCCGGTGCTGCACGCCCGCGGGCTGGTGGGGCGCATCGCGCGGGCGGGGCTGACCGGCGCGCAGGTGCTGCTTATCACCGATCGGGAATCACGCCTGCAGGCCGATTTCAAGCTGTATCGCAACGACGCCTCGGGCAAGATTACCATGACGCGCCCCCCGCTTCTGCCGCTTGTAAAAGGCCGGGGCCGCGGAAAGATGGTGATCGACAACATCACTATGAAACAGAAGGATGATGCCGGCCTGATGATTAACGACACGGTGGCGCTGAACGACAATCGGTTTCCGGTGAATCTTCAGGGGTATGTGATTGGCAAGATCACCGGCATAGCCCCGGCGGCACGAAATCCCCTTTTTGCCGAGATCCTGATCGATCCGGGTGTTAATCTGGAAACACTTCGGGAAGTGATGGTGTTTGTCAGTCCCGACGAGCGGGCCGGATCGAAGGCAAGCCCCTAGCGGCTTTTTGAAACACAGTTTGGGTGTCCTCCGGTCGATTTCGGTATAACCAAGCTGGAGTTTAATGCGTTTTCTGGCTTACATTCTGCTGGGATACTTGGCGGTGGGCACGCAGGTGGGGTTGGCGGCTTATGCGCAGGTGAACGGCACGGCACCGAACGTCGTATTGATGGTGGCGGTGTTTATTGCGTTGCAGGCCGATACCGAATCGGGCCTGCTGGCCTGCTTCATGCTGGGCCTGATGACCGATCTGGTGAGCCAGCAGCCGATGGGGCTTTATGCCCTATCCTTCGCGCTGGCGGGACTTTTTGCTTCCAGTGCATCAAAGCTGGCGTATAAAGGACACCCGCTGACGCATTTTTTCCTGGTGCTGGTCGGCGGAGTGTTCACCGCGATCGTGCTGTGGCTCTATGGCGCCCTGCGACTGGATTCAGGCACGCGGGTGCCGATGCTCACGCTATTAGGGGGCGCGCTTTATTCGGCGCTGCTGGCCCCAGTGCTGATCGGCGTGCTGCATCGGCTTCGCGGAGTTTTCGGATTTTCCACCGGGCGCAGGCGACAGCGCGCCCGCGACGATGGCTGAGCATTAGGAACGAGCGCTTCGCGTAACCGCGCAAGGGATTTTTTTCATCGCTGATTTATCATGGGCGAACGACGACTGAAAAGATTCCTGCTGTTCCTGGTGGTTATCAGCATCGCGCTGGCCGCGCGGGCGATGCAGATTCAGATCATCGACGGCGGGTATTGGGCCGGCCGTTCGCAGGGCCTGATGCAGAAAGTGATCCATTCCGACACGATTCGCGGAAAGATATTGGACGTGAAGGGTCGAGAGATCGCGGTCGATGAACCGTGCATTGACGCCTGCGTGGATTTTCGTGCGATCACCCGCGAGCCTGAAGCACGCTGGCTGAATGATCAGGCGGTCGGGCGTTTGCGCAGTCGGCTGGCCGACGGGTTCCGCAAGCTTCCGCGATTGCAGCAGCGCAAGTTGATCGCCCAGGAAGCGCAGAGCATCCGCGAGGATATCGAGGCGATGTGGATCACGCTGGCCGGGGTTTATCGCAGGCAATCCGGCCCGCAGACGTCGATCGAAGAGGCCATCGCGGCGGTGGACGACATCAGGCGATCCATCGAGCAGAAGATCGAAATGCGCCGGCGATACATCTGGTATACCAACTACGCCGAAGCCTTGCGTCAGCACGCCAAGATTGACACGCTGCCGTGGTATCGGCAGATTCTGGGAGGCTCGGGATCGAACGCGCCACGACTCGATAGTTTCGCAGTGGAAGTGGCCGAGCAAACCCAGCCGCACGTCGTCTTGCGGGCCATCGACTCCGAAACCTATAACGAGCTTGGACGTAATCTGGGCAAATATCCTGGGCTGGTGCTGCAACTCAGCAAGCACCGCGTATATCCATTCGATGAAGCCGGGTGTCATTTCATCGGCAATATGGCGCGCGTCACCCGCGAAGACCTGGAGGCTGACGCCAACGCAGGAAAAGACGAGCTGCGCGAATACTGGCCGAACGACCTGATCGGCAGGTCGGGCTTGGAAAGCCTCTACGAAAGCACGCTTCGCGGGGCGCGCGGCCGCGTGGTCAAGGGGACAAGCGACCAGGACTTGGACACCAAGCCCGCCGAAACCGGCCGCGACATTCGCTGCACCATCGACATCGAATTGCAGAGAAAAATTCAAACCATGTTCGCCAACGCCCCGGTCTCCAAGCCTACCGGCAACGGGTTCGAAACCGAGCTGGTCTATCGTCCGATGCACGGGGCGGTGGTAGTGATCGACGTGCCCACCGGTGAGGTGCGCGTGCTGGCGTCGTATCCAAGTTTCGATCTCAACCGGTTGGAAGAAGAATATGCGCAGATGTCGCGAGACGATTACAACATGCCGCTTTTCAATCGCGCGACGCAGGCGGCGCTCGAGCCGGGCAGCACGGTCAAGCCGCTGGTGGGCCTGTCGGCAATCACCGCAGGAGTGATGCGACCCGACGAGCGTATCGAATGTAAAGGCTATCTGGAAATCGATGGCAAGCGGCAGACATTTGCGCCACGATGTTGGGTGCTGTCGATGTTCGGTGAGATGCTCAAGGCCCGCGGGATATCGGCAGCCCATCACCCGATCCCCGATTTCCCAAAATCGACCGGCTTTCTGGATCTTTCCGAAGGCCTGGAGCGCAGTTGCAATATCTATTTTGAAACCTGCGCCGACCGGCTGGGCCTGGAAGCCCTTGGCTATTGGTATAAGCAATTCGGTCTTGGGCGCAAGACAGGCATCGGCATCGTGGAATCGGCTGGCCGGTCGCCGGACCAGTATCGCGGGCCTGTGCGAAAAATCATGACCTGGTATGGCGGAATCGGTCAAGGCTGGGTAGCGGCCACGCCATTGCAAATGGCCAACGTGGCCGCGACGGTTGCCCGCGAAGGCACCTGGATGCGGCCGGCACTGGTACACCAGGACGAACGAGCGCCCGAAGATGCCGTCGATCTCCACCTGTCGGCCGTGGCCCTGCAATTGGCACACGACGGAATGCGCCGGGTGGTGAGTTCTCCAGCCGGAGGAGCGTACAAACATTTGAAAGATTTTCCGGTGGACCTGGCGTGCAAAACCGGATCGGCCCAGGCGGCCAAATTCCGCGTGCCCGTGCGCGACGAGGACGGCAAAGTCACCCGCCAATGGGAGACGGTCCGGCCTTCCACTTTTGACAACATCAACCCCCTGGCTCCGTGGTATCTGGCCTACGGAAAGGAAGGGAAGGAATTGACGCATTCATGGTTCATCGGATACGCCCCGGCGGGCAAACCGCAGATCGCGTTTGCGGTAATGATGGAATATGCCGGGGCCGGCGGGTCCGCAGCCGTGCCAATGGCCAGGCAGGTGCTTGAAGCGTGCATCGACCAAGGCTACCTTTCCAAGCAATGAGCCAACCGAATTCCACCGCCCCGAGCGTTCCGCAGGCCCCTGCCGAAGCCCCGCGGCCGCAATCGGCGCTGGTCCGGCGGCGCTTGTGGATCGAACCGGGCGTGCGCTTCTGGTGGCTGGCGGGCTTGGTCCTGCTTGGGGTTTCCGTCGGCTTCGGCGTGCAGGAAGGACAGGTCTGGCAGCACGAAACCAACCTCATCCGCCACGGGACGCCGGTGTCAGCCGAAATTGTTTCCGGCGACGGCATCAGCCGCAAAGACGCCAAGGTGGCCGGCGGGGCCGAGCTGAAGCTTTCCTTTACGCTCAACGGCAAAACGCAGACGCTGCGCGGAACGATCCCCGGCCGAACCGAGGTAATTGTGATCGGCCAGAGCATCGACATCCGTGTTGATCCCACTCAGCCCGAAACCTGGACCAGCCGCACGGCGCCGGCCAACCTGGTGGGCGCGCTCTTCGGCCCGCTCATCGTTTTGCCCATCGCGCTGATCGGATTCATCATTGCCTGGTGGCGACGAATGCAACTGGCGCGGCTGTGGAAGCAGGGGCCGGCCCGGCTGGGCATTGTGATCGACGCACGGCAGACGGCACTTGCCCCCATGAGCCGCCTGGCCCGAGTCACCCCACACGGCGTGGGCGACAAGGGGCTGTACCGGGTGTATGTCC
>JBBQSU010000184.1:0-6186 GCA_038234815.1 Tepidisphaerales bacterium | reverse complement strand
TTACTTCGCGATGAACCCCTGGAAGATCCCGTCTGTCATAATATTGTGCAGGTAGACTCGGCCGAAGACCTTCCGATCGGCCGCCATGGTGCGGGGCAGGATGCCGCGATGGGGGTCGCTGTCCACCTTGGACCAGGTCTGCCCGAAATCGATCGAGCGATAAAGCCCGCCCTCGGTGTCACCCGTGACGCGGCCCCAGACGAAGATGGCTGGCTCACCCGCTGGTCGGCCCGGGGCCGGTGCGCCGAAAAGCCGCGGCCGTCAAAAGTGCCAAGGACGTGTCGGAGGTCACCACCATCTCGCTAGACGGCGAAGTGACTTACACAGTACTTACCCTGTCGCGTGGTCCAGCACCGGTGCCGCGGGCTGACGGATCCGTGCGAGGTCTCCCAGCCAAGTATCATGGCCAATCATCACGGTTACAGCACCGCCATAGGGAATCTCCCCATGGTGACTTCATGAAAATCAGAATTGCCCAAGTCGCCATGCCTGCCTTCAATAGGGGGACTTAAA
Source organism: Tepidisphaerales bacterium (assembly GCA_038234815.1). Taxonomy (GTDB): domain Bacteria; phylum Planctomycetota; class Phycisphaerae; order Tepidisphaerales; family Tepidisphaeraceae; genus JBBQSU01. The sequence continues at coordinate 5,673 of JBBQSU010000184.1, read as the reverse complement.
CGAACAAGGCCGCGTATAAAGGAAGTGCAATGAAACCATCCAAGGAAAAAAAAGAACTTCGTGAGCCGCAGTCCGCAAAAGGACAACCCACCGGTTACACATTTACGGCACAGAGCGTTTCGACGGGATTCAGAAAGCAATCCGACCCGGACCTGAATCGGCTGGCAAATGACCGGTTAAAACACTTTGCTCAGTTTCGGTAGAGCATTCTTAAAGTATCCGGGCCGTATATTTCAATCGTATAGCGGGTCAAAAGAACAAAGAACTTCGTTTGTCAGGGTCGCATTGCGCCCCGAGGAGACGTATTCGGTATGTATTCCCCGAGAACCTCATCCTCAATCTCAATCGCCCCCGAGCCCTCCATCGAATCGGGAACGTCCGCCGCTTCAGCAAAGCAATCCCAACCCGCTGTCGAGGCACCGTTCGTTTGGGGCGTCGGAATTGAATGCTCATTCATTCCGCACATCTCAGTCGACCAATTCGAATGGACGCAACATGACCGCTTCTGGAAGGACGATCTAAGACGCATCCGCGAAGATCTCGGCGTGACGCAGCTCCGCTATGCGCTGCCGTGGTACAAGATTGAATCCAAACCCGGCGAATATGACTGGTCAATGGCCGACGAGCGCATTGAATTCTGCAAAGATCTCGGCGTGAACCTCCTGATGGATGTGATGCACTTCGGCACACCGTTGTGGCTTAATCAGGCGGTTGGAGACCCGCGATTCCCCGAAAGTCTTGAATCGTTCACGCGGGCAATGGTGGGGCGGTATCGCTCGTCGATCAGCACGTGGTGCCCGTTTAATGAACCGCTGGTGAGCGCCCTCTTCAGTGGCGACTTCGGCTTCTGGCCGCCATACTCGCGGAAGTGGCGCGGGTATATGCCCGTCCTCAGCCGCATCGTCCAAAGCGTCAACCGCTCGATTGCCGCGATCCGTGAGGTTCAACCGGATGCCACCGTCCTGCTTTGCGATGCGATGGAGAATTTCCAGACGCATCTGCCCGAGCTGCAGGATGAAGTGAACCTGCGCAATGTCCGGCGATTTGTCGTCCTGGATTTGCTTGCCGGCCGAGTCGACTATCGTCATTCCCTGTACAGGTGGCTCAACAGCTTCGGGTTCAGCGAACTCGACCTGGAATACTTTCGCACTCATCCGCAGATGCCCGACGTGATCGGTCTCGATTACTACCCTCATTCCGATTGGCAGCTGGATATGTATCGCGGAATGCTTCGCCAGCGGCGCGCCGACGCCCCGCGCGGCGTGGGCCTGCTTGCGACCGATGTTTACAATCGCTACGGCCTGCCAATGATGGTGACCGAAACCAGCATTGACGGCCCACCCATTGCGCGGGAGCTTTGGCTCGACACGATGACGAGCGAGATCAGGGAGGTCCGCGAAGAGGGCATTCCGCTGGCCGGTCTGATATGGTGGCCATTGATCGATCAAATCGACTGGGACGGTGCGCTCACGCACCGCATCGGCAAATTGCATCGCGTAGGACTGTTTACCCTTACCCGTCAGGCCGATGGCACGTTGCAACGCAGCGCCACACCGTTGGCGAAGCACTTCAAGAACACAGTAGCCGCTGGCGATGAATCGGTGGGAAAGCTCGGGAACATCGCACGTCCCGCGCAACAGGACGATCCGCAACTTGCTCCGCTCCTTACTGACGCGTCCCAATACGTCAGTGACGGCGGCGCGGCGCAGATGAAGCAGCCTGCCCCTGGCACGCCCGCCCACGTGAACGGCAACGGAAAGGGAAACGGCGCGGCGGCGCCGCTCACGTCTTCGCAAATCTCCCGGCAAGTTGCCGACGCCGAACCCGCGGCCGGTCTCGCCGGTGAGCCGGTGCTGGCCCAGAAGATCATGGAAGGCGCCAGTATCGAGGCCACCAAATCCACCGGCCGTTACGGCATCGTCTGTTTCAGCCATCTCCGATGGGGCTTTGTCTGGCAGCGGCCGCAGCAGTTCCTGTCGCGATTTGCCCGACTGCATCCCATCCTCTTCGTCGAGGAGCCGTTCTTTGATCTCGGCGCCGGACAGGAACCCCGCGTTGACATGCACCGCGTTCTGCCGACTGTCGTCGTTGTCTGTCCTCATCTCCCGCCCGAAGCCGCGAAGGATCCCATGCTTTACAGCAATATGCGGGCGTGGGTAAAGGAAGCCATCGAGAAGATCAATACTCGTGGTGAATTCGACAAACCCCTGCTCTGGTATTACAGCCCCATGGATTCGGCCTGGTCGCTCGGCCATTTCGAAAATCGCGGGGTCGTTTATGACTGCATGGACGAATTGAGTCAGTTTACTGGCGCGCCTAAGGAACTGGTCGACAACGAGCGGCGGCTCATGGACCACGCGGACATCGTGTTTACCGGCGGATACGAGTTGTGGACGAAGAAGAGCGCCGTTCACCCCAATGCGCATTTTTACGGTTGCGGCGTCGAGTTTGAACACTTCAATCTCGCGCAAAGTGACGCCACGACGATCCCGCCGGACATTGATTTTATGTCCCGGCCGATCCTGGGCTGGTTCGGCGTGGTGGACGAGCGGGTGGACTATCCCCTGCTGGCCGAGGTGGCGCGCCTTCGTCCCGAGTGGTCGATTGCGATCGTCGGTCCAGTGGTGAAGATCGACCCGAATCTGCTCCCGCACGCTCCAAATCTGCACTGGCTCGGCGGTCGGGATTACCAGGTCCTTCCGAACTACTGCAAAGCGTTCGACGTGTGCATGATGTGCTTTGCGCTCAATAGGGCCACAGAGTTCATCAATCCGACCAAGGCACTGGAATACTTCGCCACTGGAAAGCCTGTCATCAGTACGCCGGTGAAAGACGTGCTGCGGCAATACAGCGACCTCGTCGAGATTGCCTCTACGCCTGAAGAATTCGTGCAGAAAGTGGGAAAGCTTCTGCACGAGCCTGATCAGGACCGTATTGCTCGCGGGATAGAGCTGGCCAAGAGCAAGAGTTGGGAAGGCCACGTCGCGTCGATGCGTCAAAATATCAAGGACGCGATCACCCAGGAAAAGCGTCGGTCTACGCACGTGCAGCCAGCCCCCGACCCGGCACCGGGGTATTTCTTCAAACACACGCAAGGTTCATAGCCGCGCTATGCCGACGAGAGGGGGTCTATGTAAAGAAGGGATAGAACGAACATGAACAAGAAAATCGTCATTATCGGCGCGGGACCAACGGGGTTGGGTGCGGGCTACCGACTTAAGGAACTCGGCTACAAAAACTTCGAGATCTACGACGCACTGGGTCGCGCCGGCGGGCTTGCCAGCAGCTATGTCGACTCCGCGGGCTTCACATGGGACGTCGGCGGCCACGTGATGTTCTCGCACTACAAGTATTACGATCAATGCTTTGAGAAACTGATGGGCAATGAGTTCCAGATGAACATGCGCGAATGCTGGGTACGCATGTTCGGAACCTGGGTGCCGTATCCGTTTCAAAACAATATCCGGTATCTGCCGAAGGAAGTGACCTACGAGTGCCTCACAGGCCTGATCGAGGCACAGACTCAACGCAACCCCAAGGCCGCGAAGAATTTTGAAGAGTTTATCTCGGCGGTGTTCGGCAACGGTATCGCCAAGCACTTCATGACGCCCTACAACTTCAAAGTCTGGGCTCACCCGCCGAAGATGATGAACAAGGAATGGATTGGCGAGCGCGTGGCCGTACTCGATATCAACCGCGCGATCAAGAACGTGGTGATGCAGACCGATGACTACGGCTGGGGCCCGAACAATCAGTTCAAGTTCCCGCTTAGAGGCGGAACGGGCGAGTTCTATCGCCGATTCGAACCCGTCCTCGAGGACCATCTCAAGCTGAATCGCAAGATCGATTTCATCAACGCGAAGAAAAAAGAGATCTATTTCGCCGACGGGCAGCGGATGGGTTACGACATTCTCATCAGCACCTGCCCGGTCGACAAGCTGTGCAACGACATGCTCAACGGTGACGTTCCGCACCAGATCAAGAAGCAAGCTGCCAGTCTGCGTCACTCGGGCGGATACATGGTGGGCATCGGCATCAAGCAGCCGTGCCCAAGCACCAAGAGCTGGATGTATTTCCCTGAAGGTAATTGCCCGTTCTACCGTGCGACGTACTTAAGCAACTACAGTCCCTATATGACGCCTGACAACGACCGATACTATTCGCTGCTGACCGAAACCAGCTACAGCGAGTTTAAACCCGTGGACGGGAATACGATCGTCGACGACACCGTCCGCGGGCTGATCAATGCGGGACTGATCAAGGAAGAAGATCAGAAAGACATTGTCAGCACGTGGGTCTTCAATGCCAAGTACAGCTATCCGACACCCACTGTCGAGCGAGATTCGATCCTGGCACAGGTCATCCCCTTCCTCGAACGCGAATTGGACATTTACAGTCGCGGACGGTTTGGCATGTGGAAATACGAGGTCTCAAACACCGACCACTCGCTTATGCAGGGCGTGGAGCTGGCTAATCGTCTGCTCCTCGATCAGAAGGAAGAGACTATCGGTATCAAGTATGAATCGACATCGGACGGCCGTAATGCCGTCAGGCACGCGCGCAGCCCTGTGGCGGGGAGCGGCGATCCGAACAAGACGGTCCCCGAGGCGCGCGTTCCAACGACTCGCCCGGGCGATACCGAAGAGGCAGACATTGCTGAGGAAGAACTCGGCGTGACCACCCCCCGGCCCCGGAAGCAAGTGAAGGAATAGAACAGGTCCTTTGCCGGAGGTCACGTGCCTGAGGTGCTATCCCTGCCGAGCCGACAGGTGAAGACTCGAAATCGCGGTGTTGAGTCGCAGATCTGTCGTTGCTTCACGCGGAGCGCCGGTTTTGGGTGGGCGACATTTCGGTATCACCCTTCGGAGCGACTCAAGCCGTCAACAGTAGCATCTTCGAAGAGCTGATGGGCAGATTCGAGTACGTTTCCACCAATCGTCGAAACTCCCTGGCCACTTTCCGCTCTCGCCGATCGAGCGTAAATAAACCTACATTGTTCACGTGTCCCCGGCGCCGGGTCAGCGCAGAGTCCCAGTCCATCATGTCCACTAGCCCATACCACGTGAAACCAATGATCGGCACGCCGTCTTCCCGCAGGCGCAGCAGGTTCATCCATTCCTTCCACAGCCACTCCACGGCCAGTTTCGCTGTGCGATTGGTCTCCGTGTGCATGATCGGCATCTTATATCGGTCGTAATATTGCTTGGTGATGACGTAATACCCGTAGACGTCCCCGGCCGCCATTGTGTGGCCGTCTTCCTTCAAGATGTGCTCGTTGGTGATGTAGTAGTCCGTGCCGACGATGCAGTGCGACCGCAAATCCGCGTGACTCTGGAACCAGTCGTACTCCATCTCGGTCATGCCGGACGCCAGCAGATATTTGTACATCTTGGCTGATACATCATGCCCGAACAGCAGATCGAGCGACAGAAATCGCCTCTCGTTCATGAACATCGCGTGGGACACTACCGACGGATTCCCAGGATGCACATACTCCGTACTCTCGCTGAAGACAAAAATCGCGTCTCGCCGCTCTGCGCAGACCGCTCGCATGATCAGGATGCTCGCGCGGCTGCAGTTTTTCACGTTGGTCACGAACGCGCGGTCGCTCATCTGCCGCTCGTTCCACCAGCCATATAGCGCGCTGAAAACGGCGGTCACGTAAACCTCGTT
>JBBQSU010000183.1:0-6207 GCA_038234815.1 Tepidisphaerales bacterium | reverse complement strand
ACCGCGTGATCCGTCCCATTCCCAGCCTGCAACGTCACTGGAGTACTTACCAGCGCCATCGCCGTTTGTTGTTTATCCTCTTCTCACACGAAACGGGTGCAACTCAGTTGTGGACGTGTCCGCCGGGTGGGGACGATTGAGGCGGGAAACTGAAGGGGACATAGCTCTAAATAACGGGGACCGGCGTGAAGCGCTAGGTCTCCTTCATTCGTGCCTAAGGCGGCTGGTGGTGGGGACGGACGACCCGCGGCTCACGACGGGGCGTGAGCCGCGGATCAGTTCGGGTTTGCCGTCGTTCAACGCTTGCGCGTGCCTGCCGGCGGACGCTTCTGGGATTGGTCCTGAGCAGGAGCAGGAGCAGGCTCGATTTTCTTCGGCTCGTTATCGGTGCCCGTGTGGTGGGCCGGCAACAGGGCTTCGCGGTTGCTCACGTTCAGGATATCCCCATCGTCACGGACGCGCAGGACGAAAATTTCATCGCCCATGCGGTGTTCCATTCGCCAGAATGGTTGGATGACTTTCCGGGTGTCGGACACCTTCGCTTGCGCGAAGACTTCTTTAAGCGTGTCACGCACCGCCGCAGGCAGTTGATCGGCGTTGATCGGTTTGGCGTATGAAGCATCTTTCTGCATCTTGGCCGACTGCTCTTCTTTCAACTCACCAGCCGAAGCCAGATCAAGCAACTGGCCCGTCGCGTTGAGCGTGGCGCGATACGTCTTGCCTTCGTGCACGAGCGTCGCCAAGTATGACGTGCTCTCAAACGGCTGGGCGTCATTGGCTTCGGCTTTGAACAAACCGGAAACCACCGATTTTACCGCTTCGGGCATGGGCTTGGCCTTTCGCGGATAGCCGATCACGATCCAATCCCCGTCGTCGGTGATGCTGGCGGTGCAATTGGCCCCGTCTTTGGTCTTGATGGCCAGATCATGCACGGTAACGCCATTGACGTGGCGGGTGTATTGCACACTGACGGTGTCGTCGGGGTACACGCTCTTGACAGGCTTTTCAAGCTTGGCCGGCAGATCGGCGGCCAGCGCAAGAGAACCGGCACTGACAAAAAGGGCACAGATAAAACGGCTGAAGCTTTTCATAGCGACTCCTGTTGTTGGACTGAACGATAAGCATGCGCGGTAGCCGAAATATTTGCATCAGGTTCTGCCCGATCCTTCGAGCGCCTCGTTGAGGAGAAGGAGAGCCCCCGAAAGAGGCTCGCCCGATCCCGTTCGGCACACCGATCGATTGCCGGGCGGATATTGGGGGAGCATCATTTATTCTGTCTCTATCGCAGTGAAACCCGTGGCCGCGGGCGATTTCGTACCCACGATGCGGGTCAATGCTTTGCCCTGTCGCGGCGGGGTAATGGAAATTGTGAGGGGAATCGGGGCAGTGCATGGGGGTAGAGGCACTTTTTGAATCGCGCGGGGCACGATGGGCGCCGCGTAGACGCGAGTTACGAGGAGGGGCCTGGGCAAATGGTGCGCTTTTTGGTGCAAAAATGCGCACCAAGTTCTGAGCTTTTTCAAAAAATCTCAGAATTTTTATAATCCATTTACTAGTAATGGCTTAAGTGCGTTTTACAGCACTCCGAGTTGCGCGAATTGGCGCCCGTTTGCGCAACTCTGACCCTTGGGGTAGAGGAGTATAATGATGACGAACAAACCATTGATTGTCTCGACTGTTCCGTTAGCCGCCGGGGCTTGGGCGGCGTGGGCATCGCGGGGAGTTGGATTCGGGCAGAAGCGATCCTCCCGCCAAGCCGGACCTACAAATGTGATCCAGCACCATGCGCCGACGATGCCGGATATTTCTGTGGCAACGCACGCATCGTCCGGCACCGCCGGATCGCCGGTTTTGGGGTTGCACCAAACCAAAAAAGTCGGACCCGGACTTCAATGTTGGGTACATACCTCGGGACCGCAAAGGGACCTCTTTGGGACCCCCTTTGGACCTCCTTTTTTCACCAACATCGGCGCGAAAGTTGTAAATATGCCTGATTTTCGACGAAAACTTGCCCGCAGCGCACCTTCTGTCATGCAAGGCATGTCCCGGGTGGGTCGCCGGTGGGGGAGGAGGAGAGGCGAAGTGACGGGACGAGTTAGCGAAGCGCGCCCCGGGCGCGGACTTCGTTTGCGCTTGCGCGGTTTCTTTCTCACGGGCATGGCGACTGAAAACCCCTCGCCGGGTCATGGCCCGATTCGACACCTCTCCGCGTTTTTCCTATCATTTCTTACTATGAACCCGCGACGTTTGTACATGGACAATGCGGCTACCAGTTTTCCGAAGCCCCCGGGCGTGCTGGCGGCCATGACACGCTATGCCACCGAACTGGGCGCTAGCGCCGGCCGCGGGGGATATGCCGAGGCGATGGAGACGGGTGGGCTGATTACGCAATGTCGGCAGCGGCTGAATCGGTTGTTTAACGGACAGGGCGAGCGACAGTTTATTTTCACGCTCAACTGCACCGATGCGCTCAACCAGGCAATCTGGGGGTTGCTCCGGCCCGACGGCAAGCAGCACGCGATCTGCACGCATATCGATCACAACAGCATTCTTCGCCCGCTCAACGAGGCGGAGGCTCGCGGGTGGATCGAGCAGACACGTTTGCCGGTGGACCCGGCGACCGGCTTGGTGGACCCGCAGGCGATTAAGCGGGCGATTCGGCCGGATACCAAGCTGATTGCGGTGACACACGTGAGCAATGTCACGGGCACGGTGCAGGGGATCCGAGAAATCGGGAAGATCGCCCGCGAACACGCCGTGCCGTTTATTGTGGATGCGGCGCAGTCGGTGGGGCACGTTCCGATTGACGTGCCGGCCGATTGCATTGATCTGCTGGCGGCGCCGGGGCACAAGGGGCTGCTCGGTCCGTTGGGGACGGGCTTTTTGTATATTCGACCCGGGCTGGAAAAGATGCTGAGTTCGATCCGGCAAGGCGGGACGGGATCGGTGAGCGAACTGGATACGCAGCCGGAATTTTTGCCGGACAAGTATGAAGCGGGCAGTCACAACGCCATCGGCCTGGCCGGCCTGAGCGCTGGCGTGGCTTGGCTGATCGAACAGACGGTGGAGAAGATTCACGAGCGCGACCTGGACCTCGTGCGGACGTTTCTGGAGGGCATGAGTAATATCGAGGGCTTGCGGTATTTCGGCCCGCAGGGCGTAAAAAATCGGGCAGGCGTGTTTTCGATCCGGTTGGAAAAATTCGATCCACACGAGCTGTCGGCGGCGCTGGAGAGCAGTTTTGGGATTCTCACCCGGAGCGGGATTCACTGCGCGCCGCTGGCCCATGCCAGTATCGGCACCCTGGCCAGTGGCGGAACCACGCGCTTCAGCTTTGGGCCGTTTTTGACCAAGCAGGACGTGAAATTTGCGACCGATGCGCTGGCGGAAATCGCGTTTAGTTCTGCCCGGGCGGAGACCGGCTCGGCGAGGTAGAGGAAAATGTGGGGAGGGCGACTATCTTCGCGGGCGCGGATAGAGCCGGGTGATTCGCCAAAGCTCGAGCACCGCGCGCAAGAAATCCATCGGGCCTACTTTGCTGCCGCGCCTGTGAGTCCAGCACAAGAGCGGAAGCTCGACAATTCCGCAGGGGCCTTCGGGCCAGCGAGGGCAACGGCGGACCTGTTGGAGATAGCGGGCGATGAGTTCGACGTCGAAAACCCACCGGCTGTGGAAGGGATCGGCCAGGAGCGGTCCAATCCATGGGCCGACGCGCATGAGCTTGGCACCGCACTGGGTGTCATAGACCGCAAGGCCGAGACAGACCGAGGCGGCAGTGGCGAAACAGCGGCCAAGGTAATGGCGGGCGGCGCGGCGGCGAATGTCGTGGCCAAGCAGGCGAACGCGCGAGCCGAGGAGCAGGTCGCAATCGGGCGCGGCCCGCAGCGCCGCCAGCAGTCGCGGAAGCTCGTCGAGCGGAGTGGCCAGGTCGGCATCGAAGTAGCCGATGGTTTCCGGCGAACGTACGAGCAAAGCCCGCAGTCCGTGGCGCACGGCTTCGGCCTTGCCTTGATTTCGGGGCAGATCGATGGCGGCGCAACGATCGGGAAGATCGTTCGCCAGGGCACGGATCATCGGGCCGGTTCGATCGGTGCTGCCGTCATTGATCAGGAGGAAGCCGAAATCGGGGTGGGCGATCAGCCAGCGGCGAATTTCCTGGGTGGGAAGCCGGGCGGCTTCGTTATAACAGGGCACGACGATCCAGTGTCGGGCGGGCGAAGTTGGAGCGGCGTAGCCGGTAATGATTCGTCCTTTGCAAAGAAGTTGCGAAAAACCATTCGCTCGTTAAATCCGCCGTCGGGCGACTAATAGCAGCGAGCTGCCTATGGGCATCGGCACGGCGCGAAGCAGGCGACACTCGGCGCGAAACATCCCCAGAAAAGTCCGGTCAATGATTGGCGGGCCGAACTTTTTATCGTCGGCGGCCTGGGCAGGGTCGGTGCCTTGCGTCAGGCGTTTGAACTGCCGATACGGCCAGATGAGCGGCAGAAGAAACGTCGAAAAATAGGTGACGCGGAGCAGTTCCCATCGGGCCGGATCGAACAGCGCGACGAGCGAGCGTTTGCTGTATCTGCGGCAATGGTGATTGCGAACGTCGTGTGCCGACCAGAGGCTTTGCATCGCCGGAACAGTGACCAGCACGATTCCCCCGGGCCGGAGCGCATCGATAACCCCTGCGACGGCTTGCGCGTCTTGCGGGATGTGTTCGATCACGTCGCAAAGCGTGATCAGATCAAACTCACCGTATTGCGCGTAATTGAAATCCGCAGGGTCGGTGATCGGCCGGACGTTCAAGCCTTTGCTGATGGCCCGCTCGACACTGCCGGCGTCCATCTCGACGCCCATTCGGTCGGCGATGCGGGGATAGGACTCGAGCAACACGCCGGTCCCGCAGCCGATGTCCAGCCACTTCGGCTGCGGGTTATTCCCGACGTAACGATCGATGGTGCTGGCGATGAGTTCCCCGCGGGCCACGTGCCACCAGTGCTTTTTTTCGAACAGCTCGTATTGGAGGGTGTAGGCCGGGTCCATGTTCAGGCGTCCTTGGGATCGCGGGGCGCGCTTTTTGCGGGCAGATTGACGCGCCGGCTGATGACATAAAGCGGGCGGCCTTTGATCTCTTCGAAAATCCGCCCGACGTATTCGCCGAGAATGCCGTTGCTGATAAGGATGGCGCCGGAAAGGACTGACATGATAACCATCTGCGAAGCCCAGCCCGGAGCGGTGTAGAGATTGGCAAGCTTGGCGATGACCGCCATTACGCCCGTGGCGATGCCGATGACGGCGATTACCACGCCGATCGACAGACTTAATCGCAGGGGCAGGGTGGAGAATGAAATGGCGGCGGTCCAGGCGAATTTGAGCATTTTGCGCAGCGGGTATTTCGTCTGTCCGGCCGCCCGCGCGGGGCGCGAATAGGGCACGCCGATCTGCGGGAAGCCGACCCAGGCCACCATTCCGCGAAGGAAGCGGTGCGTTTCGCGCAGTTCGGCCAGTGCGTCGAGGCACGGCCGGGAGATCAGGCGAAAATCGCCGGTGTCCAGCGGGAGATCGGGATGAATACTGGCGCGCATCAAGCGATAAAAAGCCCAGGCGGTGAGGCGTTTCAAGCCCGATTCGCCTTGGCGCACGGTGCGCTGCCCATACACGACGTCGTAGCCTTGCCTATAGCGCTCGAGCATTGCCGGGATGACCTCGAGTGGGTCTTGCAGGTCGGCGTCGAGAATGACGGCCGCGTCCCCACTGGCGGCATCCAGCCCGGCGGTGGCGGCCATTTGGTGACCGAAATTTCTCGCCAGCGCCAGCACCTTGATCCGCTGATCGTCCGAGGCCCATTTCAGCAGCAAATCCAGCGTGCGATCTGTGCTGCCGTCGTTTATCAGGATGACTTCCACCGGCATTTGCAGGCCGTCTATAAACGGCGTCAACGCAGCGCGCAGAAGCGGCAGCACTTCCTCTTCGTTGTACGCCGGTATAACCAGCGAGAGCAGCGCCGGATCGGCCCGGGTGGATAACTGGTGATAAGTCTCGCCCATAATCCTCTGATGCTGTGAAGATGCTACGAAAGGCCATACCGGACGCAAGACCAGTGGAGTGTCGGCGGGGCGTGCGTCCGATGGTTGATAGTTGTGCGTGGATCGTTAATAGTAGCAGACGACTTTAGACAACCCTTGACGGCGAACACGATATGAGCCTTCGCGTATACAG
>JBBQSU010000182.1:0-6227 GCA_038234815.1 Tepidisphaerales bacterium | reverse complement strand
CTGGACGGCGATCCTCCGCCCGTCGCCGGCGCCGCTGCCGCGTTCCAGACGGTCGATCCGATGGTCCTTGGCCAGAAATTGTTCACCGCCAACTGCGTTTCGTGCCACGGGGCCAACGGCGCCGGCCAGGCCGGTATCTATCCGCCCTTGGACGGCAGCGAATTCGTTCAGGGCAATCCGTCGCGTCTGGCCAAACTGGTGCTTCGCGGGCTGGGTGGGCCGCTCGTGGTTAAAGGCAATACCTACAACGGCAGCATGCCCTATTTCGATGCCAAGCTGAACGACGAAAAACTGGCCGCGGTGCTGACTTACGTTCGCGGAACGTGGGGCAACACCGCCGAGCCGGTGAAGGCTGAAATCGTGGCCGCGGCCCGGGCCGATTCCAAAGACCGCAAAGAACCCTGGACCGAAGCTGATCTTTTGAACATGAAGTAACGGTTCAGACGCACCGGCAACTGCATTTTCGGGGTTCGGTGCTTACACTTTCCCGGCCAGAGACTAAAAAATGAGCCGACCTGCCGAAAAATCGCCGGTGCTTTGCTGCTCGTTGCCGTTTGATTCGGTCCCTTGGTTCCGGCTGTCGATCGGCATCCTTATTTCAGCCCAAAGCATGTCGCTGGGCATGGCGATCAACGTCGCCGCGCCACAGGACCACGCAACGCGCCTGCTGCTTTATGGGGGAATGGCCGCCGGCGCGGTGCTCATGCTCGTCCTGCTGGGCTGGCCGCTCCTGGTCGAATCCTTGCGTGAAATTAGGGCGCGCCGACTGACGATGGAACTGCTGTTTCTCGTCGGCGTGACCGCTTCGATGGGCATTTCGGTGCAGTCGCTTATCCGCGGAACCGGCCCGGTCTATTTCGATATCGTGAGCCTGCTGCTGGTGATTTATACGGTGGGCAAGTCGATCACGGGGGTGAGTAGATCACGTGCTCTCACCGCGATGCGCGCCCTTTCCGAGCCGATCCGCCTGGCCCGCATTGACTCGCGGCTGGTCGAGGTCGCCAGCGTGCGGCCCGGTGACCGGGTGACGGTCATGCCCGGCGAGATCATTCCCGTTGATGGCCGGATCGTCGAAGGCGTTTCCTTCGTGCGCACTACGCCCTTTACCGGGCAATCCACCGCAGTGGTGTTGCGCGCCGGCGACGAAGTCCTGGCCGCCGGTGCCTGCGAAGACGGCACGCTTTTGATCCAAGCCACCAGCAGCGGCGAAAACCGCAGGATCGACAAACTCGGCCAACTGATCGATTCGGCCCGTTGTCTCCCCAGCGCGCTTCAGCAGCAGGCCGATCGCTTTGTTCGCTGGTTTCTTCCGCTGGTGATGTGCATCGCGGTCGGCACTTTTGTGGGCTGGTCACGTCACGCCGATTCGGGCACGGCATTGATGCACGCGCTGGCGGTGCTGCTCATCGCCTGTCCCTGCGCCGCCGGGCTGGCCACGCCATTGTCCTTGTGGATCGCCATGGGCCGGCTCAGCCAGCGCGGGCTGATCCTGCACAGTGCCGAGGCAATCGAGTGCCTCGCCCAGGTCCGCCACGTCGTTTTTGACAAAACCGGTACGCTCTGCGACGAAACGCTCGAACTGGATCATTTCGAGACCGCCGACCTTCGCGTGGTCAAAATCGTCTCTGCGGTCGAAGCACACAGCACGCACCCCGTGGCGTTGGCTCTGGCCGGCCTTGCCGGCGCGTCGGCCAAGGTCCGCCTCTCCGCTGACACCTCGCTTGCTTCTTCGGCTCTGACCGGTGATGCAAATTCTTCGCCACCCGAAATTGCCGACACCCGCATTGATGTCAAATCGGTTCGCGTGCTGCCGGGCCGTGGGATTGAAGCGCACGTCGAATACGCCGGTGCCTGGCATCTGGTGCGTATCGAACGCGGATCCACGCCGGCGAAATCATCGCCGCCGGGTTTGTGCATTGATGTCTTCATCGATGCACAACTTTCCGGCCGCGCGGTTTTGCGGGAGACGCTTCGGGATTCTTCTCAGCGAGCGATTGTGCTGTTGCAGCAAGCGGGCCTCGACGTGCGCGTGATGACCGGCGACGCCGCCAGTGCCGTCGGCATCGACGCCCTGGTGAATCTCACGCCCGATGACAAACATCGATTGATTCAAACGATGCCGCGGACGTTATTTGTCGGTGATGGCGTGAACGATGCCGCCGCCATGGCCGCGGCCCATGCCAGCATCGCTTTGGCCGGTGGGGCCGAGGTCGCGCTGCAAACCGCGCACGCCGGGCTGCATGGCGGGGATCTCACGCTCGTTCCCCGGGCGATCCTCACCGCCCGGCGCGCCGTCGCCACCATCGGCAGCAACCTGCGCCTGGCCGTCGTCTACAATGTCGTCGGCATCGTGCTGGCCGCCTCCGGCTGGTTGCACCCAATTGTCGCGGCCCTGCTCATGGCTGTCTCCAGCGCGGTCGTCAGTTGGCGAGCCTTTGCGATCAAAGATGACCTGATCGCACTCGATAATCCGTCGCCGCGCCCGTTGCCCCAGCCGATTAATCCGCTTTTAAATCGCCGATCGTTTGTTTCGCGTTTGCGCGTGCTTGGGTTTTTGCACTCGGTTGGCATCCTCGGCCAGTTTGCTGTTCTGTCGCTGATTGCCGGTCTCAGCCTGCCCGCCGGCGCGCTGGTTGTGGTCTGTTCGATCGGCCTCGTCGGGTTGATCCTCTGGTCGATGGATCGCCTGCCGGACCATGCCGATCATTTGCTGGCGATGTTTACGCTCGGCGGGCTAGGCATGAACTTCGGCTGGTGGGCCGATCTCGGCTTTACCCCCGCGGTGCATGGCGCGTTCGTTCGCTCGTGCTGTGCGCCCGAGGGCAAGATCATGCTTTTCTCATGGATGAATTTCGGGATGCTGGCACTCGGCACCCCGGCGATGTATCTCATGCGCCGCATCCCCGAACCGTTTTCCATCAAAAGGTGGTGCTGCATCGGCCCGCTCATTGTCGGTTGCCCGGCGATGGTGGGGGGGATGCTCCTTGGGTCGATGTTCGCCCAGCGACTGGGTTTCACCCACCCGCTGCTCCGTGTCGGCAGCGATTTTGCCCTGATGATGGCGGGGATGATGCTCGGGATGCTGCTTCCCCACCTCATGGAATGGCCGATCAAACGCCCGATTGTTTCGTCCGTGGCCCGTTAACTTCAGCTCCGAAGCTGAGTTATCATTGATTTCGTGCAGATAAAAAAAGAAGACACCGGCATTTCTGCTCGGTGTCTTCCGGAGGGGAGAAAATGCGCCGTTACGCGCTTCGTGTTCCGTTATCTTACCTAGGTTACCCGCCAGACGGGGGTAAAGTCAAAAGGGTCCTTTAATGCTAATTTCAGCCCTCTGTTATTTAAAGCTTCGGCATATCGCTCAATAATTCTTAAGTAATTTTTACTCTCTTGGTTGCAATTTTTCCACCCCAATCGGTCTATCAAGAAAACCCCCATGCCTGCGGCACCGATTTCGCAAAATTGCCACCGATTGCTTGATCTCCATGGTTGCCGCCTCCAGGGTGGCCCGGTCGGTTTGGCACCGCCCAAGAATGATAGGCGCGCCAAACGCAATGCGGGCCTGATTTCGGACCACACACGCTGCCAGCATTTCTTTATTCCGCTGGGTGCCGTCGATGTATGCCGGATAAATCGGCACGCCGGTCTTGATCGCCAGCATTGCCGCGCCCGTCTGAAATGTTAACAGGTCGTTGGTCGTCGAGATTCGGCCTTCGGGGAAAATCCCTAAAATCCGACCCTCGTGCAGCGCCCGCATGGCCGCGCGGGTTGAACTTAAGTCCCGCCCGCCTCGCTGCACAGGAATGATCCCGATCATCTTGAAAAAAAGTCCCAGCCCGGGAAGCTCGAGATATTCCCGGGCCATCATCCATGTAATTAGCCGATTGGTGGAGGCCTGGATCAGCATCGGATCAAGTGAACTGATGTGGTTGCAGACCAGAATTCCCGCGCCGGCTCGCGGGATTGTGCTGGCCGAGCACACTTCCAGCCGGTGATAGACCCGGGCGAACATCTGGTTGACGAACCGCATCGCCTGGATGCCTATTCGGTCTTCCTGTCGAGATGTCGGTTTGCCTGCCACGCGAAACTGAAATACCGCAGAAATCCCTCCTGTGCAATTGGTGTCGTGGTTGATTCAATTCTCCGTCGCTATAATCGAACGATGCTCTTGGGGTTGCTCAGTGATAGCCACGACCATTTCGGCACGCTCGGTCGGGCGATTCAAATCCTGCAAAAAGCCGGGGCGGAGTTTCTCATTCACTGTGGCGATATCGGCTCGCCGGTGATGCTTGATCTGCTCGCGGGCATCCCCAGCGCGTTCGTCTTTGGCAACACCGACTGGAATCGCCCGGCGCTGACCAGCACTGCCAGCGCCCTTGGCGTCCAATGCCTGGCCAGCGGCGGAACGCTCGAGTTCGACGGCAAACGCCTTTTCGTCACCCATGGCGACGACCCGGCACTAAAGCGCACCATACTCACTGCCCAGGCCCACGATTATTTTCTGCAAGGTCACACGCACGTCCGATCCGACGAGTGTCTCGGCCGCACGCGCATCATCAATCCCGGCGCGCTCCACCGAACCCCAGCCAAAACTGTCGCTTTGCTTGCCCCGGGCACGGGCCAGCTTACGTTCCTTCCCGTCCCCTGAGCGCAGGAGCGGCAATGCCGGGGCACCCGGCCGGCGACAGCGCCTCCTCCATTTGGTGCGCTCATTGCCTCGGCTATTTCGTGGGATAAACCCGAATTGCCTCGGGCAAAGCCGCGATCACGTCGCGGGCCAGCACGCAGCGCTGGCCGAGCTTCTGGCCGGCGATTTCGCCGGCCCGGCCGTGCAGCCAAACCCCGGCGCAGGCGGCGTCAAATGGCGACATGGCCTGCGCCAAAAGCGTCCCGAGTATCCCGCTCAGCACGTCCCCGGTCCCGGCTTTGGACAGCGAACTGTCTCCGGTCGGGTTCACGTACACCTGCCGGCCGTCGGTGACGACCGTGCCCTTCCCCTTTAGCACGATGGTTTTTCCAAACCGCCTGGCCGCGACCAACGCGTTGTCGATGCGCCCGCCGGGGTCGGTCGGAACTTCGGCCAGGCCCAGTAGATTATTCAGCCGGGTCATTTCACCCGGATGCGGGGTGAGGATGCCTGGGGATTTGAACGACGTCGGCCAGGTCTTGCCCTTTGCCAGCATGTTCAACGCATCGGCATCGACGACAAGCGGAGCCTTGGCTTTGAGCGCCTTTGCCAGCACGCTCCGGCTTTGTGCGCTGATGCCCAGGCCCGGGCCGATCACGATGCACCGCGCCGACGCGATCGCTTCCTCGATCTGGCCCTCGATTGAAGCGCCGATGAGTTCGGGCGTGATGGAAAGGGCCTGGGCCAGGATCGCCCGCGGAACCGCCAGTTGCACCAGCCCGGCGCCCATGCGCAGCGCAGCCGTCGCAGCCAGAACCGGCGCGCCCAGCATCAGGTCGTGCCCGCCAATCACTAGCACGCGACCAAACAGCCCCTTGTGGCCGTCATCTGGTCGAGCCGGCAATCGCGGAGGCTCGGTGATATTCTTAGCCATATCGTGCTCCGCGTTATTCCGGTGGACGGGCGGTGCCTGCCGGCTGAACCGCTGCGGCCGCGTTGGCATTTTCGCCCCAAGTCGCGCGATCGCGCATGATTTGTTGATACACCATTGCCGCCGAGTAGGCCGCGCCGAAACCATTATCGATATTGACGACGCTGACGGTATTAGCGCAGCTATTCAGCATCCCCAGCAGCGCCGCAACCCCGCCAAAGCTCGCGCCATATCCAATGCTGGTGGGCACGGCAAACACCGGGCAGGCCACCAGCCCGCCCACCACACTGGGCAGCGCGCCTTCCATCCCCGCAATTACGATGCAGGCACAGGCGCTTTGCAAAACATCAACTTGTGACAAAATGCGGTGTAGCCCGCTCACGCCCACGTCGGTCAGCCTGCGGGCCGGCACGCCCATGGACCGCAGCGTCATGGCCGCCTCTTCGGCAACGGGCAGATCGGCCGTACCGGCGCAAATAAGCGCCACCACAGGCTTCATCGACGCGTCGGCCACCTGCGGATTACCCACCAACGCGATGCGGCCGGCTTCATTGATCTCCACTTCGCTAAACGCCTGACGCAGTGCCTGAAGTTGCTCCGGCGAGGCCCGGGTGGCCAGCACGCGCCCGGATCGGTCCAAGAGTCGCCGGGCGATCTGGATCACCTGCT
>JBBQSU010000181.1:0-6332 GCA_038234815.1 Tepidisphaerales bacterium | reverse complement strand
CGCCGCGCTGGCCGATCGTCAGAAGGAGCGGGCGGAGATAGCAGCGCGGCTGTCCTCAATCGAGAAGCGCATCGCGCACCCGGAAGATGCCGAAACAGCCGAGGAGAAAGCGTCGGTGCTGAAGGAGAACCAGGAATCACTGAAGGCCGCGCAGGCCGATCTGGAGCAGGCGGCGCAGACTGCCGGATTTTTGAAAGAGACATTGGATTCGGGACAGAAGCAGATCGAGCAGATGTTGGGCAACGTCAACCCCGCCAACGTGCAATTGTTTAAGAAGCACGTGGCCGAATGGACCGGGGCGATGGGCATCGAGAGCAAGCCGAAATAATACGCAGCGAACCCCCGGCAGAGGCGAACAAAGCCAAGGCCGAAATGGATCAGGCCGGCAATTAATAAACCGATTCCGGGAAGTAATAATCGGCGGCGTTTTCGGGCGTAATCAGTTCGACGTCAATCATCAAATGCTTTGGCATGAACTTCTGAACCTGCGCCCGCTTGCCGTCTTTCAGGATCGACGCGCTGAGATGCACGCCCGTGGCGATCATGCTGGGCGGATAGGTGATGTCACCGGGGACCATGGGGTCCTTGTCCATCACCATTTTCACCACGTCCTTCATGCCCGCCCCGCCGACGATGAACATCTCCTTCTCGCGGCCCGATTCCTTAATCGCCTGCTTGGCGCCTAGAAGGCTGTCATCGTCCTGCGCCCAGACCGCCGTGATGTTTTTATGTTGTGCCAGAAAGTTCTGCATGACGGTTAAGCCCTTCTCGCGGTTCCAGAATGCAGGCTGTTGACCGAGGATATTGATGTCCGGGTAACGCTTGAAGACTTCCAGCGCTGCCGTTACTCGGTCGGTGTCCACCGTGCAGGGAATGCCACTGAGAATTACCAAACTACCCTTCCCGCCCATGCGCTTGGCGACGAACTCGGCGCTCTTCCGGCCAAAGGCCTTGTTGTCCCCTTCCAAGAACACGTCGGCAACCGGTTCTAGAAATCCACGATCGACATTGACGATATGGATTCCTCTTTCGCGGGCCTTCTTGGCCACGGGCGTGAGGGGCGCGCTTTCGGTAGCCAATATGACCAGTCCGTCAACACCCTTCACCATCATGTCTTCGATGTCGGCGATTTGCTTTTCGGGATTCTGCGCCGTCGCCAACGACCAATCCACCTCCGGATGCAGCACCATCGCCCGCTTGGCCCACCAGGCGATCCCGGCCGTCCAGCCGTGATCGGCCGCGGGGATCGACACCCCGATCTTCACCTTACGCGCCGGCGCGGCTTGCGCCACCACCTGCCTTGCCGGCCAGACCGCGATGACCAAACCTACCACAATAAGCAAGGCCAGAATTTGCCCGATGAGCAGTCCGCATCCTCTTTTCATAATTATGTTCTCCTGAAAAGCGTTCTGAGACGACCGCCGTAAGACGGATGTTCTATCGCTTCTGCCCCAGGCGTTGCAACAGAACCGCGACCACGATGATAACACCTTTTACCAAGCCCTGAAGATAAGTCGAAACGTCCAGAAAATTCAACATGCTGCCGATCACGCCCAGGATAAGCACGCCGATGACGGTTCCAGCAATACCGCCCGAACCACCTTGCATCCGCGTTCCGCCAATCACCACTGCCGCGATCGCATCCAGTTCGTAAAGATTACCCGTCGCGGAGCTGGTAACCGCAGTCGTGCGCGATGCCACCATGATCCCGGCAATGCCGGCTAAAAATCCCATAAGGGTGTAGGTAAGCGACTTGATTCGATTGACGTTGATGGCCGAATAAACCGCAGCCCGTTCGTTGGAACCGATCGCGCAGACGTATCGCCCGTAGCGCGTGGACCGAAGCAGGACCGCAGCCGCCAGGGCAATCACCAGAAACACAATAGTTGGGTTGGGGAATTGCAGGGGCACGCCTTCGGCGACGTATTGCCCGGGGATGGAAATGCCGCCGGCCCCGAAGCTGCCAAAAAGGTCGTGGCTGGCCGATCGGAACTCTCCGCCGTCGGCAATGGCCATGGCGATCGACCGGAACGCCGCGAGGCCCCCGAGCGTCACGATGAACGGCGCGACGCGCCCGCGGGTTATCAACAAGCCATTGAGCCAGCCGGCGAAGGTTGCCACAACCAGCGCCGCCAACACCGCCAAAACCACGCCGGCCGGCTCGCTAGTGCCCAGGTGCAAAGTAATAGACCAGTGTGCAAGCGATTCACGGAACGCGCTCCAGGGCAACTCCAAGGGCAGATTTAATCCAGCGGCGACATTCTCGGCATATTCCTTGCGGGCAAGGGCGTTGTCGTTGATGAGTTTCGTCGCAAGGATGGCGGTGTTCATCATCCAGATACCGATCCCCCCGGCGCAGGCCAGCAATGAACCCACCGACAGGTCAATCCCTCCGCTGATGATGACGAAAGTCATTCCGACCGCGACGATGCCGACAAAACTGTATTGCCGCAGGATATTGAAAATATTCTCGGCCTTAAGGAAATGGCTTTCGTGTTTGAGCAGTCGCTCCAAAACCGCAGTGACCGCGACCAATACGATCAGCGCGAGCATCGGTCCGAGCCGCTCAACGACCGCTGGCCAGTCCCACCGGCGACTATTTTCAATTGGCACGTTCATGACTTTCTGCTCCGGCAAAAACAGCGTTCATGCCACCGCCACTCCGGCTGCGTAGTGCATCACCTTCTGCTCGGTGGCATCGGCGGCGTTCAGGATTATTTCAAGCCGGCCCTGACGCATGACCGCCACCCGGTGACTCAGGCCCAATACTTCATTCAGTTCCGACGAAATCAACATGCACGCCATGCCCTCGTCAACGAGCCTGCGGAGCAACGCGTAAATCTCCTCCTTGGCGCCGATATCGACTCCGCGAGTCGGCTCGTCAACAATGAGTATCTTCGGATTCATCTCAAGCCACTTGGCCAGCAGCACCTTTTGCTGATTGCCGCCGCTCAGCGTGCCGACCGCGCGTCTCGGGCCGCTTGCGCGTATTCGCAGGCGGTCGATATATCCGCGTGTCGCGTTGTCTTCGTCCGCCTGATGAATGAGCGGCCGGCAATACCTTGCCAGCGAGAGCATCGTCACATTCGCGGCCACGCTCATGGCCAGGTGCAGGCCCGTGCCCTTGCGGTCCTCAGACAAGTACCCAATCCCCGCCCGCACGGCATCGCGGGCAGAGCGGATATCCACGCCCTTCCCGTCCACCATCACCACCCCGCTGCTGCGCTGCCGAAGTCCCATGATCGCTTCGGCCATTTCCGTTCGCCCGGCACCGATCAGCCCCGCAAATCCGATTATCTCCCCGCGACGCACAACGAAGCTGACGTTGTACACGCACCCGGCAACGCTCAAGTCGCGCACCTCAAGCGCGTGCCCCTGCCCGGCAGCGCTCCTGGTCGGGAAGTGATCGGCCAGCGGACGCCCCACCATCAGCCCCGCCAGTTCCTGTTCTGTCGTCGCCGGCACTTGTTTTTCGTCGAGCGTTGTCGTCACGCGCCCGTCGCGCATCACAATGATCTTATCGCAGAGCCGAAGGACCTCCGGCAGCAAGTGCGAAATATAGATGATCGTCACTCCGCGATCCTTGAGCCGGCCGATAAGTTCGAACAGGGCTTGCGTTTCGTGCGACGTCAGCACCGCCGTCGGCTCGTCCATAATCAGCAGTCGGGCATCGAAGGATATGGCCTTGGCGATCTCAACAAGTTGCCGTTCGGCGATGGACAAGGTGCGCACCTTAACGGCGGGGCCGAACCCGGCATCGACCTGTTTCAACAGCCCGCGGGCCGCCTCGTGCAAACGACGCCTGTTGACGAAACCCCACCGCGTCGGCTCGCGGCCCAGAAAGATGTTCTCCGCCACCGTCAGGTCGTCCACCAGGTTCGTCTCCTGATGAATCATGGCGATTCCGGATGCCTGTGCGTCGGCAGGATTTTCAAACGCCACCGGCTTGCCGCTGAGCACGACCCGGCCCGAATCGCCGCGTTCAATCCCCGCCAGAACTTTCATCAACGTGCTTTTCCCCGCGCCGTTCTCTCCCACCAGCCCATGCACCTGGCCAGCGTGAATCGACAGGCTGACATCCGCCAGCGCAATGGCGCCCGGAAATCGCTTCGACAGTCCGTCGATCTGCAACAGCGGGATTTGCGCCGATTGTTCCATCGAAGTAATGTGCGCAGGATCATCAGCGCCGCGGGCCGTTCAGGCAAGCGGCTTTGCGCCTGCGTTTCCTGCCGATTCCAGGACCGCAAGCAGCGCCTGGAAATCCGGGGGCAGCGGTGCCTGAAGCGTCATTGTTTCCAGCGTCACCGGATGCACGAAGGTAATTTCAAAGGCGTGCAGCGCCTGCCGGGCAAACGTGAACTCGCGGTGCGTGAAAATGCGCCCCCCATACATGGTGTCGCCCACCATCGGAAAGCCCAGGTGCGACAGATGCACGCGCAGTTGGTGGGTGCGGCCGGTTTTCGGGCTTAGCTTGATGAGTGAAAATCTCGCCTTGGGCATGGGCAAATGCCGGTCATTGGCGAAGGTGCTCTGTTGCAGGACAAGTTCGCCGGGGGCTTCAAACGTCCGCTGCACCTCGTACAGCGTTGTCGCGAGCCGGCCGCCGGATTCCACTTTCCGCACCGCCTGCTTTTCTCGAATAAATCGGTCCTTGCCAATGGGCATATCGATGACATTCGACTTGTATTCCGGCACGCCGTGACAAATCGCCATGTAGGTCTTTTTTATCGTGCGATTTTCAAACTGCCGCGCCAGCCGCCAGTGAGCCTCGTCACTTTTTGCCACCAGCATGATGCCGGTCGTGTTTCGATCCAGCCGATGCAGAATGCCCGGCCGCCATTCCCCGTTCAGCGTGCTCCACTTCTGCCCATAATAAACCAGCCCGTTCACCAGCGTCCCCGTCCACACCCCGCGGGCCGGATGCACCACAAGGTTCGTCTGCTTATTCAGCGCCAGAAAGTGGTCGTCCTCGTAAATAATGTCCAGCGGGATCGGCTCGGGGACCAGCTCATTCACCGGTTCCGGCGGGGCAAACATCTCCACGCAGTCCCCCTCGCGCGGATGATAGCTGGCCTTGGTTTTCTTCCCGTTCACCTTCACAAGTTCTTCATCAATCAGGCGTTGAACGGCAGCGCGGGAAAGATAGGAAACCCGATCCGTCAGATACTGATCGATCCGGCGGGTCATATTTTTCCCCACGCGATAGGTCAACACCTCAGCGTCGGCCTCTTCTGCCGGGTTCGACGAAAGGTCATCGGGATCAATATCAGATTTTGGATCAGACGGCATATTCAAGGGCCTTAAGGGCAAAGCCCTGCGAGCGGCGCGATGCCGGCTATTCAGTTTGGCGGCAACTTAGTGGGATATTATTTCGCCGGCGCGGTCGTCGCTTGCGTGGTCGATGACGAAACCGCCGGAGCGGTGGTGCTTCCCAAGAGGGGAGAAGCCTGCATCGCGGGCAGTTCATCCAGCACGCGGCGCTGGGCCAGCAATTGCAGCACCCGCGGGGCCGTCTTGTCGTCGAGTATCTTGCGATACTCCACCTCTGCGTCTTTCCACTCGGCCCGATCTTCATAAATCGCGGCCATGCCGAAGTGAGCAGTGATCGCCGAAGCGCGGTGTTCAAGATATTGCGTGTTGCCCAGTACCTGTGAATACGCGTCCTGGGCACGCTTAAGATATTCCTCGTTGCTGAGCGCCTTCTGCAAGGCCGGCCGGGTGGTTGCCTCGGGCAGCGACGGAATATGCGCCAGCAGAAGATTCAGATCCCCGCGGGCAACCAGCGCTTCGGCCTTGATCTTTGAATCGGGGCTAAGCGTCAGCACGTCGGTCAATGCCGCATCGGCCAGTTCGCTATTGGCCCTTATTTCGTCGATCACCGCAGCCGGCTGGCGCATCAGCAGCATCGGACTGCGAAGCTGATTGATCCGCTCATGGGCAGCGGACAACCCCTGCAACGCGCGCACGCTGGCGTCCGCCCGCGACTGCATCCGGTATTGCACCAGGAGCGCTATGGCTACCAGGGCCACCAAAGCGAACAGAATTTTCGTGCCGTGGAGTTTCCAGAAATTCGGCAACTCAACGATGGTTGTCGCCAGGGTGTTGGTCTTGAGATCGTGCCGTCGTTCCGCCTTCATATCACCAGATGGTAATGGCATCTGCCGGGCCACGCAAACGCCCAACCCGGGCTTGTCCCACCCCTCAAGCTTTTTTCCCGTGCCAGGAATGAAACTTCTCGGCCATCTCTTTGAACTTGTGAAAACTCGGCTTGGGCTTGAGCATGTCGTCCAGCAGTCCGCCGCCGGGAATGGTGTTGTGGAGGTCGGCCAGGT
>JBBQSU010000180.1:0-6408 GCA_038234815.1 Tepidisphaerales bacterium | reverse complement strand
GGGTTTTCGTTGCCGTGGGGCATGGGGGAGGCGCAACAAACCGGACCCCCCAAGCACCCGGCCGAGTTCGGCCAGCACCCGCCCGGGACATCGTTGAAACCCCAAAGGGACCTCTTTGGGACCCCCTTTGGACCCCTTTTTTCCACCAACACCGGCGCGAAATACGTGCATTTGGCCGAATTTCGACGAATTTCGCCTCGGGACGCCCCTCGTGTCATGGGACGCGTGTCCCGCGAAGGGAAATTTCCTATCGGTGAACTCGACGGCCGGCGGATGCTAAGGTACAGACTGAATATGTCCGCTGAAACAAAAACGCCATGCGTGCTATCCCGGAAAATCATCGGCCAAGGTCGATTTCTGCAATTGGAGGAGCTTGTTTGGCGGGATTCTGGTGGCACGGAGCGGCTCTGGGAGAACGCCGCGCGGACCGCTTCGATCGGCCAAACGGCCAGCGGGGGTGCGGCACTGATGATCTGCTGGCTCGAGCCATCGGATCGGCTGCTGCTGGTGCGACAGTTCCGGCCGCCTGCGGGCGGGTTGGTGATCGAATTCCCCGCAGGTCTGATCGATGCGGATGAAATCCCCTCTCATGCTGCGGCGCGTGAATTGCTGGAGGAGACGGGCTACACCGGAACGATCGTGCGGGCCTGGCCCGCTGCGTACAACACGCCCGGCCTCAGCAGTGAAATGACGTTCACTGTAACGATGCGGATTGACGAGCGATCAAAAGAGAATTTGTCGGCTCACGCGCGCCCGGAGGACGAGGAGGAAATTGAGGTGTTGCTGGTCGCTCGCGCGGAAATTGCCGATTTCATAGGGCGTCAACAGACGGCGGGCGTGCAGTTTGACAGCAAGGTGATCGCCTATTGCAGCGGGCTATTTTCCGAGGATGGTCGGTAAAGAATCCATGAGGGTTGCATGATCGCTGTGGAGCAGCGTTCGCATACCGCTCTGGGCGATGTTGCCGCCTTGGATGCCCAGGCAGGCAAAACCCGCCAGACGGACCGATACGACACCGGCACCGGAGTCCTCCATGCCGATCACGCGATGCCGCCTGGAGGTTTCGATTCCGAGGCCGACCCGGGCGGTTTCTGCATAGAGCCAGGGGTGGGGCTTGGGTGTGAGTTCGCCCAGCGTACCCGCCTCGCCAGGCCGAATGGCGGTGCCGGCACTGATAATGGCATCATAGAACTTTGCCGGGTCGCCCATATTGAGCTGCCGAAACGCCGAGACAATTTCCGGCCAGGCTTTCTCATAGAGGCCCGAAGTGACCAGTCCGATCCTGATGTCGTGCGATTTAAGTTCTGTCAGAAATTCCTTCAGACCCGGGGCCGGCTCGAACGCATCGGCTCGTCCACGGCCTTTGAGGATTTCGCTCATCTCAAAGTGAGTGATCTGAAAATAGTGAGTCCGTGCCTGTTCGACAGTTTTGTCCGGGCAATATTTCCTGATGCAGTACTGAAGATGCTCTGAAACCGAGTGCCCCGAAACATGCGGCAAATCCACATCGACAAGCCCGAACGATTTATTGTCCAGCAGGCGGGCCACGGTTTGCTCGATGATCCAGATCCAGAAGTGCTCGCTATGGACACTGGTGCCGTCAAGGTCCATGAGCACGGCCTCGGCAGGGCCTTCAAAGCGGGCGTCAGGCAGCGGATAAAGTGCCGGATATCCCATTGCCGATTTCACATAGCACAGGGCGCGATCGGCAAAAAGGATGATCTCGATCTTGCGATCCTTAGGCGTGACGATGCGCAGAACGCCTCCCTGGCCGACCTTGAAAAGTCCGTCCGCTCCGGTTTCCAAGTCAATGAAATCCTGCGAATACTGGTGAGGCACTTCCCCAATTCCCGGGTACTTCATAGTGGGTATTCCTGCTGCTTCGCTGTTGCGGAAAATTCAAAATCCTATCCGCAAGGTGGTTATCTTCTTTCCCTCGATCGTCAGCGGCAGCGAAGCCGACTGAGGTTTCAAAGAGGAGATCGTGCTCTCATCGGCTCGGCACAAGGTCGCAGACTTGATCCTGGACCCAAACCGCAGAGTCACCTTTTGCGTTTTCTGCAGGCCGTTGAAAAGACGCACCACCATTTCCTTGCCGTCTTCCGACTGCTTGATCGCAGTTATTTGGACGGTGGCGCTGTCGAGAGTCAGGAGGCTCATCTGGTCCGGCAGTTTGCCTTTACCCCGGCCGATCTGTCCGGCACGCACGGGTGTTGCATAGGCCGCGGCTTCATTAAGCAACCCGGCTTTGGCCCAATCGCCGGCGTGAATGTGGATGGCATAATCAAACTTCTGCAGCCCCGGACTTTGCACGCCTGCATCGGGCAACTCGGTCTGCTTTTCCTCGCTGACGGCGAGCTTGATGCGGCAGGCGCGAATCAGCGTCAACGACAGGTTATGCACCGCATCGTCCATCGCCTCATATTCAAAAATACCCTTGGGCATCAGGGCCAGCCCGTTCTCCCCGTCGCTCATGGCCACAAAGGTGCGAAGGGGGTGGGTTCCCCCGGCTTTCTCAATCCACCCGGTCGAGTCGGGGATTGGAATGGGTCGCGAGACCACATCAAAATGGCTGTCGGCGAAAGTCACATCGGTTTCCAGTTCGGTTTGAAAACTCGCCCGGAGCCAATGATCTTTGGCCCGATTGTCCACGCTCAGCTCCACCCGCACGAATTGCTCGCCCGCGTTCAAGCGATAGAGCACCTTTACCGGCAGGTCCACCAGCGTGTCATTGCGGCTCTTGCCGTCGGCATAATCCACCGGCACGGCCAGGGAATACTGGGCCGTGATGGCCGAGGACACAGGCCCGCTTTCCGTCACACAGATGTCGGCTCTGGCAGAAAGCGAGTTGTAAATTCGGTCGAAAGTGGGCGTGCCATGACGCCAGGCATTGCCGACTTCGCCTTGGTCGGTGAGATAGTTGAGATTGCGATAGACCTTGCCGGTTTCCTTGCAGGTGACGGAGATCGATCCGTTGGCGTTGACGGTAACCGCCAGGAATTCGTTCTCCATCGAATTTGGCGCGGTCACCAGGGTCTGGCTGGCGCGCAGTTCCTGTTGGGTGGGCGTGATGAGATAGCTGCGATAGCCGACGGCGGGCAGATTCTTCAACCGGGCATAAAACTTCAGGCGATTCGAATCGAGAATGCGGGGAACCTCCCAGATGCTATCCACAAAAGAGCCGCTCTTTTCGCTGCTGATCTCTTGTGTGGCGACATTCTTGTCGTCGGCGTGTACCAGCGCCGCGGCCTTCGCCTTGTGCGACGCGGCGATTTCCAGATCCACCTGCACAACGGCATCGCGAACAAATGGCAGGGGGTTTACGACGATCAACTGCACCACATCGGCGCTTTGGCCTTTCGGGGAAAGATTCGTGGCCAGATACGACATCGAATCTTCCGTGACGATTTCGCCCACATCACTGGCCTTGCGATAGCGGTATTCGATGTCCTGGCAAACCGCATCCGGCGCGCATCCGCCGTTGGCGTCATGCGTATGATTGGTCAACAGGTAGCGCCATCCGCGGTCCAAATACCGTTTGGGATATTCCGCACCGGCCGACCAGGCCAGGCAGGCCAGGGGTTCGGCATAGTTCACCAGTTGAACGGTGGCGGCAAAGTCCTTTTGTTTCAGGTAGGTTCGAGCACTGATGGTTGCCGGGAAAAGGTAGGTCCACATTCCCGTCTTCAAATAGGCCCGGCGTTCCCCCGTAAGAACGGGGAGTTTTTTGCGGTCGATGAACTTCTCGGCGGCTTTCCAGAAACCTTCCAGATCGGTGTGTTCGATGCTGTACTTGCCTTTGAAAAACTCGCCGGCGTCCTTGATGATCGTGCTTTCCAGGGGATGCCCGACGGAAATATCGTGGCCGTGCATCGCCAGAAACACCGGCGTTGTGAAGTGCTCGCCCTCGCGGGAAACCATTTGCTCGACGGCTTCTTTCAGTCTGGCTTTCTCGTACAACACCGCCGGCGATTTCAGATCAAATGCCAGGTCCTCACCGGCCAGCCCGTCGGCAAATCGAAACGGCGCTTCATCAAACTCACCCCAGGTATAATCCTTCTCAAACACCCGCCCGGTCGTCACCGGACGATGCACCTGATAATACCAGTTATACCGGGCATAGATGGCAAATCGACTTGCCAGCACCTGCGAACCGTCCGGCGCGGACCAGACCCATTCGGCGTCCGCTTCGTGGTGCGAAATGCCTCGATAAAACATCATCTTGTCACAGCCAAAATCGCGCAGGATTTGTGGAAGCTGGCCGGTCTGACCCCAGGACGATGGAGTGTAGGCAACGGTGGGAACTCGCCCGCCGTACTTCTCAACCGTTTGCCTTCCAAAAAGAAAATTGCGGAGCAGAGGCTCAGACCCGATGCTGAATTCCTCGGCCAGTGTGAACCAAGGCCCGGCGACCAGTCGGCCGGCCTTGAGCAGTCGTTCGACCGATTCGCGCCGTTCCGGCCGCATTTCCAGGTAGTCGTCAATCAGGATCGCGTGTCCGTCCAGCGTGAAGGAATGATAGTTCTCGTCCTTCTCCAGAATGTCCAGCGTCACATCCATCATGTCCAGAAGCCGACGGCGAGTCTTCTCGAACGATCGTCGAAACTCCCGATCCCAATGGGTATTAGAGACAACCTTAATCTGCTGTATTCCCGACGCGTTGGGCTTGGACTTTTTGCTCATAACCTGCCTTCCTGACCGGATCATAACGGATTTAAGACGATGCGATAGGGGCCCGCGACAGCGCCAGCGCGGGGTGATTCAGGGCTGCATCCTTTGGCCGCTGCGCAGGCTCGCCATGGCCAATTCTGGTCAGTTGCATCTGCTGCTGCGTCCGGTGGAAAATCCCCATTCCCGACCGCGCTCTCAAGACTTTCACGCTCGCGGCGTCGCCGCTGGCTCAACCCATAGCCAGGACCCAGTTGCATGACAGCCGAGCAGTACGGTGCCCCGCCGCAGTGAAAACGCCTCGCCTCGCCGCCCCCATTCGCCGCTATCAACATAAAGCCCCGGCGCGACATTATCCGCCGCGACGCTCGTCACGAAATCGGCGTATTCGCCGGTGTCATTGGTGGTAAAGTGCGTGCGAGAAGTGGTCATAATTGAGAATGACCCCAAATTATGTCCGGCGCCGCCAGTACAATTATCCGCATGGATTCTCTATTAAAGATCGATACAATACCGCGGCTTATGGATTTCCATGCCGAACCTTCCCAATCCGTTCCGATCGTCGATCAATGCGACGTCCTTGTGGCCGGCGCCGGCCCGGCGGGGGTTGCAGCGGCAATTGCCGCGGGGCGAGGGGGCGCGCGGGTTACATTGATCGAATCGGATGGACAACTCGGCGGAATCTGGACGAGCGGGCTGCTCGGGTGGATTCTTGACGCGAAGGATAAGCCGGGGTTGATGAAGGAAATCCTCGAGCGTTTGGACGCAATGCACGCGGGGCCGGGCTGCATCACGTTTGGTGCCTTTGCTTGCGACCCTGAAAAAATCAAGCTGCTGCTCGAAGTGATGTGCGCCGAGGCGAACGTGCGCGTGCGGCTGCACACGCGCGTGGTGTCGGCGTTTGTTTCGGACAATCGACGAATGCGACTGGCCATCACCGAGGGCAAATCGGGCCGCGAAGCCTGGGCCGCTAAGGTCTTCATCGATTGCACGGGGGACGGCGATCTGGCCGCGCGGGCGGGGTGCGCGTTTGAGATGGGCCACCCCGAGACGAAACTGACCCAGCCGATGAGCTTCATCTTCATGATCGGCGGGGTGAAGCACGCGGACATCCAGATGTTTGTGCACGACACGTCATATGGAAAGGTCTATCGCGACGGGACAAGGAGCGTGCTCACCAAGTTGAAACAGATTGGCATCGAGCCGTCCTACGGCGCACCGATCATCATGCACGTCTACGACGACTTGTTCATGGTGATGGCTAACCACCGCTATAAGCTGAGCGGTATCAATGCCGACGACGTGACGCAAGCGACGCTTGAATCCCGCCGCGAGGTGCACGCGATGATCGATGCGCTGCGGGCCAGTGGCGGGCCATGGAAGGACGTGAAGATCGTTGCGACGGCGGCGCAGATCGGCGTGCGCGAGGGGCGCCGCATCCGCGGGCGATATGTCATCACCCGAGAGGATCTGCTGGTAGGCCGCAAGTTTGAAGATGCTGTCTGCCGCGTGACCTTCGGTGTCGATGTGCATTCAACCGACCCCGCAAAAAGCAAGGATTTTGACCCCGAGGGGAACAAGGCGCTACCTTATGACATACCGCTGCGCGCGTTGATCAGCGCCGACATTGACAACTTGATGATGGCCGGCCGCTGCATCAGCGGAGACTTCATCGCCCACTCCAGCTACCGGGTCACCGGCAATGCCGTGGCGATGGGCCAGTCCGCCGGTGCCTGCGCC
>JBBQSU010000179.1:0-6487 GCA_038234815.1 Tepidisphaerales bacterium | reverse complement strand
ACTTGAAGACGGGTCGTGTGCCCGGTTACGTTGATGGACAAGACCCATTGATATACCTTGTTTGCCATGCGCAGGAAGTTGCCCAGGCTGGTCATGGATTCGTGTTCTCCGACGGACACGGAGTCGCCGCATTCACGAAATGGTTTAGCGATTTGGCCCTCCTGGATAAGGTGGATTGGGCGATGGTTGGACAGCGGTACTGGACGGACAACGTGAACGACATGGATCGCCAGCGACGGAAACAGGCTGAGTTTCTCGTTCACCGGTATCTGCCGTGGCCGTTAATCCGGGAGATTGTCGTAATCGACGAAGCCCGACGACAGCAGGTGGATGGCTTATTGAACCAGATCGGTTCGGCGCACCGGCCCCTCGTCAGGGTCGATCGGCAATGGTATTATTATTGAAGGTGCAGACCATGATCGAAGAAATTGCAGGCAACCTTCTGAACGCAGATGCGGAAGCCCTCGTGAATACCGTGAACTGCATCGGCTTCATGGGCAAGGGGATCGCGCTCCAGTTCAAGCAGGCGTATCCCGACAATTTTGATGCCTATGAGCGGGCGTGCAAGGCGGGCGATGTTCGGCCAGGCCGGATGTTCACCTTCACGACCAATTTGATGATGAACCCTCGTTACCTCATCAACTTTCCGACGAAGCGACACTGGCGCGGCGATAGTCGCATTGAGGATATTGACGCTGGTTTGGTTGCCCTCGTAGCGGAGATAAAACGCCTTGGGATCAAATCCATCGCGGTGCCTCCCTTGGGCTGCGGAAACGGGGGGCTTGACTGGGCTGAGGTGCGGCCCCTAATCGTTGCGGCGTTCAAATCTTTGCCAGACGTTAGAGTTCTTCTGTTTTCCCCGCAGG
Organism: Tepidisphaerales bacterium; assembly: GCA_038234815.1. GTDB lineage: Bacteria > Planctomycetota > Phycisphaerae > Tepidisphaerales > Tepidisphaeraceae > JBBQSU01. The sequence goes on along the minus strand of JBBQSU010000179.1, from coordinate 5,621 downwards.
GTGCCCCCGCAGCAGCATCAATGCCCATTCGCACGGCGCGCCCGAAGATGACGCCAGCAAGGGCGTTGTTTGTAAAGCTGATGGATCAGTATCTCGCGCTGTCGTACCGCCTGACGTTGCTCGAAATTCAAAAGCTTGCCTACTTTCTACAAGAGTCCGGCGAGCCCCTTCGCCTTCGATACGAAGCTGGACATTACGGACCCTACGCAGCCAATCTGAACAAGGTGCTTGAGCGGATTGAGGGGCACTTCACCCGAGGATACGGCGACAGCCAGAAACCCGATGTTGAAATTGCTCTGCTTCCGGGGGCGGTCGAAGAAGCAGATGCATTTTTGGGGACAGAATCTGAGTCTCTCGTGCGACTGGAACGAGTAGCCGCCCTGATTGAGGGATTTGAGACGCCTTACGGAATGGAGATACTCGCGTCGGTTCATTGGGTTGCGCGTCATGGTGAGCCCGTTGCACGCGACGCCAACGCCGCTGTTGAGGGCGTACATTCTTGGAACTCACGCAAAAAAGAAATGTTCAGCCAGGAGCATATTATTGTGGCGTGGCAGCGTCTTAAGGACTCCGGGTGGGTGGAAAGTTGAACCTCATGCGTTTTTGATTCAATAATGGGGTTTTTGGCGCGCGAGAGCTTATGAAGAGGGTTGCCTTCAGGGAGCTGAAGTTTTAGTTACGGAATGACCGTACCACCTAGTTAACGCGAGAACCCCGAGAGGCCGCCTTTCGGGGTTCGTCGTTTCTGGCCAGTAATTACAAGGGTTTACGTCACGTTCAACTCTCGGCATCGGCCCGGCGAGAGCGTCGAAGAACGCTGCCGCCAACGCTTCCGGCCGCCGGTCGCCCCGTTTTCGCCCCGCGCTCTCTGTTTCTCTCGTTAACACCCCCCTCCCAGTTAACAACCCGATTGCCTTCGCAATCCCGAAAGCAAACGGTGCGGAATCAGTTCAGACCCGTCTGCTCAGGCATCTTGTTTCGCTCCGCCCCTGAGTATATACTACAGTCTAAATTAAGGAGATGGATCATGATTGTCACAGCCAAGGTGTTTAAAAACGGGGCCAGCCAGGCGGTTCGGTTGCCCAAAGAATTCCGATTCGATGCCGACGAGGTCTGCGTGAAGCGCATCGGATCGGCGGTGTTGTTGTTTCCTTGCGGCGCGGCTTGGGACATGATGGCGGACACGCTCGGCAAGGCCGATGAGGACTTCATGGTCGAGCGAAGCCACCCCACGGTAGCAGAGACGCGCAAGTCACTGGAGAAGCGAAAGGCGAAGCGCACGTGACCCGCTACATGCTCGACACGAATATCTGCGTGGAACTACTCCGTGGGCGGGCGGCACACGCCTTTGCGAAACTGAAACGCTGCCGCGTGGATGAAACCGCCATTTCCAGCATTACTTTGGCAGAACTCCAGTACGGAGTGGCCAAGACAGCGCGGCCGGCGCGGCACACAGCCTTGCTGGCCGAGTTCTGCGCTCCCCTGGCGATCTTACCCTTCGATAGCCAGGCTGCGGAGGTCTATGGCGCGGTGCGCGCAGCGTTGGAGCGGGTAGGAACTCCGATCGGCCCTTTGGATACTTTGATCGCCTCGCATGCGTTCTCGTTGGGCATCACCGTCGTGACCAATAATGAGCGGGAGTTCCGACGGGTTGCCGGCTTGAACGTGGAGAATTGGCTCACGCCATGACCGTCGACGCGCCCAAGGTCACCCGTTATGCCATCTACACCCGCCATTCGGTAGATCGGCCAGCGACGTTCTCTTCATGCGAGGCTCAGTTCGCCATGGGGATAGGCAGTTCCCATCCGTCGCTTCGCTGCCCCTTGAGCCACGAGCGAATCGCCCGCTCGAACGCCACGCGATCCAGATCACCTAGCAGGTAATGCAGCATGGTGCAGGAAATGGTCTTCTCGTGTGTGAACCCCAGTGCCGTACCGAAGGCCCGGCCACGATCCCGGCCGAACTGAGCGATGGCATACAGACTGCGGCAACCGGACAGAATCGCGAACGAGATCAACGTCAACACCGCTGGCAGCGGATGCCGTTTGCCCAGCGGGGAGCGAGGATCGGGAACCAGAAGGAACGCTTCGTAAAGTGAGTGGGTCTCCGACATAGCCTTGGTCCTCCATGACCAGAGACCTTATCGGCTAGATCAGGGTGAAGAATTGAAAGACCCTGGCGAGGGAACGACCCGCATGGATCGGCACCCAACCGACAAGTAAGATAGGAGCTCTATGCGACGAACAATCGGCCATGCGTGGGCGGTCTTGGTGACAGCGATCCTCGGCGGATGTGCGTCTGTTCCCCAGGGCCTCCCGCCGGTGACCGATTTCCAAGCCGACCGTTATCTTGTGGATCTGTAGTCCGTCGGCCACACGATGCGCAGCTGAAAAGTACCCTCCCTTCGCGCGGGAGTCATGTGCCATTCTGTGCGCCGGGCGACTATAGCTTGCGGCTTTCGTAAGAGGTAACCGTGACTGTTCCGAAAAGCACAGCTCGCCGTCCCAGAAGGTTCGTGGTCGTCAACGACCAAATGCAGCATGGCTACAGGTACGAACTGGTCCAGCCCATGGGCAGGGGATTTCATCCGGGGTTCCGGCCGCAGCTCTCGCCCAAACAGATGCTCACACTCGGGGTCTTTGGCGGGAAGTACATGACCGACTGCACCGGAGAGTTCCCGGCGAATTGGTTCAGGCGAGCCAAGCTCTGCCCCACGAGGCACGCACCCGAGCTGAACTATTTCAAGGTGAACGCCAGTCTCCCACTTTCGCAGTGGCGGAAGAAGGGCTGGATTTACAGGGACGACCCGCGCGGGTGGTTTCAGTGGTATTGCCGCTATTACATGGGACGGCGCATCCCCGGCGAAGATGAACGTCAGATCGCGCGATGGAAAGCCCTGCGGCGTCACGTAGCCCAGGTGAAGAAGAACTGCGTCCAGGGCGACTTATCATGCAGGCCGGTCCAAAGGCAGGCGTTGCTGCATTGGGCGTATGACAGCCGAAAGCTGTAGTCGTCAGTGCGTACGCTCGGCGGCGCGGGCAATCTTGCGCAGCATCCCTGCGAATACCCACTGGTGCAGCGGCCACACGGCATACCAGTACAGCGGTCCCAGCAGGCCGACCGGATCGAACATCGCCGTTTGAGTGATCCAAGCGCCCGAAACTCCCGAAGTGCCTTCGTCGGGTTCGACCTCGAACTGCAGCCAAGCCCGGCCTGGCAACTTCATCTCGGCCCGCAGACGAAGCAGCGACGGCGGCTCGACGGCTTCGACCCGCCAGAAATCCAAGGCATCGCCCGGCTGCAGCCTCTGGGGATGTGGCCGGCCTCGGCGCATACCCACGCCGCCGAAGATCATGTCGGCTACGGCGCGAAGCTTCCAAAGCCAGTCGGCGTGATACCATCCAGTTTGGCCGCCGATCCGCTCGATGGGCGCAAATGCCGCCACGGGGTCAACCGACACATGGATGCGCCGGCGGTCGATCAGCCGACGGCCGAACCGCACCCCACCCCAGCTCTGCGGGTCGCCGGCCGAGGAAAGCGCGTCCGACCAGCGCGTCTGGGCATACTCCTGGTCTTCCTTGGCCAGGGCGCGGGCGATGGCCTCGCGCAGCCCCCGGGGACGAATGTCAAAGTCGCGCAGCGCGCGGTCATCTTTGACGACGGTGTCGTGCTTGACGCTGTCGATCAGCTTGCGTCCCACCCGTGCATAGAGTGGGGTAATCAATCCCAACCACAGGCTCGAAAGCCCGGGGCTTAGCACCGGCACAGGAATGATGAGCCGGTGCAGACCAACCTGCCGGCCGTACTCGCGCATCAGGTCCGCGTAGGACACGCGGTCCGGTCCGCCAATCTCGTAAATCACACTGGCATCACCGGGCATCTCGACGGCCGCCAGGCAATACGCCAGTACGTCCTCGACGGCGATCGGTTGGGCCAGGCTGCGCACCCAGCGCGGCGTGGTCATGATCGGCAGGCGGGTGACCAGGCAACGGACCATCTCAAAGGACAGGCTGCCCGATCCAATGATGATGGAGGCGCGGAACTCGATGGTGGGCACGCCGGAATCGTGGAGGATGCGGCCGACTTCCTGCCGGCTCGCCAGGTGCGCCGAGAGTGTCTTGTCGCCGCCGAGGCCGCCGAGATAGATGATGCGGCGTACCCCGGCCGTCCGTGCGGCTTGTGCGAAGTTCTGAGCTGCCCGGCGATCCTGCTCGGCGAACCCGCCCTCAGAACCCATCGAATGCACCAGGTAGAAGGCCGTGGTCACGCCCGCCAGAGCCGCGCCGAGGCTATCGGCGTTTGCCACGTCTCCCGGAAACACCTCGTAGCTGCCGCGGGCGCGGCCTTGCAGGTGCTCGGGCCGTCGGGCCAGGCAACGCACCTTGTAGCCCTTCTCCAGCAGAGCCGGCAGCAGACGCCCGCCGATGTAACCGGTCGCGCCGGTAAGGAGAATCGGATCAGGCGAGACCGGCGAGTTGGCGCAAGCTGGCTTCGGCATTCTTGAATCGCGTATGTTGCGGTCTGCGTTCGTCACGTTTAAACACGCTGGGTGAGCGATCCTCCTGAGTGTTAACTCCTGCCGCTGCATCCGCACAGCGGTTGCTTGCCGCGCCGCTGACTGCTGGGCCGAACGATGTTCTTCGGGTCAGACACGCGCTGCTGACCTTCCCCACCATTTTCTGGCGCGTCTCGGTTCCGATTAGTTCAGTTTCGATTCATAGGTTTCCGGGCTGAGGTAGCCGAGGGAACTGTGCCTTCGCTTGCGATTATACCACACCTCGATCCATTCGAAGATCGCGTCGATAGCCTCCTGTTTGGTTTTGAAGTCTCGTTGATACACCAGTTCGGTTTTCAGGGCGGCCCAGACGCGTTCCATCACGGCGTTGTCCCAGCAATTCCCGACCCGACTCATGCTGCAGGTCAGATCGAATGCGTCAAGTTTATTCTGATACGCACTGCCGGCGTACTGGCAGCCGCGGTCGCTGTGATGCAATAATCCTTTCTGTGGTTTGCGCCGGGCTACCGCACGCATTGCTCCAAGAAAGAGCGTCTGTCACGTTCTCAATCGCGGCGACTGAAAGTCAGGGTTGTCCCGTTTTCTGGACTCGTTTTCGGATCCTCTCACCTTTAGTTTCTCCGCGGCCCCACTCCGTCCACGCCCTGCGACAACTGGATTCCGTGTCATGATCCGTCTCCTTTGGGTGACTGTCGTTCAGATTGTTGTTCGCCCGTCAAATGTCAGCGATGGCACTGGCCGCCTTCGCCCGCGTAACAGCCATGGCTGAAGCCGATGCAGCGAATCGCACCACTGGACTCTCCTACGCTCGCCTGCGTCGGCGCAAAAGGAGCGTCGCACCCAGTCCAAGCACTCCTATTGATGCCGGTTCGGGAACCAGTATCGCTTCCAATGTCAGGTTCCCGGCTCCGCCGACGTTGTTGTAGTGCAGATCGAAATTAAGCCCATGGCTCGCAAACCACGGGTCTACCACCACGCTTGCGAACGTGCCGTCCAGGCCCGTTTGCCACGTCATCAGAGTAAACTGATCGCCCACCTGCGGAACAAAGCTGTTCCACGGCAGGATATCCAGCGTCGGCGAGCCGAACAGCCAGATCGTCGCAGA
>JBBQSU010000178.1:0-6496 GCA_038234815.1 Tepidisphaerales bacterium | reverse complement strand
GTTGACCAGCTTCAGGGACTGCCCGCCGGTGCTTTCGGGCGATTACAGAATCTGGCAGGCCGGCGTTTGCTGGCTTCAGGTGATCTGCACTTTGCCAGTGATGAACATCGTTCGCAGGACCAGAACCGCAAGGCCGTTCTGGAACGACTCCGCGAGCTGCTTACCGAATCGCTGCGTGTTCCCAAGCGCCGCCGCAAGACCCGGCCCACCCGTGCCAGCAAACAGCGGCGCTTGACCGAAAAAAAAAGCCGGTCGTCGATCAAACAGCATCGACAAGGCCGGCTTGAGGATTGATCTGTTTATTCAGATCAGTCGTCTTCGAAATCATCCTCGTCATCATCGTCATCGTCGTCGAAATCATCATCGTCTGAGTCGGGATCGTCGAATTCATCTTCGTCGTCCTCGTCATCGTCCTCGTCGTCATCCTCCTCATCTTCGTCTTCATCGTCGAACTCGTCTTCCTCCTCCTCTTCAACAACCTCTTCCTCTTCTTCCTCTCCCACCTTGGTCTTCTCGTCTTCTTCTTCCTCCTCTTCCTCCTCCTCTTCGTCATCGTCGTCGGCCGGCCGGGCTTTACGCTTGGCCGCCGAGGGAAGCAGATCGTCGTCGAAAAGTTCGGTCAAAAGCAGCGGGGAAAGAATGCTGGCCAGCGGCATGGGTTCGAGACCCAGGTCCGACAGCACGGCAACGCAGTTGTCTTCAGATATTACACTCATGGTCGTTCCCTAGTCTTGAAGGACAAGCCGCACCTTGCGACAAAGTGGCGGTATTGAAGCGGGGGGGTTGGTGCGCGTCAAGGCGCGTTAATGCAATCTTCCGCCAACCCTTGGCCCCGGTGCTTCACCCATCGGATTTATGCTCGACCTCGCTTCAGTTTTCCAGTGAAATTTTACAAATAGTTCACATATTTTTTGCCGGGTCTCTTCAATCGATCTTCGCCCGTCGAAGCCGGAGCGCATTTCCGATCACCGTGACGTCCGACAGCGCCATAGCGGCGGCGGCGATGAGCGGATTGAGCAATCCGAAGCCGGCCAGCGGAATCGCCAGTACATTATAGATGAATGCCATGAACAAATTCTGGCGGATGCACCGCATGGTGGCGCAGGACAACCGAATGGCCACCGGCACCAGCAGCAGCGATCCGCTGACCAGCACGATGTCGCCGGTTTCCTTGGCCACGTCCGATCCACCCCCGACCGCGATCCCCAGATCGGCCTGGGCAAGCGCCGGCGCGTCGTTCACGCCATCCCCGACCATCGCGACTTTGGTCTTCCCGCCTTCCTGCAAAGCCTGGATGATCTCCCTCTTGCCCGCAGGTTTAATTTCGGCACGCACGTCGTCGATGCCCACCGAATCGGCAACCGATCGGGCGGTCGCCAATCGATCCCCACTCAGGAGAACAGTTTTCAGACCCGCCTTGTGCAGTTTGCCAATCGCCGAGGCCGAGTCGGGTTTGATCTCGTCGTGAATGCCGATCGTCCCCAGCAATTCTCCTGCCGCATCGGCCACATAAACCCATGTCGCGGGGGCATCACCGGCGGCAGCAGATAAGTCGTGTTCGGCCAGTTTGATCCCCGCCCGCTCCATCATTGCGGCGTTGCCTACGAGGATTTTCCGACCCGCAAAACCCGCGCGGATGCCGAAGCCTGCTTCGTCCGAAAAATCATCGGGCGCCGGAAGTTCCAGCTTGCGATCCTGCGCGGCAGCGACAATCGCTTTGCCCAACGGGTGCGCGCTGAACTGCTCTGCCCCGGCCGCCAGAGCAAGTAGTTCATCTTCGGAGACTTTGCCCGACGGAATCACCCGTGAAACCGCCGGCTTTCCGCGGGTGATCGTGCCGGTCTTGTCCAGCACGACCAGGTCGATGTGTTCGGCCTTTTGCAGCGCATCAATATCGCGGATGAGAATGCCTCGCTTGGCCCCGAGGCCCGTGCCCACCATCAGGGCGGCAGGCACCGCCAGGCCCAGCGCGCACGGGCAGGCGATAATCAGCACGCTGCAAACGGCATTGGCCAATCGGCTCCAGGTATGTCCGCTATCCCAGCCATTGACCGATCCGGCGACATACCACCCGATGCCCGTCAGCAGCGCAATCCCCAGCACCGCAGGCACAAACACCGCGGCGATCCGGTCGGCCAGCTTTTGTACGGGGGGCTTGCTGTTTTGCGCGCGCTCGACCAACTGGACGATCTGCGCCAGCGCCGTCTGTTTGCCCACGCGGGTGGCGCGAATAATCAGCCGCCCGTCCTGGTTGACCGTTCCGCCGATCACCTCGTCGCCAACTTTGCGCACCGCCGGCAGCGACTCGCCGGTAATCATCGATTCATCGACATTGGACAGTCCCTCGGTCACAACGCCGTCCACCGGCAGACGATCTCCGGGCCGCACGAGCAGCCGATCTTTCAGCACGACCGCGCTCACAGGCACTTCCTCGGTTTCCATGCCCTGGGTGATTCGCCGGGCGGTCGCGGGCGTGAGATTCAGCAGTTCGTGAATGGATCGACCGGCGCTCTGTCGCGCGCGGGCTTCAAGCCAATGACCCAGGCTAATCAGCGCCAGCAGCCCCGTGGCTTCCATGAAATAAAGATCGGCAAGGGTCTGCCACCAGCCCAGTTTGTACCCGGCGAAGGCCACCAGACTGTAGAAATAGGCGACGCTGGTGCCCATGGCGATCAGCACGTCCATGTCGGTCGTGCCGCGACGCAGCGCCGCGAACGCGTTTTTATAAAATGCCCCGCCGATCAACACCAGCGCCAGCGTGCTGGTGCCCAGCGCCAGCCAGTTCATCCAATGGCCGGTGTGAACATTCATCAGGTGCAGCGTCCAATGCGCCAGCTCCACCGGCAACCAAAGCGCGATGCCGATCATCGCCCGGGCGAACCATCCGGTCGCGTGTGCCTGCTGATGATGCAGACGCGCTTCTTCACCGGCCCCGGCGTCGGAATTTTCGGTAGTCGATGGATAGCCCGCTGCCGTGATCGCGTCGGCGATCTCATCCGCCGACGTGGCGGCGGGGTTGAAGCGCACCGTGGCCCGTCCGCGGGCGAGATTAACTTGCGCCCCCTGAACACCAGCAACTGTCCGCGCGGCCTTCTCCACATGCGCCACGCAACTCGCGCAGTTCATGCCTTCCACTTGCAGCGCCGCTTCGTCCATCGCCTCGTTGGCTTGTGTTTCCATTGCCGACACCCTTGCTTCAAGACTCGCGGAATAAAGAAGCCCCGGACAAGAATCCGGGGCAGCTAATGTTCAACTCAACTATTAACGAGGCAAGCGCGTCATTTCATCTTCTTGATGAACTTTTCGGGATCGGCTTTAAACTCAGGGATGCACGATTCGCAGCAGAAGCCGATCGTCTTGCCCTTGTACTCCACCGTCGGGGCTTTGGGATCGACCGGATCACCGCTTACCGGGCACTGTTGATTGACCGCCGCCGCCTGCGTTGTTGCTGGTCCTGCCCCGGAGGCACTAAGGGTCCAGCTCGCAAAACCCAAGCCAAGCGCAATCATCACGGCAGATAGCTTTTGTATATTCATACCCATGATACGCCCGGGTGATGGACTATTTCTTGTAATACTCGGCATTTTTTTCAATGAACGACGCCCACTCGGCTGGCAGGTCTTCCAGTGGGAAAATCGCTTTCACCGGGCATTCATCCACACACAGCCCGCAATCGATACAGGTGTCGGGGTCGATATAAAGCAATTCCGCAGCCTCGAACGTCGCTTCGTCCTTGGTGGGATGGATGCAGTCCACCGGGCAAACCGCAACACAGGCGGTGTCCTTGGTGCCGATACAGGGCTGGGCAATAATATGGGCCATAAAATCTCCTTAAGCGTGGATTATAGAGGCCACCATCGCTGGCGGCAAAGCGCGGGCAACGGTGAGGTCCTCGCGTTTCATGCGAATCATCCGATCAACGACACCCCGTTCATCTCCGCGGGCTGGGGGAGGCCCATTATTTGCAATGCCGTCGGGGCGATGTCCGCCAGGCGGCCACCGGCGCGGAGCTTTTTGCCTTTGAATCGGTCGTCCATAACGATCAGCGGAACGTCGAAGGTCGTATGCGCCGTGTGCGGTCCGCCGGTGGCCGGATCGATCATCTGCTCGCAGTTGCCGTGGTCGGCGGTGACAATCGCCGAGCCGTTTTGCCGGCGCACGGCCTCCAGAATCCGCCCGACGCAGATGTCCACGTGTTCGACTGCTTTCACGGCAGCGGCCAGCACGCCGGTGTGGCCCACCATGTCCCCGTTGGCGAAATTCACCACCACCAGGCTGTACAGTCCCGAATCGATCCGCTTAACCGTCTCATCACAGATGCCGTAGGCGCTCATCTCGGGCATCTGGTCATACGTCGTCAGGGGTGAGCCATCGGGCTTCAGCTTTGGCGAGGGGATGATCTGCCGGTCTTCTCCCGGAAACGGCGTGTCTCGATAGTCATTAAAGAAGAACGTCACGTGCGGAAACTTTTCGGTTTCGGCGCAGCGGAACTGCTTCAGCGATTTGTTAGCGATGTAGTCGCCGAGGATGTTGACCATCTTCGGGGGCTTGGGATAAGCCACGTGTACGGGAAGGCCCTGTTCGTAGGCAGTCATGGTGACGAAATACAGGTCGATCTTCGATCCGCGATTGAAGCCGGCGAAATTGTCGAGCTGAAATGCCTTGGTGATTTCCCGCGGGCGGTCGCCACGATAGTTATAGAAGATGACGCTGTCGCCACTGGTGACGGTGGCCTTTGGCGTAAAACCGTCGGTGGTGATGATCGACGGCGTGATGAACTCATCGCCGGACATGTTCGATTCGATCGGGTGGTCATAATAATACTGCACGGCCGCAGCGGCCGATTTGAATTTCGGCCCGTCGCCAAAGACCATTGCGCGATAGGCTTTTTCAACCCGATCCCACCGATTGTCGCGGTCCATTGCCCAATACCGACCGGAAACCGAGGCGATCTCTCCCACGCCGATCTGCTTCATTTTTGCTTCGACCTGCGCCAGGTATCCCAGCCCGCTGTTGGGCGAAGTGTCGCGGCCGTCGGTGAAGGCGTGCAGGAACACGCGATACAGCCCGCGGCGCTTGCAGAGTTCGAGGCAGGCATAAAGGTGTTCGAGCAGGCCATGCACGCCGGCATCGGAGACCAGGCCGAAAAGATGCAGGTCGGAACGCTTGGTCACGGCATTATCGATCGCGGCATTAAGTTCCTTGTTCTGAAAGAATTCGTCGTTGCGGATGGCCTTGGTGATGGCGACCGATTCCTGATTAACGATCCGGCCGGCCCCGATGTTCTGGTGGCCGACTTCACTGTTGCCCATCGTGCCCTCGGGCAGACCCACATCAAATCCACTGGTGTGGATGAGCGTGTTGGGGTATTCGGCCATGAGTTTGTCGGCGACAGGATGTTTGGCCAGATAGATGGCGTTGGAGTTGTTCCATTTTTCGTCGGGATTTTTTCCCCAGCCATCGCGGACGATCAGTACCAGTGGACGAGTCATTTCAGAGTTCCTTTCAGTGTTGTTGAGGCCACATCTTATCGGTGGAGGCGCGCGTCACAAGAAGTTGACGAAAAGAAGCCGGTCAAGAAAATCGTACAAGTTCGCAGAAAAGGATTGACCGCGTGCTTGCGCAGACATAAATTTCTATATCGTGAAAGGAGGTGATAGCGTTATGGCAAAGAAAGTAGCCAAGAAGGCTGCCAAGAAGACCACGAAGAAGACCACCAAGAAGAAGTAAGGTGTCTTATTCGTAAGCGGGCATCGTGGCTCCAACACAATTGAGCCTGCTGATCTTCAAACGCGTCACGACTTAGAGAAGCACAAATTTTACCCTCGGACCTCTGGCTCCAAACGACGAGGCCCCGAAACACGAAACCTTCCGACGCCACGGCGGAAGGTTTCTTTTTTTTCTCCCCTGCCCGTCCCGTATGTGCATGGCGGAAGTCCTCTCATCAAGCCGGGCACGTCCCCAACACCAACGCGTTGCGAATCCCCAATCCAGATTCGTTCGCGATCGGGTAACCGACCGAACGTCTCATGCGGTATGCTAAGCTTGCCTGCAACGACCGGCGGGGAAACAACTGATAGCCCGCCCGCTAGTGAGATTTTGTCAAGATTATCTTGAAATTCAGTGCCTGACAGGCAATGATGGAACAGTTAGGTCGCTGTCGGATCGTGTCTTGATCCGGGAAACCCCCTCGATAGCGAGCCGTGTTTTGGAATTATTGTTTTACGGAGTCCAGGCTATTTCTACTTATTTCAAGCATAACGAGCAGATCCGAATTTCGCCGATTCGACTGATCAACGAGAAAGAAGAACAGGTCGGGGTGGTATCGACTGCCGAGGCCCTGCGTATGGCCCGCGAGGCGGGGCTGGACTTGGTGGAAGTGGCCCCGACGGCCAGACCACCGGTTTGCCGAATCCTCGATTTCGGCAAGTGGAAATATCAGCAGGCCAAGAAGGAAGCCAAGTCGCACACGAGCAAGGGCGGGCAGCTTAAAGAA
>JBBQSU010000177.1:0-6646 GCA_038234815.1 Tepidisphaerales bacterium | reverse complement strand
GACATCTGGCGACCATTCCGCGTTCAAACGAACGCGGCCCCCGTGAAGCTGCTGGGCGTGCCGGGGTCGGGAAAGTCTCTGTATCATTCCGCGTTCAAACGAACGCGGCCCCATTGAAGCAAGGTGCAGCGGTCGTCTGAGGTAAAAACAAGGCAATCATTCCGCGTTCAAACGAACGCGGCCCCATTGAAGCATGTCAAACAAGAGAGTAGCAAGGTCGATCATCTGACATTCCGCGTTCAAACGAACGCGGCCCCATTGAAGCCGATGGCTGCCATAGGTAATTTCTCCGTTACTTTGCCATTCCGCGTTCAAACGAACGCGGCCCCATTGAAGCTCGAGGAGTAAGGCCGCGCGCTTGGCTTATGGCTTCATTCCGCGTTCAAACGAACGCGGCCCCATTGAAGCGAAGCCTACGGATGCAAGGTGGTTGTCACCGAGCAACATTCCGCGTTCAAACGAACGCGGCCCCATTGAAGCCCGAAATGCGCGACCTTTCGCACGATCACGTGCTACCCTTCCGCGTTCAAACGAACGCGGCCCCATTAAGTGGCAACCACGAAGGCGCGAAGGGCACGAAGCTGGACTCATTCGGGGTTCAAATAAACGCCGCCGCGGTCCTTTATTGTGTAGATTCCTACTATGGCAACACTCGATCCCCGACCGCCCGCAACTCGCCAGTGGCGCGGCTTCTGCCGGCGGGCTGAAGGCGCCCCCTACGGCACCGGGTGACATTTTCGCATGGATACGCTAAAAGCGGCTAAAGGTGTGCTTGATCGGCCTCCGACGTTGCACCTTTTGGCTCGGCCAGAACCGGCGGCGTCGGCATCAGCCAAAGGTGTGCTTGACAGACCCCCGGCGTTGCGCCTAACCTACCGTCCCCATTTGGGCGACGGCGGGTCGAATCACCCGCCGTTGTTTGCTTAGTATAAGGAATAGGTGAAGCATGCTCCCGGTCCAAAAGCACTCGAAATCGCGCAAACGCAAACGCCGTTCGCATCATGCGCTCAAGCCCGTCCATTATGTCCGTTGTCCGCAATGCGGCAACGCCAAACTGCCCCACGTCGCCTGTGGGAATTGCGGGTATGTCAACCCCAGTCTGGCAGTGAAAGTGGATCAGGACGACGCGTAAAAAGAGTCTGAAAAGTTCCTGGTCAAACGACTTTTCGCTCAGCAAGCCGCGGCAGGACGGATCAAACGATTCCCGGCTTGTTCGGTTGAATGGGTTATTTCATCACCTACTTGGGAGGTTCGCGTGCGAGCAGCGGTGGACGTGATGGGCGGTGACAAAGCCCCCTCGGCCATTTTGCAGGGGTGCTGGGACGCGGTGTCGTTGCTGAACGGGCACGACACGATCCTTCTTGTCGGCGATGAGAAGACGTGTGCGGAGGGCCTTGAGCAATCGGGCCTGACGCCGGAACAAAAAAAACACTACAAGATCATCCCGACCACGGAAGTGGTAGGGATGGATGAATCGCCGGTCGAAGCGATCCGCGGAAAGCCGGACAGTTCGATCTCGGTGCAATGCAGGATGGCCTCCAAAGGGGAGGCCGACGTGGTCATCAGTGCCGGCAATACCGGGGCCTGCGTGGCTGCGGCGCAGCTTCGGATGCGGACGCTGGCGGGCATCAGCCGGCCCGGGATCGCGGTCATCGTGCCGACGTTTTATGGCCCCGTCGTGATCTGCGACGTCGGCGCCAACGTCACACCCAAGCCCGCCCACCTTCATCAGTATGCCATCATGGCCGGGGTTTACGCGACGACCGTTTGCAATGTCCAGAACCCGCGCGTGGGCCTGCTGAGCATCGGCGAGGAAGATTCCAAGGGCACCAGCACGATCAAAGAAACGCGCAAATTACTTCGGGAAGAACCGCTAATCAATTTCATCGGAAATGTTGAAGGCCGCGACCTGACCAAGGGCGTGGTGGACGTGATCGTCTGCGACGGGTTCACGGGCAACATCGTGCTGAAATTGATGGAAGGATTGACCGAAGGACTGTTTCAGATGCTGATGCACGAGCTTCAGGAGGTCGGGCCGGAACTGCTCGAACACTTCAAACCGGCGATGAAGAGCGTGTATGCCAAGCATGACTGGCAGGAATATGGCGGGGCGCCGCTGCTGGGCGTGGGTGGCTATTCGCTCATCTGCCATGGCCGCAGTGAAGCCAAGGCGATCAAGAACGCGATTCGCGTGGGTTTGCAACTTCACAACAGCCACCTGAACGAGAAAATCATGGAGAAGATCGAGAAGAGCATCCAAGTGAACGAGGAATGATCGAGTTATTGTGAATGATCGGGCGTTTGTTGATGTCGATCGTCAGCACCGCCGGCCAGTCACGAGCCGCAATGAGACTTTAAAACTGCTTTTGCCATGCCTAACTACAGTGCCATTATCGCGGGAACCGGGTCTTTTCTGCCCGAGAAGCGTCTGACCAACGAAGACCTCTCGAAAATGGTCGAGACCAACGACGAGTGGATCGTTCAGCGGACGGGCATCCGCGAGCGGCGCATCGTCAGTAGCACCGAAACGACGGCGACGCTGGCCTCTCACGCCGCCACGCGCGCACTCAAGGCCGCGCAGATCGAGCCGAAGGATATCGACCTGATTATCTGTGCGACGATCTCTCCGGAAATGATGTTGCCTTCGACGGCCTGCTTCGTCGCCGCTTCACTCGGGCTGGATCAGACGCCGGCTTTTGATATCGGGGCCGCGTGCAGTGGGTTCCTATACGCCCTCAACACCGCAGCGGGGTTTATCAAGTCGGGAGCTTACAAGAACGTGCTGGTGATTGGCGCCGAAGCGCTGAGCCGGATCACCGATTATACCGATCGCCAGAGCTGCATTTTATTTGGTGACGGCGCCGGCGCGGTGGTTTTGCAGCGGTCGGAAGATGCCGGGCGAGGGCTGATCTACAGCTCAATGCACGCCGACGGCAGCCGCTGGGACATGCTGTATTGTGCCCCCGGCTCGCGACATCCCATCAACGAAACGCTGGTGATGGGGCGCCAGCAATTTATGAAAATCAAAGGCCGCGAGGTGTATAAATTCGCGGTCCAGCGGTTCGAGGAATTGATCGCCGACGCGATGAACAAATGTTCGCTGACGCCGGAGACGATCTCGCTGATCATCCCGCACCAGGTGAATCAGCGTATCATCGACTCGGCGATGGACAAGCTGAAAATCCCCGCCAGCAAAGCATTCGTGAATATCGACAAATATGGCAATACGTCGGCGGCGAGCATCCCGATTGCCTTCGACGAAGCCATGCGGGCCGGCCGGATCAAGCCGGATGACACGCTGGTATTTGTGGCGTTTGGTGCCGGCCTCACCTGGGCCAACGCCGTGGTGAAGATGTAAGCAGACCTGGACCGTCAATGGCTTCAAAGACATTTATTTTCTGCCCCGGACAGGGCGCGCAAGTGGTGGGCATGGGGAAGGATTATTATTCGACCTCCCCCGCAGCACGTGAGACGATCGACCTGGCGAATCAAATCATGGGATTTGATCTGGCGAGCATTTGCTTTGGCGGCCCCGAAGAACGACTGAACCAGACCGACGTAAGTCAGCCGGCGATCTATGTGACCGGCGTGGCGTGTTTTCGCGCGGCAGAAGCGGTTGGGCGCCTGCGATTGTCCGACGTGACGACCTGCGCGGGCCTCAGCCTCGGCGAATACACCGCGTTGCACCTGGCGGGCGTGTTTTCGTTCGAAGACGGCTTGCGGCTGGTTGCGGCGCGGGGACGCTTCATGCAGGAAGCCGCGGTGGCAACGCCCAGCGGAATGGTGGCGATCGTGGGGGCCGACGAGCGGGCGGTCGATACACTGTGTCTCGAAAATGCGCAGGGTGAGGTGCTGGTTGCAGCCAACTACAACGCGCCGGGACAGATCGTGGTCAGTGGTGCAAAATCCGCGTGCGCGCGCGTCGTTCAATCGGCAACGTCGGCAGGCTTTAAGGCGATCGAACTGAAAGTGGCCGGCGCGTTTCACAGCCCGCTGATGCAATCCGGGGCCGACAAGATGCGGGCGGAGCTGGAAAAATTCGAATTCAAGCAACCCGTTGTCACGGTCTTTTCCAACGTGACTGCTCGACCGCACACCGATGTAGCATCGATCAAGCGCCTGCTGGTGGACCAGATCGTCATGCCCGTACGATGGGAGCAGACGATGAAGACGTTGGTGACGGGAAACGAAGGCGAGCGATTTGTGGAATTGGCACCCGGTCACACGCTGACCGGCCTGGCCAAGAAGATCAATCGCCGGTTGCCGATCGAATCACTGGAAGCGGCTGAAGCGTTGAACGCCTGAGCGAACCAAGCGAGCGGAGCAAGACATGAACGAAAAAAGGGTAGCGATTGTCACCGGCGGTTCTCGTGGGATTGGCGCGGCGATCGTGCGGAAACTGGCCAAGGACGGCTTGCACGTCGTGGCCATCGCCCGAAATATGGACAAACTTCAGGGTGTGATCAACGAGGTGACCAGTGCCGGCGGAACTGCCGAGGCGGTTGTGGTAGACATTGCCGACTCCAAGGCGCTGGCGGACGCGATCGACAAAATTGGCGACGCGCACGGCCGGATTGATGTATTGGTGAACAATGCCGGCATCACCCGCGACGGCCTGCTCTTGCGGATGGAGGACGAGGATTTTGACGTGGTTATCAACACCAATTTAAAGAGCGCGTTTGTGGCGATTCGGTCGGCGGCGCGGATGATGATGCGATCCAAGACCGGCCGGATTGTGAACATCAGTTCGGTGGCGGGCGTGGTCGGGAATGCCGGTCAGGCCAACTATTCGGCCAGCAAAGCCGGATTGATCGGACTGACCAAGACGGTGGCCAAAGAGCTTTCGGGCAAAGGAATAACAAGCAACGCCGTCGCGCCGGGATTTATCGTCACCGACATGACCGACGTGCTGAATGATCGAATTAAAGACGCCGTCAAGCAGTTCATCCCGCTCAAGCGGTTTGGTGAGGCGCATGAAATCGCCGCCGTGGTGGGCTTTCTGGCCAGCCCGGAGGCCGGCTATGTGACCGGGCAAGTGCTGTGCGTAGACGGCGGAATGGTGATGTAACTTGTCCAAAAACGTGATGAAATGATGGTCTTGGCCTTTGTGGCGTGTCGGGACATTGCAAAAGACCCCGGCACCGATATAGTCAGCAAACTTCAAACCCGCGTGGGTTGGCAGTAATTTCAAAGTCAGGGTTAGGTGGATCTATGGAAGAGATTGAGACGAAAGTCATCGAAATCGTGAGCGAGCAGATGGGCGTGGACAAGAGTGAGATCACTCGCGAAACCCACTTCATCAATGACCTTAACGCTGACTCGCTGGATACGGTCGAGTTAGTGATGGAATTCGAAGACGAATTCGAATTGTCGATCCCCGACGAAGAGGCTGAAAAGATTCAGACCGTCGGCCAGGCGATTGACTACATCAAGGAACACTCCACAAAGTAGTGGCCGGCAAGCAGTGGCCGGATTTTCCGCGTGACGGGAAGCGCACGGCACTTTTCAGGGCCGCCGTTACTGCCTGAAACGCGTAGGCCTTGTTCGCCCCGCGATCTATACCATGAAACGTCGTGTCGTCATCACTGGAATGGGCGTCATCACGTCGCTCGGCGAAGTCGTCGAGACGATGTGGGATCATCTCATTGCCGGTAAGAGCGGAATTCAGACCATCACCCGCTGGGATTTTTCGAAATTCCCGGTGCGTTTTGGTGGGGAGATTCCCGGTTTCAACGTGACCCGCTATGGCATAGACGTGCGTGAGGCCAAGCGACTCGACAGGTTCGGGCAGTTCGGTCTGGCGGCGTCGGTCAATGCCGTGCGCGACAGCGGGATCGATTTCAAAACCGAAGACTGCTACCGGTGCGGAGTCGTCATCGGCAGCGGGATCGGTGGGATCGAAACCCTTGAAGAGCAGAACAAGATTCTTATCGAGCGCGGCGTAGGACGGGTCAGCCCCTTTACGGTTCCGCGTTTGATGGTCAATGCCGCCAGCGGTAACGTGTCGATCATGTACGGCCTTCGCGGGCCGAACACCGCCGTTGCCACTGCCTGCGCTACCGGCGCTAATGCCATCGGTGATGCCGCCCGGTACATCCAGTTCGATATGGCCGACGTGATGGTGGCCGGTGGTTCTGAGGCGGCGCTCTGCGGACTGGGCATGGCCAGCTTTATCGCCGCCCGCGCCTTGTCAACGCGCAATGAAGCCCCTGAAAAAGCCAGCCGCCCCTGGGACAAGGACCGCGACGGATTCGTCATGGGCGAAGGCGCCGGCATTGTGCTGCTGGAAGAATACGAACACGCCCGGAAACGCGGGGCGCGCATCTATGCCGAGCTTGTCGGTTACGGCATGAGTGCCGATGCCCATCACATCACCGCCCCACACGAAGACGGCCTCGGTGCCGGCAAGGCGATGGACCTGGCCCTGGCCGATGCCGGCATCAACGCCGCCGAGGTCGATTACATCAACGCCCACGGCACCAGCACCCAGCTTGGTGATCTTGCCGAAGCCAAGGCCGTGAAGAATACCTTTGGCGCTCATGCCTATAAGGTCGCGATCAGTTCCACCAAGAGCGCGCTCGGCCACCTGTTGGGGGCCAGTGGCGGGGTCGAGGCCGTCATCACCGCCATGGCCGTCCTTCGCAAT
>JBBQSU010000176.1:0-6810 GCA_038234815.1 Tepidisphaerales bacterium | reverse complement strand
ACAGGCTCTTGCCGGCGCCCTTCCCCGCTTCGCGCATGGCGTCCTCGATTTGCTTCGGGGCTGGCGCGTCCATTTCGCGGTCGCGTTTGATGTCTTTGTCGGATTTATTGGCCTCTTTTCTCAGCTTGTCTATCGCCGCGTCGCCCTCTTTCTGTGCGCCCATGCGGTTGAATAGCCCCTGGGCTACGACGCTCCACAGATTTTCGGCCCCGCCATGAATTTGTTGCACTGGCCCGATATTGAGCATTCGTTCGCGGATGGCCTGCTCGCCCGACTTGGCGACTTCCGTTCGCTTTTCACGGTCCAACCCGGATTCTTGCACCCGCCTTACCCAATCGTCGCCAGTCTGTCTCACCTCGGCGGCCAGCGGCATCCCGCGCATCCGCAGTTCGGAATACCCCCGTTCCCGGCGCAGGTCTTCCATCTCGAAACGCCGGTCGCGGCTGGCCAGCGTGGAACCCAACCCAAACGATTCACGGGCGCGGCTGATTAGTCCTTGGTCGCCCTGAGCGTGCTTGATCGTTTCGGCAAGTTGCCCTCTAAGATTCTGCCGGGTAGCGTCGTAATCGGACCCGTAGACGCGGGAACGCATCACGGCGTTGCGGTTGTCGATCGCCTGCAGCTGGATGTCACGGGTGATTTTCTGCGCGCCAACGTCGGCCTGATGCTGGCGGGTTAAGTTGCTTTGTTCGGTTTGCAATCGCTTCCGCTGCTCGTCCAGATTGTTGCGGGCCTCTGTACTCAATTTGCTTTCGTCAATGTTTTCTCCCATCGCTTTTATCGCCGCATTTAGCTTGTCCATCTCCAAGGCGTAGGTGCCGTTAAGGCTGTCCACCTGGGCAACGTACCGACCGCGAGTGTTGGCTTCTTCGGTGATTCGAGCGGCCAGCGTTTTTTCTGCGTTGCTCCGGTCTTGCTGGGCGAGTAGCGACTTGGATTCGTCCTTTTGGCGGGCAACGACACTCTCTCGCTCGTTTTTGATGTGCGAAATCTGCCCGCGTGTAAGTCCGGGAATACTTAATTGCCGGTCCAGTGGGACCATTTCTCCCCTGGCCTGCGCGTTGAACCGGGCAAACGCCGTGGCAGACTGCACGCCAGTTCCCTGCACTGCGGCGGTTTCACGTCGGCGCGCATCGGAAAAAATTACGTCCTTTTGGCGTATGTTTTCTTCCGCGTTGATATTGTCCAGCAATAATATTTTATGGCTTTGGAATTTGGTTAGCTCTTGGTCGGCAATGTTCCGTTGCTTCGACCCCTCCTTGGTGTTGTCGCGTGTGCGTTTCAGTGCGTTTTCTTGCGTTTCAACGTTCTTCCTTCGTTGCTCGATTTCGGCAAGGCGGGGGGCACCTCGCGCGGCGAGAAATCCGTTTTCCGCCCCGAACTGGATCAATCCCTTGTGCTTTGAATCGCCAATTTGCTCTCTGGCCTCACTGAGCATCGTCTGCACGTCTCGTTCGGCCTGTTGGATGTTCTCGTTGCCGCGCGCGTCGATCAAGTCCGAGTTTAATTTGTCCTGTTGCCGGCCCTGCTCCGTGTATTTTTTAGTTGCGGCGTTGTAAAGCAGCGGATTGTTTTTTATCTCGAAGTCATTTTTCGCTATTTCGGCATAATAATCCTGCGTCGCCTTCACTCTTGGATCGCGCGTTTGTATCGCCGCTATTTGAAACGGCTGCAATGTCCGCTGCGTGTTGATGCTGTGCTGCAACTCCTCCTTGTCGGCCTGCTTCTGCAAAAGGTGCTGGTCCGAGACGAACCCATGTCCCGCCGCGCTGTTCGCCATTGCCTGACCAAAATGAGTCGCATTCACTAATGCGCTACCCAAAATCGGCACCATTCCGCTTACGCCGGATTCCAGGGCATTGCGCTGGGCTAGAGTCCGACGGGTGTTTAGTGAAGCGTTCTGTCCGCTGTACATCTGCCCGGCATCATTGAACGCCGTTGTCATCTGCGCGGCTTGGCCTAGCGCGTGAACGGATAAACCAAGGGCCATGCTTCGGCCAATGCCGCTAGCCGAAAGCAGCTGCGTGCGAGTCCATGAACGGTCGTCGGCGGTGCCTGACGGCTTCGGTCGTCTCTCATTGCCAGCTTGCAACTCGCCAGGAGATTCTTCGGATTTTGAGTCTTTGGGGGCAATGGCCTGCCGTATGTCGCGGGCAACCTCTTTGCCCGCGTCGCGCATTTCTCGCCCAACATCCTTGGCGGTGGTTTCAGAAACCTTTTGCTTCGCCTTTTCTTCGGATTCCCACTTCTCTTTTTCCTTAGTGCGTAGCGGCCCGTCACCCAGGATCGGAGAAGGTGTTTTAGGGGAATAGTAATCGCCATACGCCATACGCGAAACTTCCCCGCGAACTCTAACGGGCCACGTACCACCCTTGATCCATTCGCTTAAACTCTGCGTATGCTGCGGCTCGGATTCCGCCGACTGGGCATTATCAGAGCGGTTCCGCTGGTACTGGCTATGCCACTTTTCAAACTCCGTCGTGTCGTCCATCGACGGAATGCCCATCTTGGCGCGGGTGGCACGCACTACGCCCACGGCAATATCCGGCTCCAATTTGCCGGTATCCACCAAGTTTTCCGCCACTTGCTTGGCGGTCATGCGCTGGGCGGACATCTCTTCGATCCGTGAAGTCAGGCCTCGCTTTTCGGCTATTTTGTAGGAACGGTCGATTTCCGCTCTCGCCCATTCCGGCAAGCCGCGCATGTCTCTTGGCTTTTCGGGAGGTTGGCCCTGCTGGGCTTGGGCGGGGCCGGCCGTTGACGACTGGGCGGCGCGTGACGGTGCGATCTGCCCGGGCACACCCGGTTGGCGGTGCTCGCTTATCCGCATGGCGGATTCCAGCAACCGCGCATGGTTGACGGCGGCGCGGTTAAAATCCCCAGTAAACCGTGTGGCCTCTTTGGAGAACGAGTCGGCAATCGTCTTGCTGTTAATGTCTAAAGCGCCCGCGGAGGTCGATCGGCTTGGCAATCCGTCTGGAGAACTTGCCCCGCCGGAACGGTTTGCCGTACTTACCGTGTTTGCCGCGCTGGCCGATTTCAGAAGGTCGTCCAACTCTTTGCGAAGCTGGCCGATATTCCCGCCGACGTTGATCTCGACCGTCTGACTGGCCCACCGCTTCAGTGTGTCCATTAACTGAGTATCAAACGCCATCAAGTTTTGCTTGGCGTCGTCGGTGCGCAGAATCAGGTCGCTATAGACGTTGATATTAGACATAGATCTTTAGGGTGGGTTCGATTTGTGCGGCGGTAATCGTGACGGCCTTGGCATCGGACACCATGCGGGCAATCGCCTCGATTCCGAGTGCCGCTAACTGGTGCCGGGTCAATCCCCGCGCCTCGCGCACCGCGTCCAGTGTTTCGCAGCGAAGGTCGTCCAGCGTCTTGGTTCGCGGCGGTTCGTCGGTTGCTCCGTCGGGGTCGATGTGAAATTCGACCTGCATCTGCCGCCAGGTCATTCGCTCAATGTCAGACCACGCTACTCCGCATTTGCGGAGATTTCTGACAATTCCTGTGTAGTCGGTGGGTTTTCGTTCGGCAGGTTTGCCGGCGCTGCCGCGCCCTCCGTAGGGCTTCCAAAACGGTAGTGCATTAACTCAAGGCAAGCCCGCTGTACTTGCTGGCGGTTATCATCCGTAACCAGCTGCATTGCTTTCTGGCGGCTGATTTCCGGGTGATGCCGCTTCAGGCAGGCGTGAAGAACGCTCGGGATCATGTTGTCCCGGAATACGCCCATGTCGAACGCGGTGGATGGGTGCGCGTGCGGTCGCGTTCCCAGCAGCACGGCCGCCGCCTGTAGCGCAAAGGAAGTACCATTGAGCGGGTCGGCCAGCTTGGCGCCGGCAATCAGAGTGCCGACTAATTGTTGGTCCAACTCGTTTTCGATTTCGGCGTTGCTGAGGAATGGTGGTTCGCTGAGCGTGTAGCCGGTGAGTACGTCCGTGCGGGTCTTGGGGGCCGGCGCGGTGGGGTCGGTCGTTGCCATTGTGTTCTTCCTAGAAAAGATACTGCGCCCGGCCCGCTTATCGAACCGGGCGCAGTGAGAGTGAGAAAAGAGTGATGAATCAGACGTTCGCCGGGTGCGTCGGCGTGCCGGTGCCCTCGAACTCGCACTCAATGGTGGTCTTGCCTTCGACCTGCAACTGCGACACGACGCGCGAAATGATCGCGGTAATGACGTGAAGCGAACCGGAAGGCGAAGTGCTGGTACCGCCGAATGGATAGAGGTTCATGGTCACGCTCGCACCGGCGACGATCGCCGGGACGGCGACGAACGGGTTGGCGCCATGGTCAAAGTCGCACGTCACGTTGCCTTTGCAATCGAAAAACGTGGCTTCCTTGATCGTTCCGCCGCTGGTCAGGGAGTTGCGGTAGCGGACGATCTCGGTCGATTCCTCGTACCGATAGCCCGTTGTGGCCAGTTCGTAGGTGTTGCTGCCGCTGGTCGCGGTAACGCGCCCGGTCTTGCCGGAATGAAAAGTAGCTGCTGCCATTGGAAATCTCCTGTGTGGATAGGGGTAGTGCTGGCTATTGACCGATGAGGGTCACAATGACGCTCACGGCAGAGCCAGCCGCCGCGGCGATGAGTAGGTTTTTGTGGGTGCTATCGACGGTCAGCCCGACCGTGCCGAAGTTCTGCGCAAAAGTGGCGTCAAGGCTTACCGACGCGACAAGCGGCGAAGCCGCGGGAATGATCGCGTTGCTTCCGCCGCCAACGGTGATGTCCTCGCCGGCCACGGCGCTTGTGTTGGTGATTTTTACGCCCCGCAACTTGCCGAACGAGACGGACGCGCCCAATGCATCGGTCAGACTCGTTAAATCAAGCGTTGTGGCGCTGGCGGTGTTGATCGTCAGTTGGGACGAATAGACCTTGCTCACCTGCCCGGCGATGGAGCCAACGCCCGGTCGGGCCGTGGTCGTGTCGGCAATCGTGGCCGCCGTCAGTGCCGGGGACGCGCCGCCGGAAAGGCCGGCGCTAATGCTGATTGAAACGGATGGGCCGGAGAGTGTGGATGCCATGTTAGTTATCGCCCGAATTGGTTAAGGGATTGCCTGGAGACGTACATCGACACGGTGATTGACAGGGCCGACAGGTATCGCAAGGTGTCACGTTTCCATTCCTTTTGGCCGAAAGCGTCGTCCATTCCGCCGCGGACGATCCACGTTTCGACCAGCCCGCTTAGGCCGAGGTCGTCGCCAAGCTGGTAAAGCCCGGCGAACGCCTGCCACTTGAGTTTGTTGATGGGCCAGACTTGAAGCTGGTCGATCGTGCAAATGAGCCGATAGGTCTGTGCGAAGTCGCACCGCAGACTGTTGCGGCCGAACGGCTGTAGGGTGAAGTCGTCCTGAATCAGCAACAATTCCGGCAAAGATTGGTATGTCACTTCTTTGAATCCGTCGAACGTCTTGCTGGACAGGTCTGGGATGTTCTTGACCACGATCAACGGCTGAAAGGCCAGCAGTTGATTGCGGATTACTTGGTAGACGCGCGTGAACGGGTCTAAAGGCGTGGCTAGTGAAATATCAGACATTTTGAGTAAGAAAGCGGCGAAAGCCCTGCCCCAACGGCGCGGTCATTTGCTGCATGATTGCGGCGTCCGGGTCGATCAGGATGGATCGGCGAGGTAAGCGGCCGCCGCCGCGCTGGTGGTACGGGAAATGGAACACGGTCGAGCCGGCCCGAACGCGATCGGACATGACCTGGAACAGGTTGTCGGACTGGCCCTCTACCAGCGACGAATACCCGGCGCCGGTGATATAGAGGATCGGGAACGGGATAGCCGCGACGAATCGGAGCCGGTCGGCGTGGGTAACACCCTTGGTCCGCTTGAAACGGTTGCCCGCTTCGTAATATCGCTTCAGTTTCGTTGAAGGGGCAAGGTCCGCCCACGTCCCGTCGCCATGCGATGCGCTGGCAAACCGGCGACGCATGGCCCCGAGATATTCCCGCTGCGCCTCGCCCACTCCTTCGCGCAAACTCTCTTCACGCATCGGGGATTGAAGCCCCTGGGCGATGCGATCGGCCCACCGGAGAAATTGCGAAGCGTCAGATTGGATCGAAGCTTGCATGATTAAACATCGGGAAAGCCGTTAAGCTCCCCCGATGCGGGAGGAAGCACGAACGGATCAAGAAATGCGAACGCTGTTGATCTGGACCGTCGAGTTGGACCCGGCATTCGCCGTTTCCTGACACACGGCGGTCAACTGGATCACCACGCGGTCGCCGGGTGAAAGGGAAGTGCCGGTTATGGTGAACGCGTAGTCCGCGGCATTGGTGGTCAGCGCCGACGCGCTGGCCGCAATCAAGTCAGCACCAGACGTACCGGCGTCCGCCAACTTGTACGCTTTGGCCAGCACAGTTTTGGTGCCAAGCGTCCCGCCGTTGGCGACAGCCTTGGCGTTGACGGTCACGGCGAGGTTGTCTCCGGCCTTGTAGAACTGGGGAACAACCCAATCGAAAATAACGAGGTCGGTTTTGGTGTTGTTCTTCGCGCCTTCGGTCGAAAGCAGCAATGACGTGCCAGTGGTGTTGGCGACGTTGAACGTGCCGCTGGCGCCGGTAGCGTCCAGAACAGTGCCGTTGTCGTTGCGGCCGTGAAGTAATTGAAGTCGGGAAACGGTGCCGCCGAGTCCGCTAGACGGCCTTGATGGGGCCGACTGAAGAATAGCGCCGCTGCTGTTGTAGGCGGGAACCGCTCCTGGTGTACAACTTCCGTCGTCCACCAAAAGCGTTCCTGCGAGAACGGGCATAGCTGATGCAGCCATGATGAATACTCCTGTATATAGAAGAAAAACACGGGTGCGCCGGGC
>JBBQSU010000175.1:0-6837 GCA_038234815.1 Tepidisphaerales bacterium | reverse complement strand
CCAAGATCAAGTCGGTGATGAAAACACTGGCCTGCCGCAGCGTCGACGGGTTGCTCAACGGACTCGATCAGGCCCTCGGTTCGATCCGACCTGACGATGCTCTGGGATACATCACGCATTGTGGTTATGCGAGACAATGAGACGCAATCTGCTCTAAACCCCAGCGGCGACGACTGGACCGGCCCAGTCGTTTACTTCCCGTCGGCTTGAAGCATTTTCACGTACTGCGCGCGCTCAAATGCCTGCATGTCGGGCGCGCGGCTGATGTCGGCCTGTCCGCGGATCAGACGCAGGCTGCTGAACTGGTTCTTGTCCATCCATTCCTTCACGCCATTAAGCACCTTGGTCAGATGCTCCGGGCCGTGGCGCATCAGGCTGGTGACCATCTGCACGGCGCTGGCACCGGCGAGGATGCACTTGATCACCTGGGATGCGTCATGCACTCCGCCACTGGCCGCAAAGCTGCAATTGAGCTGCTGCGACAAAATGCCCAGCCAGCGCAGGCGCAGCGGCAGTTCGGTGGGATCGCTGAGATTCTTGGCGCCGGTGAACTCGCGGGTGTCGATATTGATGTCGGGCTGATAGTAGCGGTTGAAGAGAATCAGGCCGTTTGCCCCGGCATCGACCAGCCCATGACTGAAATGCGCGAGCGAGGAAAAATAGGGTGAAAGTTTCACGGCGATGGGGATGCGGATCATCCTGCGGACGGACCGCACGACGTCAATGATGCGGGCTTCGAGGGCGGCAGAGGTTTCGGTCGGGTCGGAGGAGATAACGTAAAGATTGAGTTCCAGGGCATCGGCACCGGCCTGCTGAATAAGCCGGGCGTATTGGATCCATCCGCCATTGGTCGTGCCGTTAAGCGAGGCGATGACCGGGATCGCCAGCTTCTCTTTGAGCTTGCGGATATGTTCGAGGTATTCGTCCTTGCCCAGTCGGAATTCTTCGGGCTTGGGAAAGCGGTTGGCGGTGTCCTCATACCCGCCGGGGAACATCTCCATGTGATAGATCGAGGCGAAGTGCTGGCCGGAAATCTGCTCTTCGAAAAGCGAGTGCATGACGACGGCCGAGGCCCCGGCGTCTTCCAGCCGGCGGACGAGGTCCAAATTATCGACCATGGGGGAGGACCCCGGCATGATCGGATTGGCCAGTTTCATTCCGAGGTAGGTGGTTTGCAGGTTCATGTCTGCTCCTAAGCGATAAATCACATGCCCATTGGGCAGTTTTGCTTTCAGAAAAAAGGCCCTCTCCTCGTTGCCGAGGAAAGGGCCGGTTTCGTCCTCAGTTCGCGGTCTCGGCCTTGACGGTCTCGGTCTTGGTCGCAAGCTTCTGATACAGAGCGTAGTGCTCGTGAACATTCTTCTGGGCCAGAGCGAGCAACTCGGCATAGCGCTCAGGGTCTTGCTGCTGAACGATACGGAACCGGTTCTCGTTCTTCAGGAAGTCGGCCAGCGGAACTTTCGGGGCCGGGGAATCGAGCTGAAGCTCCGGCTCGCCCAGGGCATGACGACGCGGATCGAACCGATAAAGCGGCCATGCGCCGGAATCGACGGCCAGCCGTTGCTGGCTGATGCCATTGGCAAGGTCGTAGCCGTGCGCGATGCAATGGCTGTAGGCAATAACCAGCGACGGACCGGGGTAACTCTCGGCTTCCATAATTGCCTTGACCGTTTGCACGTCCTTGGCACCCAGCGCCACCCGCGCGACATAAACGTGCCCGAAGGTCATGGCGATCAGGCCCAGATCCTTCTTGCCCATCGATTTGCCCGCAACCGCGAAGCGTGCTGCGGCGCCCATTGGCGTGCTCTTGGACTGCTGTCCACCGGTGTTGGAATAGACTTCCGTGTCCAAAACGAGCATGTTGACATTCTTGCCCGACCAGAGCACGTGGTCCACGCCGCCAAAGCCGATGTCATAAGCCCAGCCGTCCCCGCCAACGATCCAGACGCTCTTTCGAGCCAGGTAGTCGGCGATCAGGCTAAGTTTCTTGGGTTCAAAGCCATCGACCGTCGCCAGCTTCTTGCGAAGTTCGGTGATGCGCTGGCGTTGGGCCGCCAGCATGGTTTCGTCGCTCTGCTCTGCGGTCAAGATCGCTGTTGCCAGTGTCTCGCCGATCTGGCTGGAGAGCTTCTTAACGAGATAACGGGCCTGATCGAACAGATCATCAAGGCCCAGCCGGATGCCCAGGCCGAATTCAGCGTTGTCTTCAAACAGCGAGTTGGCCCAAGCCGGCCCGCGACCGTCTTCGTTCTGACAGTAGGGGGTGGTGGGCAGATTTCCGCCGAAGATTGACGAACACCCGGTGGCGTTGGCGATGACCGCCCGGTCACCGAAAAGCTGCGTGATGAGCTTGACGTAAGGCGTCTCGCCGCAACCCGAGCAGGCCCCGCTGAACTCAAAGAGCGGTTGCAGCAACTGGGACCCCTTCACGTCCATCCGAACCTTGGTCCGATCCACTTCCGGCAGCTTCAGGAAAAAGTTGAAGTTGTCCGTTTCGGGAGTTCGCAGCGGAGCGGTCGGGGCCATGTTCAGGGCCTTGCGGTCCGGGTTTTTCTTGTCCGCAGCCGGGCAGACCGCGACGCACAGGTCGCAACCCGTGCAGTCGTCGGGAGATACCTGAATGGTATAATCCTGTCCCTTGAAGTCTGCAGCCTTGTAGGGCATGGTTTTGAAGGTGGCAGGGGCGGCATCTTTCCAGTGTGGATCGAAAGTTTTTGCGCGGATCGCCGAGTGGGGGCAGACCATGGCGCACTTGTTGCACTGGATGCACAGGTCTTTTTCCCAGACGGGGATTTCACTTGCGAGGGCGCGTTTTTCCCACTTGGTGGTGCCCAGCGGCCAGGTGCCGTCGATGGGGAAGGCGCTGACGGGCAGAAGATCGCCTTGGCCGGCCAGCATCACGCCGGTGACGCGCTTGACGAAATCGGGCGCGCTGTCCGGCACCATGAGGGGCATGAACAGCTTCGAGGTGACTTCGGTCGGTGGCACCACCTCATGCAGGTGACTGAGCGACATGTCCACTGCCGTGAAGTTTTTCTGAATGACCCCTTCACCCTTCTTCTCGTAGGTCTTGCGGATCGATTTCTTAATCTGCTCGATGGCCTGTTCCTTGGGCAGCACGCCGGAAATGCCGAAGAAGCACGCCTGCATGATGGTGTTCGTGCGGACGCCCATTTCGGCCTTCTTGGCTACGTCGAAGGCGTCGATGACGTACATCTGCACCTTCTTGTCGAGGATTTCCTGTTGGACCTCGCGGGTAAGTTGGTTCCATACGCTGTCGGCCGGATAAGGCGAGTTGAGCAGCAGAATCCCGCCCGGTTTGCAGTAGGAAACGACGTCCACCTTTTCCAGGAATCCGAACTGGCTGCAGGCGACGAAATTAGCGCTGTTCTTGCCGACCAGATACGGTGCGCGAATCGGCCGTGGGCCAAAGCGCAGGTGCGAAATCGTCATCGCCCCGCTCTTTTTCGAGTCGTAGACGAAATACCCCTGCGCGAAATTGTCGGTCTCTTCGCCGATGATCTTGATCGAGTTCTTGTTGGCCCCGACGGTTCCATCGGCACCCACGCCGAAGAACACCCCGCGGAACGTGTCTTCCGATTCGATGCCGAACTTTTCATCGTAATCAAGCGACAGGTGCGTCACGTCGTCCTTGATGCCCACCGTGAAATGCTTGATCGGCTGGGGCATATCCACTTCGTCAAAGACGGCCTTGACCATCGCGGGAGTGAATTCCTTGCTCGACAGGCCGTAGCGGCCGCCGATGACCTGGATGCCCGGCCGATTGGCTTCGACCAAGGCGGTGACGACATCCTGGTAAAGCGGCTCGCCGATCGCGCCGGGTTCCTTCGTACGATCGAGCACGGCGATGCGCTGCACGGATTTCGGCAGAGCGTGGGCAAAATCCGCCAGGCTCCACGGGCGATACAATCGCACCTTCAGCACGCCGACTTTCTCGCCTTTGTCGACCATGTATTTGACGGTTTCTTCGACAGTTTCAGCGCCGGAACCCATGACCACGATAATCTTGGTGGCCTGTGGATCGCCGACGTATTCAAACAGGTCGTAAGTTCGGCCGGTGATCTTGGCCAGCTTGGCCATTTCTTCCTTCACGCAGGCCGGAAGCGCCGTGTAAAACTCGTTGCAGGCTTCGCGGGCCTGGAAAAAGGCGTCGGGGTTCTGCGCGGTTCCGCGAACCACCGGGTGATCGGGGGTGAGCGCGCGACTGCGGTGAGCCTGAATCGCGTTTTCGTCGATCATGGCCCGGAGATTGTCGTCACTGAGCATGGATATTTTCGACACTTCGTGGCTCGTGCGGAAGCCGTCGAAGAAGTGCATGAACGGGATGCGCGAGCGGAGGGAGGCCGCGTGCGCGATCAGGGCCATGTCATGGGCTTCCTGCACGTTGTTCGAGCAAAGCAGGGCCACGCCGGTCTGGCGGCAGGCCATCACGTCGGAGTGATCCCCGAAGATGGAAAGCGCGTGTGTGGCCAGCGTGCGGGCGGTAACGTGCAGGACGAACGGCGTGAGTTCGCCGGCGATCTTGTAGAGGTTGGGGATCATCAACAGCAGGCCCTGGCTGGCCGTGAAGGTGGTCGAAAGCGTGCCCGCCTGCACTGCGCCATGACAGGCGGCGGCGGCACCGGCTTCGGACTGCATTTCCATGATTTTGGGGACCAGGCCCCAGATATTTGTCTTGTTTTTGGCCGACCATTCATCGCTCAGTTCGCCCATCGTGGACGAGGGGGTGATGGGGTAAATCGCGATGACTTCAGAGAGCCGATAAGCCACCGAGGCCGCAGCTTCGTTGCCGTCGAGGGTCAATACTTTAGTAGGTGATGCCATGAGCAGACTCCAAGGGTTAATGGGTTAAATGTATAATAGGATGTTTACATCCGATTTACAATAAGCAACCCAAGTTTTTCGCCACGCCCGCGAATATACTGCATTGTAAGGGAAAATTGTAAGGAAAAAGCTTCCGAATTTATCGGGAAATTCAGCCCAAGGGGGCTGGGGGAGGCCCTTACCTCAGAATTCCTCCTTTCAGGGCTAGGCCCGTCGTGGCCTATTGGAAGCCACTGGCGAGACGTACTGACCATTGTGGTGCCGCCCCATGCCCTGGCCGAGATCGACGAACCGGTTTACCCGCGTTTCCGTGACAGCGGCACGAGCGACAAAGCCTTTCCCAAGAAATTGGGAAGCCCATGCATGAGATGCCGTAAGAGCGTCGCGGCCGGCAATCCTCATGGCCAAAGGCCCGTCGAACACCGTCTACGATCGCCATATTTTCGTATCGGCAAGCGGAAATAACTGAGCACTAAGACACCCTGCCAGGGGACTGGCGGCGCAAGCATCCGTCCGCTGGATATGGTACAGTTTATCGGTCATGCCATTGACCGGCGAAGTCATCTATCTTTACGCCTACGACTTGGCTTATGAGATGAAGCGGGAGCCGATCGGCACGCTGCTTGGCCAGCCCGTGCAGCCGTTTCAGCTCAGTACTTCCAAGCCCGGTCCACGACAGATGTTGTTCTCGCGTCCGCAGATGGTCAAGCTGCCGGTGCTGGAGCAGACCACCCTCGCCGGGCCGATCCGGCTGGAACAGTCGTTAAAATTGCTGCCCATCGGTGCCCTGAGCATCATGATCCGCTGCCAGTTTGAGGTCGCCGGCCTTGACGAACTCATTCCCTACCATGCGTTAGCGTTTACCGACGGCACGACGCTGTACGAACACGTTCACACGATGGCCCAGCAAATTCTGAAGGAACTGGAGCCGCACCTGATTCGCCCGGTGGCGCAGGTCGCCGATGAAGAGGCTTACACGGTGTTTTGTTTGAATGCTCCGCCGGGTGAGCAGAAGGCCAGCGATTGGCTGCCCGATCACCGCAGGGAAGCGGTAGCGCTACTGACCGAGGAAAAATTCCCCGCCCGACTGTCGGCCCAGGAGATCGACGAATCGAGCCAGCGGCATTTCAGCTATTACGAGCAAGACCTGGTCGTGGTGGACTGGGACGCGGCTTTGGTCATCGACGAGAAGGGCAACTGGGATGAAGTTGTGTATGTGATGGAACTGGCCAACGTGCAGCTTGCCGAACTGGAAGCGTACGATCGGATGCTCGACGAGACGGCACGCCGGATTTATCGCTACATCGCGCCCGCGCGATTCGGGCACGCGCCCGTGCGGTCGATCGTGCGCGATCTGCGGGAAATCCGGGTGGACCTGGCCCGGGTGGATGATGAACTGTCCAACATCACTAAATTTTTTGGAGATTGGCATCTGGCCCGGATTTATCAGGGCCTTGCCGAACGGTTTCATCTTCCCGAATGGCATCGCAATACGGATGAAAAACTTAAGACGCTGGACAATCTGCACCAACTGCTGCGTGAAGAGCACAGCGCCCGCTGGATGATGATCCTTGAAATCGCCATCGTCGTGCTCTTCGTATTGGACATCGTGATCTTGCTCGCGGGGATTCGCTGAGAGATGGTTCCCGAGCCGGCCGGCGAGGGCACGCTATCGCTCAGTATGCGATCCGCTGCCGGGCGGTGGGGATATTGAGGATTTTGCGATACTTAGCCACCGTACGGCGGGCCAGTACGATCCCCTGGGCCGCCAGGCCAGCGACGATTTCGTCGTCATTGAGCGGTTGCAGCTTGTTCTCGTTGTCGATCAGGATTTTGAGTTTTTCCTTCACCGCGTCCCAGCTCATTTCCTCGCCGGCTGCGCTTTGCGTGCCCCCGGAGAAAAACCGGCGGAGCGGATAAACGCCGCGTGGCGTCTGGATCCATTTTTCACTTACCGCGCGTGAAACGGTCGCCACATGGATGCCGAGCTGA
>JBBQSU010000174.1:0-6879 GCA_038234815.1 Tepidisphaerales bacterium | reverse complement strand
AAAATAGGGATCTATGCGGTCCAAAAAAGTCCATTTCGTTATTACCCTTAGAAGCGCCAGCCCAACGAGTGCTATAAGCACGCCAGCGACGAACGAACAAAGTAGAAGAAGCAATGACAATGAAAGATACAATACACGCTTCATTGTTTTCCCATTCGAAAGATGGGGGCTTAGCTCCCATAGACTCGACGATTAGCCGCACCGGGACCACCTCCGGCACCTGTTACATCGTTCAGAAATTCGGAGATTCCATCAAACATGCTCTTCAGTTTCAATGGAATCAATGGAAACGAATTTGAAATAGCAGAATCAGTTACCATCAATGCAGACATCTTTATGAAAAAAGATTGATACATCTGCTTAATCGCTGCCTGCCTTGCGAACGAAACTCCAAATGCCGTCATGGATTGCTGCAATGTCTCGAATGGTGCCCTTGACCAGCCGTCCTGCCTGCCGCAGTTTCGCCCACAACAGCCGCACCCCATAGCTGGGATATGCCGCCGCCAGATCCTTCAGGCGGGCAACTACTTCCGCATCCCCGACGGCCTTGCGGCTCATAGACCCCAACCGGCGACGGCTCACCTTCACCAGTTCGCACGCATCCCGCCGTGACATCTCCCGCTCTGCCGCGAACGACACAAACCCCTGCCGGCCGGACACGTCCATCACTTTTTTTCGAGAAACTCCTTCATCACGTCCGTCGCCAGCTCCCGCTCGGCCAGCAACCTCTTCAGACGCCCGTTCTCCTTCTCCAACTCACGCAATCGCTTCACATCCGGCTCGCTCATCGAACCGTACTTGCGTTTCCAAGCGTAGTACGTCGGCGAAGACACCCCCGAGGATCGGCAAATCTGCTCCACGGTCTTCTCGCCACGCTGGCCTTCATTGAGAATCCCAACAATCTGTTCTTCCGTAAATCGCTTCTTCATCACGACCCTTTCATAGGCCGCGATTCTATACTCCAAACTGGAGACATTTTAGGGGGGCAGGACAGAAAATGATGGTGCGCAAAATGGTGCCAATTTGCGCGCCACTTTGGCAAACTGGGTAAAATCCTAGAAATCGACCCCTCATAAATGCAGACAGGGGCAGGTAAGCAAAGGCAGACGGAGAAAACGCGCCCCCCGGACCCCTCGCCATGGGTCCGCAGTTGGAGGGAGCGCTTACAAGACAGAATATGCACCAGACCCGCAAAAAAGAACCATCAGGGACGACGAATAAGATGGAGATATGGACGTAATAAACAATGACCCGCTTATGTCCGACAGTAATTTTTATGGCTCGTGGCCGAACCTAGCGGGGCATAACGTTGTGGCGATTACCGGGGAAATTGGGATCGGTCATCACAAGTGTCAGGAGTTGAGGCCGCCGAGGTGAAATGCCAGGTTTAGATCGACGGGCATACTCAGTCCCAGGTGCAACATGGCGCAACGGTGGGCCAGGGCGCTGGGGATGTTGTTTCGCGAGAGTTGGGGGATCGAATGCGCGGACTTCGGAAGGCCCTCAATTCTCAGGATGGCCCGGGAGGTCTGAAGGCATACGGGCGAATCGCCCGTTAGCTCGGAGATCTTGCCTGCCTGGAGCGGAATCGTCGCGTCGCCCTCTTTGCATGTAACGGCGGGTCGGAAAAAAAGGCAAAGGCTGGCCATGGTGGCGTGGGGCGTTTCGCAGCGCAGTCGAACGTTGATCACTTCAGGGGAGTAATCGACAGTCACCTCGTAGTTGAGATCCCAGGCCATTCGAACTTCGGGGTGGTCCGGACGGAACAATAGCGTGTGGGTCCATGCGTCCACATGCCCTGAGAGCAGGAAGCGCGTTGCGGAGGAATGGCGCAACTGGGACGGCTGAATGGTACCCATCGATGCGACACCCAGTCGCAGGCTTTGCAGGACAAGGTCACGATAGTGGAGATGGAAAAAGTCGTCGCTGCGGCGCGGTCCGCCCCACTGGTCAAGCACGGAGTCGAAATGATGACCGCCGGGGTCGGCCGATAGTGTCAGGGCGGTGTCCTGATCGCGGCGACGGGCGACGTGGATGCTGGGGATGATCCGATCGACGTGCTGCGGCAGCGGTTCCGATTCCGGCATGGGTTGGGGATGGTTATCCAGTTGGAAAATCGAGGGCATCAGTTCGGATGTCGCGCCAGGCAAGCGGTGCCAGGCGTTGTTGGCCAGGGTAGTGAATCGTCCATCGCCGGTCAGCAGCGCCATGCGCCGCGCCACGCCCCAGGTACACGGGGGGGCATCATTCACGCCCCGGTCTTGTCGGTGACTGAAGCTGGCGTCGGCCTCCCCGTTCGGTTGGATAAAATCGACCATGAACTGAAGGTTTCTAACGACGTGCTGCAGCAACTCCGGCCTGCCGAGCTTGTCCGCCATAATGATCAAACCGTGATTGGCAACCATCGAATACCCGGGGCTGCGCTCGAGATACCAGCATCCGTCGGGGCAGCAGTCGATGCCGTCCCGGAGATAGAATTCAATCTTTGACAGGTAGCGCTCGTCCGGCGCAATAGCATGAACGGCCGCGAGGGGGGCACACGCTGCGGCCCAGCGGTGGTTGGCGGTATGGGCCTCGGCGGCAAGGACCGCATGAGCACCCCGGCGAATCAATTCAAGCAAGGGCGAGTAGAGGTCATGGATTTCCGCACCCGGCTCAAGCCCGATGCGCTTGCATGCTTCGGCGAGGCCGGGCAAGGCAAAGCCCATCTCGTTTCCTGAGTACACGCCATTGGATTCAAGGCGACCATCCGGGTGCTGCCGGCTCTGTACGAACTGAAAGAGTGGCCGGATCGCATTCTCAAGGCGGGCTGGTGCCACATCAAGTTCGTGGCGCCACGTCCAGGCGGCGATCAACCTGGCGAGAAGGAAAGCGTTGTGTCGTCCGTCATAGTGACCGGTGTGCGGGTCGGCAAACCCACCGGCCAACGTGCCGCTGAGCGATTGTTGAGGCAGCAAGTGCTCAAGCCAGTTGGACCAAGCCCCGGCCATTTGGGCGTGTTCGGGCACCCGGATTTTTCCGGCTTCAGGCTTGCCAAGTGGGGCATGGATCACTTTAACGGTCATTATTGTGGCCATATTTCAGATTTCCTAGTCCGCACTGTAGAAAGTTGTAAGAAACTTGTAAATATATATTTTCATCATAAAATCATTCGTTTGACATAAGTCATTTAATAATAATAAGATAATTGATTTAAGGACCTTGTTATGGTGCTCCTTACGAAGGTCCAAAGGTTTTTATTTGACAGAAACAGTTTTGTGTTGTAAATTATTTGTAAGGTCGTTTGAAAAATGTCACAAGGCACCATTTCTAACCCCATCATTAAACGTCCTCGGGAGCGGGCCGTCAGCAGCCTGCGCGGGTGGATCGCCGAAGGCGTTCTGCGCCGCGGGGAGAGACTGCCCAGCGAGCAGGCAATGGCCGACCGGCTGGGCATTTCACGTCCAACCCTTAGCGCGGCGGTGCGAGATCTGCAAAACGAAGGCATCATTCGGGTGGTCGGCTCGCGTCGGGTCGTGGCTGATGCGCACCCCGCGGATGTCTCAAAACGAAACACAATCATGCAACACGCGATCGCGGTTCTGACGACCGTGCCGATCGAGCCTATCTCCCAAGTGGAAAAAGCCAGCTGGGAGCGTCACATCGAGTCCGGGGCCATGGAAGCCATTCGCCTCAACGGCCTCCACGGATTGGCCTTGTTTCCCGCAACGTTGGTGAATGAAGGACTGAAACGGCTGATTGATGATCCCCCGCTGGGCGTTCTCTTCAGTCGCCGGGCCCTCGAATCCGCCGAGGGCCAGCAGGTCTTGGCGGCCCTCGTTGATGCGGGCGTTCGAGCGGTCGTGTATGGGGATGCAGAACCATTGCGACGGTTTGACCGGGTCGCTTCCGATCACGCCGCCGGCGCCGGATTGCTGACGCGCTGGCTACAGGCTCAAGGGCGTCGGCGCGTCCTCCGTGTGTGGGCTATTTCTGAACCCCTGCCCGCCTGGCTCGAAGCCCGCGACCTCGGGCATGAAGCGGTTTGCCGTGAATTGGCACTTCCGATCATCGCGCCGATCCGTCCGATCGAACCCCCGATCGACGGAACGCAGCGGTGCTTTGAAAATCTGGCCCGGCTGTATGCCGGACACCTTCTTGAACACCTCAATGGCCCCGAACCGGTCGATGCCCTGATGTGTGTTACAGACCAGAGCGCCTACATCGCCGCTGCCGCCTGCCGGCTGCTGGGCAGGGTTCCGGGTCGCGATCTGCTGATCGCCGGGTACGACAATTACTGGAAAGGCGCCGAGGGCCGCCAATGGGAAAAGCAGGTGCCTGCGGTCACGATCGATAAGCAGAACCCATTGATCGGTCACGAAATGGTGAAGTTGCTGATGGCAAGAATCAACGGCGAACTGTCGGAAGCACCGACCTGCCGCTTGCTAGAACCGAAGCTGGTTGTTGTTAAAGAGGACTAAATTCGGGCGTCCTTGTCGGTCGCCCTGCGCAGTGGTGAGACAAATCTAACTCCTTAGGAGGATCGTTATGGTTACGAAAAATGCAAGAAATCGGAAGCAGATGTTGACGCTGGCGGTGGCAGGTGCTTCATTGGCGGCGCTGGGCCAGGGTGCATTTGGCGCGACCTGGCGTCCCGGCAGTTTTGGCAATTGGAGCAACACCTCGGCCACTGGATGGAACGGCGCCTACCCCAATGCAATTGGTGCGGTCGCACAATACAGCGATTCGGCTAGCGACGCCGGCGTCACGCTGGATGTAACTGGAATCACACTTGGAACACTCACGAACACGAACCGGCCGAGATGGACGATCAATAACGGATCGGCGGATACCCTAACACTTCAGGTAGCCACCGGCAACGCCACGATTAGTCAGGGATCCCGCGGAGCGCTGGTTGTCAACCCGAATCTGGTGGTTAACAGCGATCTGGTGGTTACTGAGGTCTCCGACTCTGGCGGCTCGTTGACCCTCAATGGTGCGATCACCGGAACCGGCAACGTAACTTTGACCAACAATGCCACCACCGGGGTTGGCGGGTCGCCACTGAGTGTTGCCAGCATCAACAGCACGGGCACGGCAGCCGCCGGTGGCGCCGCGTACGTTAAAGTTGGCACGATCGGCGCCAACGTGACGCAGTTCAACAAGACGGGTATAGGCAATCTCGGCATTTTCGGCACAGTCACCCTGGCCGACACCGCCAGCAACATCGCGGCCACCACGCTGACCTTGGACGCCGGCGGCGTCCTGACGCTCGACAACAGCACGAACACGAACAACAATCGCGTACAGGCGGCCGTGAACATGAACGGCGGAGCGCTGATCGGCAAGGGTGCCATCACTGAGTCATTCGGAGCAATCACTGCCGCCGGGCCCAGAGTGTCCAAGATCACGGTGGACCCCAACGACGCGAGTAACACGGCGAGCTTGAGCTTCGGCGGGTATACCAACACCAGCACCACGGGTATAGTCCTCTTCCGCGGCGCCAGCATGGGCTCCGCGCCGGGCGCGGGCGTCGGATCGGTGTTCATCACCAGCCCCACCTTGACCGGCAGCGGTTCGGCGGGTACCTCGACGGTGGGGATTCTGAAACATGCCATCGGCGCCACGACTATCGCTGGCGTAGGCTCGGGACTGGTCACCTACGACGCTGCCAACGGCGTTCGTCTGCTCGACACGGCCGCCGAATACAGCGCTACGCTCGCTGCCAATGCGAACGTGCGCCTGACCGGCAGCGTGGCCTCGGCGACGCAGACGATCAATTCGTTGACCATCGCCAACGGCGCTGCCATGACAGGGGCCAGCGTCGTCACGATCACCAGTGGCGATATTTTCGTCGAACCCAGCATCTCGCCTACGGTTGGTGGCAAATGGACGACAGCCACAGGCACTGGGTTCAATTTCGTCACTCTTGGCGACCTCACGGCCAGTGGTGACCTGACTTCCACTGCCAGCGTGCCGCTGCAGAAGAACGGTGCGGGAACGCTCAACCTCACCGGGCTTTCGACAAACTCGCTCGGTACGACCACCGTTAATGAGGGTGTGCTCAATGTGAACTCGGGGACTGGCAAGGTCACCAGCGTGACGGTCAACGGCGGAACGTTCAAGGTAACCGGGAACAATCGAGTCTCGGATACGGCGACTGTTACGGTTAATGGTGCCGGCACGTATGACATCAACGGCACGACCGACACCATCGGCGGGTTGGCGGGCACCGGGACCGTCACAGGTGGCAGCGGCACCACAGCGTCGATGACCATCAACCAGACCGCCACGCTCACGGTGAACAACAAGCTCACCGGTAACCTGAATGTAATCCAGCGTGGCGCGGGGACGATGATTATCGCTGGCACCGCCAATGACTACACGGGCTACACCGGGACCAACGGCGGAACGAACTTCATCAAGGCCGGTGCCACCAACGCTCTGCCCATTACGACCAGCCTGCAGTTGGGCAATTCCGACAATACGCTCGGCACCTTCGACCTGAACGGTTTCAACCAGCAGGTGGGCGCGATCGTCGGCAATCTCGCCAACACTTCGGTCATCACCAACACCGGCGGGAGCCTCAAGACATTCACCGTCAGCAGCGACACGGTGGACAGCACCTATAGTGGTCAGATCACCGGGGCAAACCTAGCGCTGACCAAGGCCGGCAGCAAGACACTGACCCTTGGCAGCGCCGGCACGTACAGCTATGGCGGGGCCACGACGGTCAACGGCGGAACGCTTCTTGTCAACGGCTCCTTGACCAACTGTCATGCGCAAATAGAAATGTCCGGTTCTGCGCAAATAGAAATGTCCGCTTTTTATAAATAGCGGATGGAGAGAGATTTATTTGTCATGAGCGGTCGCGAGCGGGATGTTTTGAAGGTGATGTCG
>JBBQSU010000173.1:0-7018 GCA_038234815.1 Tepidisphaerales bacterium | reverse complement strand
GTCCGCTCAAACGCCTCCCGCATCCGCCGCTTCAACTCAACCTGATCGACCTTCACCAGCCGTTCCATGGCCATTCCTTTCCTGGCAACTTAGTGCCGATGCTATCCATTATCACCCTCGACAGAAGAATTGGCAGACCCGTAAATCGCACTGCTGCTTTTACGGGTGATCTTTGTCTGGTGTCACTGGCTTGCCTTGTGGGCCGGGCACGGCTTTCCAGGAATGGGAAACGCCCGGGGATCTTGGAGCTGGGGTTGGTGCTTGCGGGCCTTGCGCTTTGGCGCGTTCGCTGGCGGTGGCCGGATGGGTATTCGGGAAATTCTGAACCGGCTTAATCGCCGCCGGTTTGTTATCGCGCGGCGAGGGTTTATCTACTGCGGCCTTGGCACGCTCATCGGGGTGACGATCGCCGGCGTAATGGCCATCATAACGGTGCGACGATCCGCCGACGAAACCACCGTGGGAATATCGGTCATGGTGCCACTCACCAGGATAGTCCCGCCGGGATTCGACGACCACCGCAGCGTAACCGGGGGCATAATAATACTCATCAGATGAATAGCCGTAGACCGGCTCATACGCCGGCCCGCAGTACGCCGGTCCGCTCTCCACAATCACATGCCGTTCGACAGGTACCGACACAACGGTGAATCCTTCAAACGCACAGCCGGATAGCCCCAGGAGCGAAAGCCCAAGGAGGCTCATCGAAGCACTTCGACGCAGGATGAAATTAGTTCGTTGAAGCATGAATGCTCCTGTCTCTATTGTAGACAAGATAGGAGCACCAAGGTTGGGTGATGTGGAGAAATTGCCGACCAAAGGCCATGTTTCAGCTCAAAAACGCCATTTGTTGACGTTTTGCGCCGATTCTTTCTACAGTAATTCTCCCTCGGAAGTCGCCAGCCATTGCTGTCGATCCACCGCTTCACGCATCCGCAGCAACGTTTCGGCCATCGAGAGGGTCTGCTCGGTCGAATAAAGCGAAGCATCACCGTTGATCGCCGCCAGCAGGGCCTCGTGCATGGGCAAAGCGCCGGCCGAGTCGGTGATATCCGTTTGGCCACTGGCGCTGGTAGTCAGGGTGCATTTATCGTCCCGGACTTCGATCAGGCCCGCCGAGCCGATGACGCGCAGGCGGTCGTCGCCATGCGTACTAGCCGCCGCCGGGCGCAGATAGTCGGCATGAATGACCGCGCTGGCCCCGGAGTCCATTTCCATCATCAGTGCCACGTGGTCTTCCATTTGCGGGTATTCAGGATGCGACAGGTTCGCTCCCCGACCGGTGACGCGCGCATAATGGTCGCCGGTCACAAAGGGAATGAGGTCGATCGCGTGGCTGGCCACCCACAGCACCAGTCCGCCGAACGTTTCCCGTTGACCATACCAAGGCGGGCGCGTACCCAATCGGTAACTTTTCTGCACCGACGTCAGAACCGGTTTGCCGATCGACCCCTGCTGGATCGCCTGCCGGGCCGCGCGAAAGGGCGCTTCGGTTCGAAACGGAAATTCCGTCAGAATAATCCGCCCCCGCGAAGCCTCTCGCAATTGCTGGAGTTGTTCCCATGTGGTGGCGACGGGCTTGTCGGAGACGACGGGAATCGATCGCGTGGCGCATTCGATGGCCCAGTCGCCGTTGAGCGAAAAGACCGCGCCGATGCTGACCACGTCGGGCTTGAACGTGTCGAACATCTTCCGCGCGTCGTCATCGAATCGCGTCACGCCGCTCGATCGCGCCGCGGACTCGGCAGCGGAAGTTGCCAGGCCGTCGCTGGCCCAGGCGGCTTCAATGCCAGCCGTTTTCAGGCATCCTCGCAGGTAATGATGCCCGCTTCCACCGATAAATCCGATTCGCATGGTTGCTGATTCCTTTGCCTTTCACTTCACCCGTAGCCGAGGGCAAACACTGCCCTAGCGGATCCCGTAGAGACTACTTCACTCGCCCATCACCGCTTGCTCCCAGGCCTCGGTCTCGTGCGTAAAATATCGCACGCGAACCTTTTTGAATTCGCGCGATGAATAGAGCGCGGTGTAATCGGTCACGCCGGTCTGGGCTGATATGTCGGCCAGGACGGCGTTGCATTCTTCGGCGCTTCGGCCATGAACCATCGTGAAAATTGAATAAGGCCAGTCGGGAAAGGTGGGCCTGCGATAGCAATGGCTGACGGCCGAAAATTGCGACGCCCGGGCACCGAAGGCATCGCAGGCGCCGGGCGCAACGATCCATGCGCCCATTGCGTTGGAGGAAAACCCGGCCTGCCGGTGGTGCAGCACCGCACTGAAACGGCGCATGATCCGGCGATCCAGATACACTTGCGCACAGGCCAGCAGGTCGGACACCGCGACGCCAATCTCATCGGCGGCGGCATCAAACGGCCGGGCTTCAACCGGCAAATCCTTCTGAAGCACGCGCACCTTGGCTTTATCCATTCCCGATGGATGAAACGCATCGGCGGCCACATAGCCGGGAGCGGATTCTGTCGCCGGCACCGTTTCGGCACCTAGATCAAACTTCACCCCGATTTTGTACATCCGCAGGGCCGGCATGATGCGCGTGACGATCGCGCCGCTCGTGCGATGCAGGTGTTCAATCGTTTTTTCCAAACCCAGTCGGCTATCCGGCGCGACCGTCAGGGTATACCACAGGTTGTAAGCATGATCGCGCTGGTAGTTGTGTGACACGCCCGGGTGAGCGCTGATGACTGCGGCGGCAGCTTCCAAGTGATCAGGCTCGACTTTGGCGGCGACGAGCGAACTGATATACCCCAACGCAGCGCTGTCAAAAATCGCGCTGATCTGCCGGATGATCCGGTTCGCTCCGCTTTTGAACTCGGTGATCTTTTGAAGGACCTCCGCCTCGCTCAGGCCGACAGCCTTGCCGATCTCCGCGAACGGCCTTTCCACCAATGGAATGCTGGACTGCAAAATATTGAGCAATGCAGCGTCGGTGGTTGAAAGAATTGTGGTCATGCAAGGGCCTCGAGCATCGGTCGGTTCTTCCCCATCAATGGGAGCCGCGTTGTGCCAGCAGTATACCCGGATCGAATCAAGGGAAAAACCGCCAAGCGTTGGGCGGTAGAAATTGTCACCCTCCCGAACGGTCCGGCGATCTACCAGGCGGATCGCCGCACCGGCCGGATCGATCGTCTTGCGGTGTTTGCGTTTCCTGCCGCACTCCGCAAGAATCGGCCCGCTATGGCCTTAGCACAACTTCATTGGTTCAGTTCCGTTTTAGGCAAGCAGGTGGCGGCGAACGTGCTTTTACCGAACACGGGCCGCGGGCCGTTTGCGGTGATGTACTTGCTGCACGGACTGAGTGACGACCACACGATCTGGCTGCGGCGCACGCGGATTGAATCTTATATCGAGAATCTCCCTCTCATCGTGGTGATGCCGGATGGGTTTCGAGGATTCTATACCGACAATGAGGCCGGCCCGGCTTATGGCAAGTACATTGGCCAGGAACTACCCGATTGCATCGAGCGGCTGTTTCCGGCCAAGCGGACGCGCGCCGGCCGATGCCTAACCGGGCTGTCGATGGGCGGCTACGGGGCGATCCGGCTGGCGCTGGCGCACCCCGATCGGTTCGCGTCGGCGGTCAGCCATTCGGGGGCGCTGATGTTCGGCACGGTGCCCGAAGCTCGCCTTGAAGGTGATGAATTTAATCGCATCCGTGGCAAAAGCCCCGCAGGCGGTGCGCACGATCTGCAATACCTGTTGAAGGCCGCCAAAAAGGCCCGAGCGCTTCCGCGAATTCGGTTTGACTGCGGCACGGATGATTTTCTGCTCAGCGCCAATCGTGCCTTTAGCGCGTTTCTAACCAGGCAGAAAGTGGCCCACGAGTACGCCGAATACCCCGGCGGGCATAACTGGGACTACTGGGATCTGCACGTCCGCGAGGCATTGGCGTTTCATGGCTATGCGGGCAAATAGCCTCGTGGAGTTGCCGCCAGACTGTTGAATTGAGCCGCCGACTTTATCGAAATACACATCGATTACGGATACTGCAGCAACTCTTGCAATAGCGTTGCGTGGGCATTTGGACCGGCGGCTAGGAACGGCACTTTCGCGCCCTGATAATTTCTCAGATCGAAGGGGAAAATCGACTTGCCCGTTAAGTCGGTCAACTTCCCGCCCGCTTCCAGCACCACTGCGGCCGGGGCGGCGATGTCCCATAGCTTGCCGTTGGCCGTAACGGCACCATGGGCCACACCGGCAGCGACCTGAATCGCTTCCAACGCCGCGCTGCCGAGAATGCGGGTTTTCCAGACCGTTTGACCGATGAACCGGCAGGCCCAATCCGGGCAGCGGCCCCGAGCATCGATCAAATTGCTGGTCAGCATAATCATCGAGCTTTCGCTGAGCGAGGTTTCCAACGCTTTAAGTCGGCGGCTGCCCAACCACGCGCCCTCGCCTTTCGCGGCGGCGTACAGATCGCCGCGCGTCACGTCATACACCACGCCCAGGACGGGCATCCCGCGGTCCAGCAGCGCGATGCACACGGCAAATGCGCCAAGCCCGGCGATGAAGTTGTTCGTCC
This sequence comes from Tepidisphaerales bacterium, assembly GCA_038234815.1. Lineage (GTDB taxonomy): Bacteria > Planctomycetota > Phycisphaerae > Tepidisphaerales > Tepidisphaeraceae > JBBQSU01. The sequence goes on along the minus strand of JBBQSU010000173.1, from coordinate 2,481 downwards.
CGTCGATCGGGTCGATGACCCACGTGCGGCCCATCACGTCATGAATCTCGGCGGTGATGGCTTGGCCCGTTTCACTTTCCTCACCGATGATTCCGTCTCCAGGAAATCGTTTTCTCAACCCGGCAACGATAAACCGCTGGCTTGCCCGGTCGGCTTCTGTAACCGCTTCTTCCTTGGCCGCGACGTGAGTCTTGGTAAGTCTTTCCACCTTGCCGTAATGTTCCAGGATCACCTTACCGGCCCCGCGGGCGAGGTCGCAAATGTACTGAAGGTCGTGTGATAGACTCATGGCCAGTAGCCTAAGGCCAAGGCCCGCGGGCGTAAATACGAGGACAATTCTATTGCGTTGCAACACGAGCCGATTCGGTCTTCGGATCATCGCCTCACTTGAGATAATGCCGAATTCGCCATTTCGACAGGACACTCGACTCCACGAAACTGGTGCAAGTGAATCGTACCATTTAGAATGGGCGGTTCATGGTGAAGTCCACTCCCTTTTCTCCCGAAGCCCCGGCGCTTGCGTTTGATTTTGCTTCTGCCAGCACGAAGGCAGCGCATGACGAGCGGTTGAAATTGGCGATCAACAATGCAGTACTGCGACAGCACGTCGGTAGGCAGTTGCGCATTCTCGATCTGCCCAATCCAGACGAAATGCGCCAGCTTGCCGGGGAGATCAAGCAGCACACGCTCGATCATCTGGACTATTACCTGGAGCAGGTGAAGGCCAATGTCGAGCGCAACGGCGGCCACGTGCATTTTGCCGCCGACGGGGCCGAGGCGAAACGCATCATCGCGGAGATCGCCGCCCGGGCCGGGGTGACGCGGTGCATCAAGAGTAAGTCGATGGCCAGCGAAGAGATTAACCTGGTCGCTGCGCTGGAGGCCGCCGGAGTGGATGTTGTCGAGACCGATCTGGGCGAGTTCATCCTCCAGATCGACCACGACAAGCCGAGCCATCTGGTGGCGCCGATCGTGCATAAGGATCGGGCGTCGATCGCGACGCTGTTCAGCAAATACTTTGGCACGCCGTATAACGATGACCCCAATGCCCTGACGATGCAGGCACGGACCTATCTTCGGGACAAGTTTCGCCAGGCGGATTTTGGCATGACTGGGGGGAACTTCATCGTTGCCGAGACCGGGCAATTGTGCTGCGTGGAAAACGAAGGCAACCAGCGGCAAAGCCTAACCACCCCGCGGGTGCTGGTATCGCTGGTGGGGATCGAAAAAGTGGTTCCCCGGCTGGCCGATCTTGCGGTGATGCTGAAACTGCTGTCGCGCAGCGCCACCGGACAGTCGATCACCATCTATACCAATCTTTTTGGTGGCCCGCGGGCGCAAGGTGAGAAGGACGGCCCGGAAGAATTTCACCTGGTGCTGATGGACAATGGCCGGACGGAAATTCTGGCTAGTGAAGACTATCGTGAGACCTTGCGGTGCATCCGCTGCGGGGCGTGCCTGAATGCCTGTCCGATCTACCGAAAAATCGGGGGGCACAGCTATGGGTCGGTTTACCCGGGTCCAATCGGCGCGCTTATCACCCCGCTATTTCAGGGCCTGGCCGAATACAAAGACCTTCCGCAAGCATCGAGCCTCTGCGGGGCTTGCTATGAGGCGTGCCCGGTGAAGATCAACATCCCGAAGCATTTGATTAATCTTCGACGGGACATCGTTAAGCAAAAAATAAAAGGCCCAATTGAGCGCCTGATCTACCGCACCTGGGCCAAGACGCAGAGCAGCGTATGGTCTTATCGGCTGGTGAGTTGGTTTCAAAAAGTAACATTGCGTCCGCGGGCACGAAAGACGGGGTGGATACAGAGTCTGCCGCTTTTTGCCAGCGGATGGACGCAGGTGCGTGACATGCCCTCGCCGGCGAAAAGGACATTCCGGCAGGTCTGGCAAAAGCGTCCGCGCGGTTAAGCCAGTGTTTTTCGAGCAGGACATTCATGGAAAGTACGACACCATTAATTGAGAAGGTTCGCAAAGCCCTCGGGCGGACATCGCCTCTGGACCGGCCGCCGATTCCGCCGGAAATTCCAGAACACGTGGCCCGTTTGGTGCATACGGACATCGGCCTGACCGACTTGTTCGCCAAGCGCGCCGCCGAACTCAAGATGCAGGTGCAGTTTGTCACCCCCGAAGAGGTCGCGCCGGAGATTGTGAAGTTTCTGAAAGATAACCTGTGCGCTCGCGCCGGATTGAACGATTCCAAACTGCTGCGCCAGTTGGGCGTGAAGCAGGCGATTGACGACGCCGGGGTGTCTTCGCGACTGTGGGATGATCTGACGTTGGACGCATTTTACGATTACGACTGCGCGGTCACGGATGCCGACTATGCCGTGGCCGAGACCGGAACGATCGTGATCCTTCCGCGCGTAAATCATGGGCGCGGGTTAACCTTATTGCCGATGTATCACGTCTGCGTCCTCGAGCCGAAAATCTTCCTGCCCGATCTGGTTGACCTCTTTGAGAAACTCGATC
>JBBQSU010000172.1:0-7054 GCA_038234815.1 Tepidisphaerales bacterium | reverse complement strand
GTGGAAGGACGGCGCTCGCGGCTAGAGGAGGATCCCGGGCTCAGCGGCGTTCCGAAGTTGGATGCGCTGCTGGGTGCCGTCGGGGAACACCTCAGCCGCAGGTGGAGCTTGGGCACTCCTCCGGCGTGGACTGACCAACCGGAACGTTTCCTGTCGCATCCCTGGTTCATGGGGCACGAGCGCATGAAAGGCTTCAATCTCGTCGAAAGCCCCTCCTCATACCGGCGCCGAATGATCTTCACCGAAGCGGAGCCATTGCGCCGTGCGCAAATGCCCCGCGACGGACGTTGGTGGGCCTATGAGACATTCAGGAGCGGGCTTGTCCCCGCGCCGTTTGGAACTTCGTCATTTCAGGAAATGTTGCCTCCCGCTTCCCGCGGGCTGTGAGGTTAAGAAAGCGGATCGAAGCAAGTGCTGTGCTGATTCTGATGATCGACCGAATCGTCTCGCCGATAGCCCGCGCCGCTGAATGTCGAGATGCAGGGAATGCAAATTTTGCGCTGCGCGATTAAACCCGCTCGAACGGCTCGATGGATCGGCCCTCAAGAAGTCTGCCATTTTCAAAACGAATCGAAACCCGGCCGTCTGCGCGTAGCTCGACAACTTCGCCGGTTCTTCCCTGGAGTGTCATTTCGGCCTTCCAGGCGAGAGTATCAGCGACCAGCCGGACCCGATCTCCAACTTTGAGGCCGGCCTCAAACAGCGAGTTTTGCTTCATGCTTCCCTTGCCTAAACCTTAGCCCCGCGCGGCCTTGCCACGGCTCCGATGTGACGTTGTTGCATCCGAAGCAGCGGAAAACTCGGACGGCTCTCTTTTGCTGGGTCTCTGGTAGTTTGCCTATGCACTTCATCTGATTCCCGCAAACAGCGCATTTGACGACTTGGCGCGGTGGGTTGGCAAGCTCGTTCATGTCTGAGTTTGATTTGCACAATGCGCCAGAACAATGAAAATTCGCTCCGTAAGACTACGGAGCGTAACCATGTACGCGCAGTATGCGCGGGGGTGCGCAAGCTTAAAAGTGGGGGGCTTCAGAGCGAGCCGCCGCCGGTCCGTCAGCCGGCTTGAACGATGGAAAGGTCTTGCCGGCGGCCTTGCCCTCGGCGCCAATCGACCCCGCAGATGAAGCCCGCAACCGGCAGGCGCACCAGCGGCCTTCATGGCTCGGCAACGCCCTGAACCGCAAGGCACCGATTGCAACGCTGTCGCCACCGCCGCGGGTTTTGCTTGCTACCCACCGTATGGCGGACATAGGGTGGAAGTTGGAGCCCGGGATGACAGCCTTCACGATACATGCTTCCAAGGACGGCGAGTCCCTGCATACGGTGCGGCTCGGCCCGACCATAACCATCGCCAAGGCGCGGGAGCTTTTAAAATCCGGATGGCAGGTTCACGTCACGGACGCTGACGGGCGCCAGTACGGCCCGGACAAATTCGACGAAATTCTTCGGTTCGAACGGAAGCCGACGACAGATTTTAGCTGCACGGATGGGGGCGTTGCTTTTGCGGCACGAGCCGGGGAACCTTCCACTTTTTCTAAAGTTTAGAGTCGGAAACCAGGGAGGATCCGATGGCGAGGCGTTGGACCGAAGATGATCTCGGAAAATTGAAAAGCATGGCCAGACGTTTGTCGGCTCCGAGGATTGCCGAAAAGCTAGATCGTCCCATTGGGGGGATCGTGTTCAAAGCTCATCAGCTCGGGCTATCGCTTCGTACGCGGGCCCGTGAATGCGAAAATCCACCCGAGCCGGGACCGGCTGGTTTCCAGTGGTGACAGCCTAAGGCGCCGCTGCGAACCGTCCCGGCCATGTGCAGTAACTTTTGCGCCCGACCGCGAGGCCCTGAGGAATTCGCGGGAAATCGAATTGAGGATAATGATCAACATGGTTGGCCATCGGTGAGGGCTGTGCGCGAGGGCTCGTGAGGGATGCTCGCCCAGCAAATCCCCGACTACTTGTCAGCGCCGATCTCCAAGCAGGCAGTCAAAAAAGCCAGGCGATCTCTTGGGAGGATTTTTTCCGCGTCGGCTTTCGTCGCGCATCCTTGCTGCTTGATCTGTTCAGCCCTGCGTTTTTCCGCCGCCTCTCGAAACTCCGGAGCAACCTTGCTCGGGTCAACTAATCTCTGCGCGTACACGTTTGTACCGAGGAGGAGGGCAATCAAAACGGCCCGGATAATCATCATGAAATGCCCCCATATGCACTAACGTGTCCGCGCACCAGCGAACGCTTTCAAGCGGTTTTGAAAAAAGACCGTTTGGTTGACCCTTAGGGTTGCTCGCTCGCCGTCACAGCTGGCATTGGCGTTTTCCGCGGTTGCTGTGCTTTGCCGTCATATTTCTCTGCCAGGTCCAGCAATCGCTTCTTGGTGAAGGGATCGGCGAAGCTGGCGATCTGTCGGACGCGGGCTGCGTGCTCCTTGAAATACTCCTCATTCATAATAAGCCCTCGAAAAAAGAGCAGTTTACAGAAAGAATTTTGGCGCGCTAGCAGAAAGAAAGGAGTTCGTTAATGCAGAAGTTTTTAGCCGGTCCGATTTTGTTTTCTGCCCCGCTCAGAAATTGAGGACGTCGCGAGGATCCGTACCGGCCGGGATGCAAGGGTCGAAGTCGCCGCGGCGGATCCGCATCGCGATTTGGCGCTGGATCATAAGCCGTACCGTGGCGGCCTCATCCTCGAGTAGCGGGCCATTGGCGTCCATCCACTTCGACGATCGCTCTATCCGATCGAAGAGATCGTCCAGGTCATCGACCAGCGACCAGCCGTCGACAATTGGCAGAAAGCCCTCACGCATCGCTAACGCACCTCTGCCGTGGAAACAGCGCCATCCTCTGTAGAGTGTGGCGTAACCGGGGCCGGCGAAGTTCATCGATTTCGTAGAACTCACGCAGGCGCGCCCCCCAGCCCCGGGGGCGGTCAGGCTCGGCGCTGTGACCCACATTTCTGCGTCGGGACGCCCCCTACAACGGCAACCTGCGGTTCAAGCAGGAGGGTATTGCGACCATCTGAAAGGTGGCGCGTTATGTTGCTAACCGCGGCGCCGGACTCCTCCTTTGGCGCGTTAGGTTCGCTGCTGTCACACTCTTTTTTTCAGCGCCGGGCCGCTCTGAATTAAGCACCGTGCGAGTTGAGCGCGACGTGCCGTGGAACATTCCAGCGGATAGTCGCTTGAATAGCGATGCGAATACTTGGAAGCGCCGCCGTTGCTCTGATCGTCCTTGTCGCGCTCGACGAAGGATTTAACAACGGGCATTATATTCAAACGACAATAACCCTCATCCAACAAATCGGCCGATCGATCATGCCTAGCTGACGGAGAATCCGCTCGATCGGGAGAGGGACTGGGAACAATCGGCAATGCAGGGAATTGCATAGCCGTGCCGGGCCACGCTCGGGACAGGTACCCCCAAACTCGGCTCCTCGCTCCTCCCCCGGGCGGTGGGGCCGCTTCTTTGCCTGCTTGCGCGTCACCGCTTATCGCCCGCCAGTTTTCGGCGTCCCCGTGCGGATCCTTGCGATCGGTGAATTGCAGCACGAGGCGACGGTTGAGGGCCCATTTTTGCGATAGACAATCCTGCTCCTTGCAGATAAGCTAGATCAAGCTAGATTGGAGTATCAGCGTGCGGGAGATTGGCGCTTTCGAAGCAAAAAACAAATTCGGTCAATTGCTCGACTGGGTCGAGCGTGGCGAAGAGGTCACTATCACCCGCCACGGCAAGGAGGTTGCGCGCCTGGTTCCCGCAAAGCCTGGCCTCAACCGCGCGGAAGCCCATGCCGCTGTGCGCCGGATCCGCGAACGCGCCGAGCAGTTGAAGCTTGGCCGTTTTGACTGGTCAGAATGGAAAGCCTTCCGCGACGAAGGTCGCCCGTGAGCCTGTTAATTCTCGACAGCTCGGCCACGCTTGCGTGGATTTACGGCGACGAGACCACCGAGCCTATCCGCCAAGTATTTCACGCTATCGCCGAGAGCGGCGCCGTGGTGCCGGCACTGTGGCGACTTGAAGTCGCCAACAGCCTGACCATTGCCATCCGCAAGCGCCGTATCGATCGGGATTTCCGCCGCGCGGCGCTCGCCGACCTTGCCCTGCTGGACATCACGACTGACCAGCAAACAGATTCCCACGCGTGGACTGATACGCTGAACCTCGCCGATCACTTCCGACTTACCGTCTACGATGCCACATATCTTGAGCTTGCCCGGCGAAGAGAGCTGCCACTCGCCACGCTAGATCAGGAATTGCGGACGGCAGCAACGGCCGCCGGTGTGACATTGCTTGGCAGCGATCCGACGTAGGTTTCTGCGCCAGGTCGTATCGCAGGGGAGTGCCCTTATGCACGGACATGGCGGAAACCATCGAGACGCTTCGTTAGCCTACTCGGCGCATTCCTTGAAATGCGCGCCACACTCGATGTCGATTTGACGGGGCCTGCAAGCGTGGTTTCTATCGAGCACCCCGACGCTGCTTAAACAACGGCTGTGATGGAAATCCAGCCCCCGACAGCGCCGCTGCACCCCACGTGGTGTTAGATTGAGGACCAAAAAAATCGGTGGATGGTTCGTGAATGGCCTTCACGCCCTTGATGCGGCCGAAATCCCAGCTGAACGCTTGGTAACGCCACATGGATTGAAGGACGTGCGATGCCAACAATTTCGAAGGCTCAGCTGGCCGAACCCGAAACGCCCATGCTGGAAATTTGGGATCGCATGTTCAATGGATTAATCCCGAATGCTCGGGCGGTGCTTGATAGTCTCAATTATTACACTGAGCGCGATTTGCAGGTTCCCAGCCAGGGAAGCGAATTGACGGAAGACGAGAAAGAGAGACTTTATCCTATCGCGAGTGTCTTGATGGAAGCAGCAATCGAGAGCGCACGGATGAAAGAGGGGGTTCTCGTCACTACGCTCGACAAGGTTGCGAAAAAGCCGTCCTTGTATTTCGACGGTCAACTGCCCGCGGCGGTTCAATGGGAGATCGCCCGCGACTATCGGCGCGGTGAGGAGCGCCCAGGCACCTTTTGCATGGACGTTTGGGGCGATGAGCAAACGGCTTGCCCGTACGCGCTGGAAACGCCGACCGAAGCCAACATAGCAAAGGCTGCAGCAGCCGCCCGTTGCCGGATCGATGAACTGCGAACAAGCGGGGCCCCTTATAACTGGGCCAACCGGATCCTCGCTGATCACCTGGGCAAAATGTTCCGTTCGAGTGGCCGCTCAATCGGCCGGCGACGGGAATCGGCTGGCAAGATGTTCCAGGGAAAGGTCATCTATATCGAAAAGGGCCTCTTTCACGATTTTCTCGCGCTCGTGGTGCCCCCGCTGAACGTATACCTCCACGAGCAAAGGCTTCCACCGGTGACCATCGAATCGGTCGTCCGTCTTGCAATCGAGGAGTTTTCGTAGCCGATTTCGGGCTTACCCGATTTCTCCCACCGGGCAACGCTTGCCCGCACCTCAGAATCTGTTGTCTTCCACGGCCTGCAACACCTGCAAGCAAAGGAGCAACAACAATGACCGACGATACATTTGATGAGTTGCAAAAAGCCGCCCCGCCCGAAGTGGAAAGCGAGGAAGAGTTCGACGACAACGATTATACTCCCGCCTTCATCAAGAAGTTGTTGGATTTTCCGGAGTTACTTCCCCGCGAGATTCGTGAGGATTTCGTGCACGTCTTCGAGGCTTTCGAGTACACGCATGGCGGCAGCGCCAAGACGACGTTCGAATACATCTTGGTCAGTGAGGCGACCAAGCTAACGCTGAACCTCCAAAACCTCGACCGTGTAGAAGGAGCTATTCTGATCAACCATCAGCGGCCCGCCGTCGAGTCGCTGTTCCGAAAGACACACGAAGGTGCGGCTATAAGGAATGCGGAAGGGGCAATCCATGCCGAGGCCGCCTTGAATGCCACAAAGTACTTTGCCGACCCGGCATTCAAAGCGAAGTCGGATAAGGCATTTGAAGCGGCCGGCTACGCGCCCGAAGCCCTGGAAGGGGAAGCTTACTTCCGCGCACTTCCATCGCTCGTTCTGATCCACCGTCAGAAGGCGTCGGATCGAAAGGCTCTCTTCGGTATTTTGAAGGATTTGGAATTGAGGTACGCTAGCCGACATCCTGAAAAGACCATGGTTGTGAACAAGCCTTCCGCCAGATCCGCTAAACCGAAAGTGGGCTGATGGCGTCGGACAAGCAGCTCGCGGCCAACAAGCGCAATGCCCTCATGAGCACCGGCCCGCGCACTCAACAAGGCAAGGCGCGTTCTCGAATGAACGCGCTTCGCCATGGCTTTGCATCCGCGGCCTCGGTCGAGGCAGCAAATGCCCGCGATGTACATTTCCGGCAATCCGATGGATCCGGTGCTTACGAATGCGTGAACGCCGTGGACCTTGCGCGCTCGAAAGTCCTTGGTGAAATCGACGGGTTGCTTCAGAAGCCGCCATCCGAGGCGCTGCATAAAGCCGTTCGCAGGTTGGCGGCTCTGCAGCGGTATGCCAAGCGCAACTCGCAGATCAAGATACTCAAGCAGAAACTCGACTAATCTCGGGCGGTGGCATCGCCAATTTCAGCCTGGTCAGATCGATTTTTTGCAGAACGAACCCAATTCGACAGCGGGCTATAAACCGGAGCGGAAACAGCCTAGTATGTGCAAGGTGTCTTTTTGTTCGGCGAACGCAATGGGTTATTCTGGCCAACCTGTAACTCTGCAGATCGCTCTTGTGTTGGCGTTGGCGCTCGCAACGCTTGTCCTCGGACAATTGTTGGGCGCCGGTTGCCTTGCTCAGGACGCAACAAGCCCTCCTGCGGCCGAAGACGGTTCGCCGCTGGATATGAGCCGCGAGCAGTGGCGTGAACGCGTGGCCGAAGGGAAGCGTCGTGCGCAACAGCTCGCGCTGGAGAATCGAGGTCGCGCGTTCAGCCCGCCTTCGGCGGCCGAGGAAGAGCGAATCGCATCGGAGCGGGTTCTCAATGACGACAGTCTCCAATGGGGGGATATCGTCTCGACGAACAAAGGACTGTATGTGTTCAAGGGGCGGTCTGATCGGGAGCGGAGCGATGGCGATT
>JBBQSU010000171.1:0-7065 GCA_038234815.1 Tepidisphaerales bacterium | reverse complement strand
CCCCCCCCCCCCACCCCACGACGGCGATTGGAAGCGAAAGCGTCAGATATGGATATGCAAGGGCGGCAGTCCCTGCCGCCGGGGAACGGGATCGGCGTCACGGAGTGACACCCTCCAGAGCATGTCTGCCCTCTTCGCCTTCCATCACGGGATTGATAGGCGGCCGGCCAATCTTGTCTATCGGTCTGGTCTGGATGTCGGGCGGGGCGACCGCGACCGGTCCCGGTTACCGATTGGTGCGCAAATTGGCGCCAAAAAGCGCACCAAATTTCGACCCTTTCCGAAAAATTTAGAATTTTTTATAAGCCGTGTATAAATCTAGGCTTAGGTGCATTTTACACCACTCCAAGTTGCGCGAATTGGCGCCCATTTGCGCAACTCCTGCCCTCACGGTAAAGGAGTGTAGTTATGACCAACAAACAATCCGTTGTCTTGATGGCCAGGTTAGCTGCCGGCGCGTGCGCGGCGTGCTCACTGCCCCGAGCTCGATTCGGGCACGGACAATCTTCGCGCCGAGCCGGGCCTGCAACTACAGATAGGATGACGCAGAACGCGCCGTCGGTGGCAGCGATTTGCGTGGCGATCTACGAACTGCCCTGCGAAGCCGGTCCTGCAAACACCGGTTTTGGCCGATCGAAAATGCGGGACCCGAACTCTAATGATCATGATCCCTGCTGGACACGATTGCGGCGACACAGGGACACCCTTGGGACCCTTAAGGGACCCCCTTTTGCAGCGACTTTGCTCGAAATTGCCCGAAATCCGGCCAAAACGCGATTCTTTGAGCAAAGTCGTCTTCCTTCCATTCGCCCCAAGCGTGGGCCGAGGGTCGCGCGTAGATCGGCGTCATTGGAACTGGGAGTGGCGGGCAACCCGATCGGAGTCCACGACCGTGGCCCAATACTGGGCAGAAGGGATCGTCCCTTGTTAATCAGGATAAGCAGATTTTTCGCCCCGAGCGGGAAAAGCGGTGACGCCCCCTTCGGATCAAGGCGTCTGGCTCAATTGGCCGCCTTCGACGTTGACCTCTCTGCGCGCCTGGCGCTCGTCGCGGGCTACGGCACCGTCGTGGAGGTGGATCACCCGCTGACAGCGATGGGCCACCGAAGGATCGTGCGTGACCAGCAGGATCGTTCGTCCGCCGGCCACCAGCTCGTCAAAAAGAGTCAACACTGCCTGGCCCGTCTTGCTGTCCAAGGCGCCGGTGGGTTCATCGGCAAGAATGATGAGGGGGTCGTTAATGAGCGCGCGGGCGATGCACACGCGCTGCTGTTGCCCGCCGGAAAGCTGCATGGGCCGATGGTCCAGCCGATCGCCCAGCCCCACCTTTTCGGCCAATTCGGCGGCGCGGCGACGGCGCTCGGGCGGGGGCACCTGGAGATAGAACATGGGCACTTCCAGATTCTCCAGCACGGTCAACTGTTGAATGAGATTGAAATTCTGAAAGATGAACCCGATCCGCCGGGAACGAATTTCGCTGAGCTGGTCGTCGGGCATCTGGCTGATGTCGTCGCCGCCCAGCACATAGTGGCCCAATGTCGGCTTATCGAGGCACCCCAGCACGTTCATCAGCGTGCTCTTGCCCGATCCCGACGCGCCCATGATGGCGGTGTATTCGCCTTGCTCGAAATCCAGCGAAACGTCGCGCAGCGCGTGTACCTCCACGTCCGTTCCGGGCTTGCGATAAATCTTGCTCAAATTCTGAACTTGGGCGACGAGTGGCATAAGGCGGACCATTGTAAGGGCTGGCCACGAAACTGTCGCAGGGCCGACGCGCGACTTCTCGGATCGGCGTTATCCAGCGTCGGTCGATGTCGGCTTGGGCGTGCTGATGGACCGCAAATACTCGAACGAAAAAATCCCCGAGTCGTGCTGGTCGGAAAAAACCAACTTGATGGCATAGTTGCCAACCATTTCCGCGGCCGTGACGGTGATTTTATCCGAGTAATTTCCGGGCAGGATCGTCAGCAGCGGCTTACCCCGCGGCTTGGGGCTGATGTCGTGCGGATCGGTGCCGTCGCGCACCAGTTTGCACATCGCGCACGGGCACATCGAGCGCAGCATCGACACCGGATAGACGCTATGCAGGCCGTCGCTCCACTGGATATCGAGCTGAACGTCTTTCTTCAGATTGAGCTTGAGCGGGGTTGGATTCATGGCAGCAAGGCAGGTTACAGCGCCGGCTCTTCGAGCGGAACAGGGCAAACTTCTTTTCGGCGGCAGGAGGCGCAGGCCCGGCCTTCCCAGAGCTGGTTGAACTGCTCCAGGACGCCTTCGATCAATTCCGGCGAACTGGTCCATATCCCCATCTCGAAGTTTCGCCGGCCGTCGGCCTTGGCGCCCAGCCCGGCACCGGTGAGATTGGCGCTGCCGAGGTACATCATTTGCGCGTCGATCAGCACGGCCTTGGCGTGCAATCGCGGGCATCGGCGGATGATCAGGTTTGATGGCAAGGCCCGTTTCAGTTCAACCAGCGCTGCCGCGCTGGGCGTGCCGGCATGCAACAGACGAATCTCCACGCCCTTCTCTGCGAGTTTGCGCAGGCATTGGACGATGCTGGGCGCGCGGCGCGAGCGACCGTCGGGCACCAGCATGGCTTTGAAGTCGGCGGTCATCAGATCAATCGATATGTTGGCCTTAAGAATGCCGTTTTGCACGATCGTCGTGAAATGCTCCTGGTTGAGCACGAGTTTCGGCAACGGGTTGTTTCGAGAAGCGTCCATAGAAAAAAGCCCGCGGAGCAAAACTCCACGGGCTTTAGAGTGTATCGGGGCAGACCGACATTTATCGATAGAATTCGATAATCAGATTCATATTCACTTCAAAGGGAACGTCTTCGGGCACCGGATCACGGAGGACCTTGGCAGTCAGCTGCGCCGGATTCCATTCCAGCCAGCCGGGGACTTGGTGGCCGGCACCTTGCTCCATGTTTTCCCGCAGTACCTTGTGAATGCCTTCCTTGAAAGTGATGACGTCGCCGGGCTTGACGATCACCGAGCTGATGTCGGTCTTCTGGCCGTTCAGAACAACATGGCCGTGTCCGACGATCTGGCGGGTGGCCCAGATGGTCCGGCCCACGCCCAGACGCCGCGCGACATTATCCAGCCGCTTTTCAAGCAGCGCCATCATGGTGTTGCCGGTGTTGCCCTTGCTCTTCTTGGCAATGGCCAGGAACTTGCGAAACTGGCGCTCCAGCATTCCATAGTGATAACGCAGCTTCTGCTTCTCGGTGAGACGCACGCCGTATTCAGTAGACCGGCGCCCGCGGAAACCGTGCATCCCGGGCAGTTCCAGTTCTTTTCCGGTGTGTTTGGGAATGTCGGCGATGGGGACGCCGACCCGACGAGACAATTTGACCTTGGGTCCGATGTAACGGGCCATGACAGACGACTTTCTAATCGGCACCCGGCAACCCGGCGAAATAAGGCCGGCGGTCAACGGGCGATCGATCTCAAAACAGTGAGCCGCACGCGGCAAAGGCCAATCGTGACTGACGCTCGTTCCCGCCGGGTCATGGTTGAGAGGCAGGACACGGACGGCCCAGTGACTGGGATTGAGGATTCTACTCGCAGGCGAAAAGGCGTCAAGGCCGCAAGCGACGTGCTTTGGCCGGGCGGGGTTTTCGGAAAAGGCGCCCCAAAAAGCGGCCGCGCGCGGGACGGACAGGCAGCGCAGGGCTTGGCAATTGACACACCCGGAAAACGAGAATCGCCCGGTATTACCGAGCGATTCCATGTCTTGCGATTCCGTGCAAGATACGGGGATGACCCCAGCGGGATTCGAACCCGCGTCGGAATTCCCAGAAAATCGGCATGTACGCCAAAAAAGCGCAGCAAAAAGCGCAGCACGATTCGCTATCGACGCGAATTCAGGGGATCAGTTCGCCAGCGAGCTGCAACGCATTATTGATGCCTGGTCAACTTTGCCCGTTTCGGTGCGTCTCGGCATCCTCTCGATCATTGAAGGGGGCAAGCGATGAAGGGCAATTATCGGGGTCGTTCATGGATGGCTTTCTTCCTTGAAGTTCAAAGCCAGAGCGTAGCGGACGCGATTGGCGGGCGTAGGAGCACGACGCGCCGGGAGTGGAGAGCAGAAATGCCAGGGACTGCCCGATGGCGGAAAGTCCTTTCAATTCCGCCGCCGAAGGCGGCGATACCCTGCACCGTCGGAGTGGGGGGGCCGACAGCGGGCAGTGGGCCCCTGGCGTTTCTGATCCGAGCGACCAGAGCGGCGAGCGGACGCGACCGACAAGCGAGGCAGCGTAGCGGGGAGATCAGGATTCATCGCAGGGCTTACAGGAACGCTTCTGCGATGCGATTAATAAGAAAGGGGATGGAAGTATGAATCAGGGGGAAACGATGTTGGGCGAAGATGCTGCGGGGACTGATGGGGTTGCGGTGAGGGATGAGGGGGCGTCGGGTCGGGTTCGGGCACCTGGCGAAGCCAGCACGAACCCGGCCCGCCCTTGCCAGGTCGAGGGTGGGATTGAGGCGGGTTTGGCGACAACACCCCCCTTGACTAATAGGGGGTGTCTAATAGGGGGTGTCTCACACCAAAAGGGGGAACAGGAGATACCGGGGAACGGGTGGTCTTTCATCTGGACTATCTCAAACTCACTGTCTTTGCGGACGTATCCGAAGTCCAGATCTTGGTTGAGAGGGCATTGTTGGAAAAGGCCGGATTCGATGAGCCTGCTTGGGAAGAGAAGGGGCCGGCGAGTCGATGGGAGAGGATCGTACAAGGGCCGGGGCCGGTAACGTTGCTCGTGCCGAAGGCTGCGTTGGAGATGTACACTATGATCGAATTGAAGGGCGAAGCCTGCACTCGGTTCGGTTCCGATGTCCTCCTGGCTTTCATTGCTACGCTCGATTCGATGAAGGATTTGCGCTGGAACGGCAAGCGGGTCGATCTGACGTTCGATCACGTCTCGTTCACTCCGAAGATGGTCGATGAGGCTATTGTTGCCGACAATCTGAATTCCCGATGCCTTGGGATTCTGGATCGAGACTGGAACGAAAACTCCGACGGCCAAACGGCGTATCTCGGGCGTCGCAAGAGTGCAAAGCTTCGGAGATTGCGGGTCTACAACATGCGGGGATTCAATCGCTTTGAAGCTGAATTTGTCGATGAATGGGCCAACTCTGCGATTCGGAATTTTGCCCGACGTGAGTTAGTGGATTGGCCGAATATCGCTTTGGCCCAAATCCGGGGGATGGTCGATTTCGTGGATCATGCGCAGGATCCGCGGTCGGAACGCTGCCCGATGTTGCCCTGGTGGAAAGACTTCGTGGGCGATGTCGAGAAGATTCGCACGCTCGGGGAAGAGGAACGACGTAAGCAGCATGAGGAAGATGAGCAGCATGTTATGGGCCAGTCGGAAGGCCGGATCATGCGGGCGGCTCGTTCGCTTTGGCCGATTCGTCAGGCTTTCGGGGATGAGTACGTCTTGAAGCGGCTTGACCATTACTGCGAGGGGCGCATCCGACCGGAAGATGAAGCGTTGGCTAAGACTTTGCAAACGCATCAGTATTGCGGGTTGGCGGGGTTGCCGACGGAAAGGTATGACGGCGATGAGGTTGCGTAAGGGGATGACAAATTAATATTTTTTGAACTACCATTTGACACTCCGTGATACACACTGTAGGCTTGGGAACTATGAAGAAAGTAGACAATAAAAAACGTGATCGAGCCGGGGTATTGTTCCGTCCTTCCCCGGAGACTCGGGATTGGTTGACGGCTCTTGCTGCAAAGAACGGCAGATCGGTAGCCATGACTTTGGAGAAGCTGCTGGACGTGCTTCGAGAGTTTCCCGCGCCGGGGCCGGAAGCCGACGGGTGGGAGGCCCACTTGTTGAGGGAGTTGGTCGCCCTCGGGTTGATCGACGAGGCGTGGCTTTTCGTAGCGGCAATCGAGGAGAAGTCCACTCTTCAGTATCACCTGGATTTGAGATCAAAGGAGCGTTCAAAAGGAAAAACGCCCAGGGTGTCGTAACTGTTCGGATGACTTTTTTTGCGGGGTGCAGAATGGCAACTGTGATTGGTGAGGTGCTTCTTACGCGGGCTGAAGTGGCAGCGTGGCTTCAGATGTCGGTAAGGAAAGTGTATACGCTTACTGATGAGCGCATACTTCCAGCGATTCGTATCGGTCGGCACGTGCGGTATAGCAAAAATGCGGTGAGTGAAATGCTTCAACGTTTGGAGCAAGGATCAAAAGATGGCTAGTCTTGTGAAAGAGTCTAACGGGCGAAAGCGAATTGAGTTCTATAATTCAGTCGGCAAGCGCAAGGCGCTACGTCTTGGAAAGGCAAATCTCAAGGATTCTGAAGGGGTCAAATCGAGAGTAGAAGCGATTCTGGCGAATCAGCGGTTTGGTCAGCCTCATTCCCATGACCTCACCAAATGGATTGGCGAATTACCTGCGGAACTTGCTGCGAAAATGGCCAGCGTTGGCTTGATCGATGCGGGGCCACGGGGGCAGATTACGCTGCAAAAGCTATTGGATGAGTTCTTCTCGCATATCGAAGTGAAGACATCGACGGTAACAACCTATAAGCAAACAAAGCGGGTGTTGGTTGGTCATTTTGGAAAGGACAAATGTATTCGGTCGATCACGGCGCATGATGCCGACGAATTCAGGCGAAGCCAGCGAAACGAAAAACTTTCTTCGGCGACGATAAGCAAGCGAGTTAAGACCGCCAGACAGATGTTCCGGCAAGCTGTGAAATGGGATTGGATCGCTAAGAATCCGTTTGAAGATGTGAAAGCGGGTAGTCAGACGAATCGAGAGCGTCAGCGCTTCATCGACGAAGCGGACACGCAAAAGCTGCTTGAGGCCTGCCCCGATAAGGAGTGGCGCCTTATCGTCGGTCTGTGTCGCTATGCAGGCCTGCGCTGCCCTTCTGAAGTGCTTGACCTTTGTTGGTCCGACGTCAACTGGGAAAAAAACTCGATGCACGTTCGGATGAAGAAGAAAGAGCATCTTGACGGACAGCACGTCAAAACGGTTCCGATCTTTAAAGAATTGCGGCCCCTCCTCTTCGATGCCTTTGAAGTTGCGGTGCCTGGA